>JAPPNT010000132.1 GCA_028873745.1 Chloroflexota bacterium | reverse complement strand
ACTCGCCCCCGGCGGGTGGCCGGAGGCGAGTCCGATGTCGTTTGGATGGAAGGCTGCAGCTAGACGGCGGCGGCCTTGACGTAGTCTGCGATGGCGCCCTTGATCCCCCTCATGCGGGTGAACTCGGGGTACTTGCCGTCCTCACTGTGCCGGTCAAAGACGACCTCGTCGTCACAGGTGACCTTGAGGACGCCGTTGTCGCCGGGGGTGACGGTGATGGCTACCTTGTTGCCCAGGTCCGCGAAAATCTCGGTGGCTATCCAAGCCGCCTGCGGTAGGTAGCCTCAAGGCACGCAGTAGGTGATCTCCACAATCGGTTTGCCTTCCATGACACAACTCCTCGGTAAGGTTGGAGGTAGGGTAGTTTGTGAAGGGGGAGGCTGTCAACGGGTGGGGGGCAGAGGACCTACGTGCGTTTGTGGGCACCCCGCCCGTGCCGCTGGCAATACGCTCCTATTGTGGCTGGTTCAGTGCATCGACGTCCCCCATCTCCGCCCACAGTGTCAATGCACCTCACCCACTCTTTCTCGCTGTTGGCCTCTATTTGCCCGCGTGTTGGATAGGCATCGCCCTGTCCGGGCAGGCCGTTGGTATTTTCGTTGTGGTTCATTGGCATATGGCTCCCAAGGATCGGGCGGCGATACCGCCGCGTCCTGAACAAGAATCGAACGGGGGCTGGCGACGTCGCCGCAACGCGCCAGCCCCCGCATCTGCGCGGGGCCGGTGGTGAGCCGACCCCGTGTTCGACAGTGTTATGTGTGCGCTAGCCGCACTTGTTGTACCCGCACTCGTAGCACTTCTGGCAGCCTTCCTCGTAGACCAGGGGGCCCGAGCACTCGGGGCAGCGGCCCCAGTGCGACAGATGTGGCGTCACGTCCGGCGCGGAGGGTGCGAGGGGGAGAGCGACGCCGCCGGACGCCGACTCCCTGGAGAAGAGGGCGAACTGGCCGCCGTAGGGGCTGCCCGGCTCCATGCCGCAGACCCTCGCCAGCGCGAGGGCGAGGGCGTCGGGGGCGGAGCGGACGAGGGTGCCCTCGCTCCAGACGGGCTCGTCGGTGATGCCGCGGAGCTGGGCGACGATGGAGGCGGGGTCGACGCCGGAGCGGAGGGCCATGGACACGAGGCGGGAGATGCCCTCCAGCTGCGCCTGGTCCGAGCTGCCGGCCTTGCCGAGGGCCGTGAACACCTCAAAGGGGCGGCCCTCCCCGTCAAAGTTGATGGTGATGTACATGTTGCCGTGGCTGGTGCGGACGCGCTCCGTGACGCCGCTGACGCGGGGCGGGCGGCTCCGCATGGTGCGGTGTCCCTCTTCCTGCTCGGAGACCTCGGCGATGGCCGTCGACGTGTCCGAGGTGCCGGCGGTGAGGACCTCCTTCTCGCGGCTGCCGGCGCGGTAGACGGTGATGCCCTTGCAGCCGGTCTCCCACGCCTGCATGTAGGTGTGCTCGACGTCATCCACGGTGGCGCTGTTGGGGAAGTTGATGGTCTTGGAGATGGCGGCGTCCGTGGACTCCTGGAAGGCGGCCTGCATGCGGACGTGCCACTCCGGCGCGATGTCCGGGGCGGTGGTAAAGACGTCCTTCACCCACTCGGGCGCCTCTTCGCTGTCCTGGAGGGAACTGCCGGCGGAGAGGTATTCGGCGAGCTCGTCGCTGTAGAAGCCCTCGTGGCGGGCGACGGACTCGAAGGCGCTGTCGATGTAGTAGAGCGTCTGGCCCTCAAGGATGTTGTGCTTCCGGAAGGCGAGGGCGAAGATCGGCTCGATGCCGCTGGAGCAGCCCGCGATCATGGAGATGGTGCCGGTGGGGGCGACGGTGAGCTGGCAGGCGTTGCGCTGCGGCTTCATGCCGGCGAGCTGCTGGCGGCTGCCCTCCCAGGCGAGGAAGGGGCCGCGGAGCTCGGCGAGGCGCTCGGACTCGGCGCGGGCCTCGTCGGCGATGAAGCGCATGACGGCGCGGCCGATCTCGACGCCCTCCTCGGAGTCGTAGGCGACGCCGAGGCGGACGAGCATGTCCGCGAAGCCCATGACGCCGAGGCCGGTCTTGCGCGTGAGCAGGTTCATGCGCTCGATCTCGGGGACCGAGTAGTTGTTGGCGTCGATGGTGTTGTCCAGGAAGTGGGCGGCCGTGCGGACGGTGGAGCGGAGGAGGTCCCAGTCGATCTCCGCGCCGTCTGGGCCGAAGGTGAGCATCTTCGTCAGGTTGATGGAGCCGAGGTTGCAGGACTCGTATGGGAGCAGGGGCTGCTCGCCGCAGGGGTTGGTGGCCTCCATGGAGCCGAGGTGGGGCGTCGGCTGACGGCGGTTGACCTCGTCGAGGAAGATCATGCCGGGCTCGCCGTTGCGCCATGCGCCCTCGACAATCTTCGTGAAGAGGTCTCGCGCGTTGCGCTCGACGCCGGTGGGCTCCTGGGAGACGGGGTCGATCTCGGCGATGGTGCCGCCGTCGACGACGGCGCGCATGAAGGCGTCTGTGGCGCCGACGGAGATGTTGAAGTTGTGGATCTCGCCCTCCTGGGCCTTGCAGTCGATGAACTCCTCGATGTCGGGGTGGTGGACGCTCATGACGGCCATGTTGGCGCCATCGCGCTTGCCGCCCTGGGTGATCATCGTCGACACGCTGGAGAGGTGGCGGAGGACGGCGATGGGCCCGCAAGCCTTGCCGTGGGTGCTGGAGATGTGGGCGCCCTTCTGCCGCAGGTTGGACAGGGGGACGCCGGTGCCTCCGCCGAACTTCTGCACCATGGCGATGTCCGAGGCGGTCTTCATGATGTCCGACATGCTGTCCTCAAGGGGGAGGACGAAGCAGGCGGACAGGGTGCCGGCGTTGGTGCCCGCGTTCATCATGGTGGGGGAGTTGGGCAGGAACTCCAGCCGGGTCATCATGCCGTAGAAGGTGTCGGTGGTCTCGGCGAGCTCGAGGTCCGTGGCGCCGTAGTTGCGGTCGGCTTCGGCGATGGCGCGGGCGACACGGAGGAACATGCCGCGGGCGTCCTCGACGGGCTGGAACTGGTCGTTCTTCATGTAGTAGCGGTGGGCGAGGACGCGCTGGGCGTTCTCGGTCAGGTGGGGGCCCTCGCCGTCCTCGGGGCGGGTCATGCCGGTGGCCTCGAGGGCGCGGGCCATGCGGCCGCGGGAGGGGCCGGTGGGGGTGACCGCCGGGGCGCCTGCCTGCAGCCGGTCGCTTTGCAAGCGGTCGATCGCGGCCTGGAGGGCGGCACGGACGGCGGGCTCGGTCGTGGCGGCGAGCTTGTCGCGGAGGTCGGCCAGGGCCGTGTCCCGCTCTACATCTGTTCGAGAACGAATATCAACCACCGTTTTCCTCCCTTGGTGTATCTACAAGGCCCAGCGAGAGGCCCTTTGCGGCCCCGATGTTTGGCCGGGGGAAGGGAAGTGTACTATCCCCCGGCGGCCGGTTTCTTGGGTCGTCTGACCCCTTTTTCCGGTGTTTCCGCGCCGGTTATGGGGAGGGAAAGCTGTGCCTCAAGGGCGGCATCGAGATTGGGCTCCGGGTCCCGCTGCAGCGCCTCCACTTCCTGGGCGAAGCTCTCCAGGTCCGCGAAGTTGCGGTACACGCTGGCAAAGCGCACATAGGCCACGTGGTCGAGGGATTTCAGGCCCTCCATGACCATGCGGCCAACCAAGGAGGCGGGGACTTCCGCCTTGGCCAGTGCGCTTATCTGCCGCTCCATGTCATCCACCATCCGGTCTATGGCCTGGGACGACACCGGACGCTTTGCGCAGGCGGTGAGGACGCCCTGGCGGACCTTCTCGCGGTCGAACTCCTCACGGCGGCCGTCCCGCTTCACGACGAGCTGGGCGCCGGTGAAGACGCGCTCGACGGTGGTGAAGCGGAGGCCGCAGCGGGCGCACTCGCGACGGCGCTTGATGCCGTCGCTGGCGTCGCGGGAGTCGGTGACGCGGGAGTTATCGTGGTCGCAGTAGGGGCACCGCATCCTTGGCCTGCTCTCCTAACCATTACTACTGTTTATAGTAGAGTTTGCGAATCTTGCCACAAGATGTTGTGATTGTCAACGCTGGATTTTGACGATTTTGGGGGCGTCATGGCGCCCGGACTGAGACAACCGCAATTCCCGGAACGGACGGTACAATGAGAACAGGAACGGCAGCGGACAGGAGACTGCTATTGGGCGCGACTAGAGCGAGATTGGTCTCATTTTCGGCGGCGGCGCTCGTCGCGGCGGCGCTCGCCTTGTCGGCGTGCAACGGCGACGGGGCGGCGACGGGGGTGGGCGGGTCGGCGCCGACGCCGGGGGCTACGCCGGTCGCGG
>JAPPNT010000091.1 GCA_028873745.1 Chloroflexota bacterium | reverse complement strand
GTTTTGCCCCTTGGGAATGCGCTGCGGCAGCAGGTGCCGCCCGACGACGACCACGTCCACGCCGCGCATGCCGAGGTCCAGCCCCATCGCCACGCCGACCGGCCCGCCGCCGATGACGATTACTTGGTGTCGTTCCGCCACGACTACCCTCCTGTAGCGCAAGTCCCCCGGTGCGCCTGAGTGTATTGCAGCCTCAGGGTCACGGCAAGGCGGGCCCGCCTTGGCCGTCGAATGCCGTCCGCCCCACCCGTCAGCGGGTCATAGCCATGCGTGACGCCCATCCTCTACGATGGTTGAAACTACGTGGAGCACCCTCATGAACATGCGCAACCAGACAGGCGCCGTCGGGCGCACCGTCCTCGTCACCGGCGCCTCTGCCGGCATCGGCAAAGCCACGGTCGAGAAGCTCCTCGGCGAGGGGTACGCCGTCTACGCCGCCGCCCGCCGCGTCGAGCAGATGCGCGACCTCGAGGAACAGGGCGCCGTCGTCCTCAGCATGGACGTCGCGCGGGAGGAAGACCTCGTCGCCGCAGTCGACCGCATCGCCACCGAGCGTGGCGGCGTCGACGTCCTCGTCAACAACGCGGGGTTCGGCCTCTTCGGCCCCGTCGAGGACATCACCCTCGACGAGGCCCGCTACCAGTTCGAGGTCAACCTGTTCGGACTCGCGCGCTTGACCCAGCTCGTCCTGCCGTACATGCGGGAGCAGGGCGCCGGCAGGGTCGTGAACGTTTCCTCCGTCGCTGGGAAGATGTACACGCCGCTTGGCGCCTGGTATCACGCCACAAAGCACGCCCTCGAGGGCTGGTCCGACTGCCTGCGTTGGGAGCTGAAACCCTTCGGCATCGACGTGATAATCATCGAGCCCGGCCTCATCAGCACGGAGTTCGGCGATGTCGCCTTTGGCCCGGTGGCGAAGCGTTCAGGCGGCTCCGCCTATGCCGGAATCGTCAACAGCATGGCGGAGCGGATGAACAGGTCCGTGGCGACGGGGTCGCCGCCCGCGGTCATCGCGAACACGATTTTCAAGGCAATTCGGGTCAGGCGGCCCCGGACTCGTTATGTCGCGGGCAAGTACGCCAGGCTGGCGCTCCTCATCCGCAGCCTTGTCACCGACCGCATGTTTGATTGGTTCGTCGACCGGATGGCGAAATAGCGGAAGGGGCCTCAGCGGCACCCGCACGCCGCACCGCTCCCGACTGCCGCCCCGGCGCCGTGTGTCGGGTGTCCGTCGCGCTTCCACCAGTCGAGCCCGCCGATAAGCTCCCGCACCTGAAAGCCCAGCGTCAACAGCTTCAGCGCCGTCTTCGTTGACGCGTTGCAGCCGATGCCGTCGCAGTAACAAACGTACAGCTTCGCCTTGTCCCACGTCGCCGTCGTGTTCGCGCTGATGTCCCGGTGCGGCAGGCTGACCGCGCCCGGAATGTGCTCGTCCTCGTACGCGCTCGCCGACCGCCCGTCCACCACGACGACGCCCTCGCCGTTGTCGAGCGCCTCCTGCAGGTCCGCCGAGTCCGTCTCGTACGCAAGCTTGCTCTGGTAGTGCTTCATCTGCTCGAAATCCAAGGTTCCCTCCATGGTGTCAATGAGATTGCAACGCGCCGTCAGATGTCGGAAAAAGAGAACGCCCCTCGTCGCGGGGCCCTTTCACTCTAGCACGGTTCGGTTCATTCGGCATGTACGCACTTTGCCCCGTTCTTGCAGCCTCAAAACACACAACCTGTTTCGCGCGAAACAGCTCCGGCATATGCCCTTTAGTGGAATTATTTGTCGTTTTCGTGTAAACTACTTTTTCCAGATGCTGGAGGCTTCGCCGCAGCCGAAATGAACGTTATCTGGATTGTTGCCGACACTTTTCGCCGCGACCATATCGGAGCGTATGGAAACGCGCGAATCATGACGCCCTCCCTCGATGCCCTCGCCGCCAAGTCCGTCCGGTTCGACAGCCACTACGCGGCCGGCTTCCCCACCATGCCCACCCGCGCCGATCACCTCACCGGGCGCTGGACCATGTCCTTCATGGGGTGGGAGCCCCTGCCCCCGGCGTGACCACCATCGCGGAGATCCTGGCCGACCGCGGCTACCACACGGCCGCCTCTGTCGACGTCCCCTACTACATTCGCGGCGGCATGAACTACGACCGCGGCTTTCAGACCTTCTACATGAACCGGGGCCAGGACACTATGTGGTCCCTCGTCCCCCTGCCCGGCTACCACCACGAGGCCCTCGACACGCGTGAGTCATGGCGGTTCGAGTCGGACCGCTGCGCCCCCCGCACGTTTACGGCCGCGATGCAGTGGCTGGAGCGGCACTACAAGGAAGACTTCTTCCTCTACATCGACACCTGGGACCCCCACGAGCCCTGGGATGCCCCGGACTACTACACCGAGCTCTACTGGCCCGACTACGACGGCGAGCTGATGCTGCCCGTCTACGGCAACTGGCACGACGTCCCCGGCTATACCAAGGCGGAACTGCTCAAGTCCCACGCCACCTACTGCGGCGAGGTGACCATGGTCGACACCTGGGTGGGCCGCCTGCTCAGGACCGTCGACAACATGGGGCTGACGGACAAGACCGCCGTCATCTTCACCACCGACCACGGCTTCTACTTCGGTGAGCACGGCGGCCTTTTTGGCAAGATGGCCTCCGACAAGCGGGCCGACGGCACCCTCCACTCCTACGGCGAGCCCGGCTCCTCGTGGGCCTACTCCCCCCTCTTCAGGGAGCTGGTGAATCTGCCGCTGCTCATCCACGCGCCCGGCATCCCGCCGGGCGTCTACAATGGCCTGACCTCCGCCGTCGACGTCATGCCGACCGCCCTGGAACTTCTCGGCATGGAGGTCCCCGCCTTCGTGCAGGGCAGGTCGCTGGTGCGCGGCATGCGCGACCCCTCGTTGCCCGGCCGGGAGTACGTCGTCAGCAGCATCCCCTTCGCCAACCCCGGCGACCCCGTGAACGCCGTCGACAACTTCCTCAGGACGCTCGCCGAGCACCCCGTCACCACGGTCACGGCGGGCGATTGGAGCCTCCTCTACAGCCCGGAGGTGGGATGTTCGGGGTTGTACAACCTAGCCGACGACCCCGCCCAGGACAACAATCTCATCGACGCCAACCGCGATGAAGCCCGGGAGCTCCATCGCCTGCTCGTGCAGTTCATGCGAGAGACGAGAGTTCCTGAGCGGCTTCTGTCGCCCAGACTGAACCTGAAGGTGCAACAAACGGTACAGAACTTGTAGGAGGGTATGTAGATATGGTTGCAGTTCCTGACTTCTCAGCGAGGTTCTATTCACGCAACGCCCAGCGGTATGCGGAGGTGAGCCACAGCTTCCTCCAGTCCATGTACGTGAGGTCATCCCATCCCGGCCTCAAGGGTGACTGGGACCTCATCCACCGGATGATGGACCTGATCCCCGACGGGTCCCGCGGTCTCGACGCCGGCTGCGGCGCCGGCGCCCGCGACGTCTTCATGTACTGGCACCGCGGCTACGACATTCGTGGCGTCGACGTCATCGAGGAGAACGTCGCCGAGGCCCAGAGGCTGCACCCGGAGATCGCCGATCGAGTCTCCCTCGTCGACCTGCGGGAACCCCTGCCGTACCCGGACGAGTCCGTTGATTTCGTCCTGTGCAACGCCGTCATCCAGCACATCATCCCCGAGGTCGCCATGGGCGTGACGTTGCCAGAGTTCGCCCGTCTCCTTGGCCCCGGCGGAGTCCTCCAGCTCATGTTCAAGGTGGGTGAGGGCATCACGACCGTCTACGACGCGGCCTACGGCGTCGAGAGGTCCTTCCAGCTCTACTCTGAAGAGCAGGTGATCTCGAAGCTGGATTCCCTTGGACTGACCGTCGTACCGGCGGAGGGCGACAAGCTCGGCGGGGCCATGTACTTCACGGACCCCAAGCTGACAGACCACTGCATCCTCTTCGCCCGGAAGCGCGCCTGACGCCGACGCAGCGCCCAATGGTCGTCCGCATCGCCGCGAGCCCGCCGCTCCCGTTGACAACCTTCCCGCGCGGGCATAACGTGCGCGCAACGAGGCATTTGCCGGGGGGTGAGCGCCGACGAGGAGGACGCCATGCTGACGCACGAGGAAAACGAACTGCTCTGCAGGGTCGGCCCGGGCACGCCCATGGGAGAGGTGCTCCGCCGCTACTGGCTGCCCATTCTCACTACAGAGGAAATCCCGGAACCCGACAGCCCGCCCGTGCGCGCCAAGCTCCTCGGCGAGGAGCTCGTCGTCTTCCGCGACTCTGACGGGAACGTCGCCGCCGTCGACAACTACTGCCCCCACCGCCGGGCCAGCCTCTTCTTCGGCCGCAACGAG
>JAPPNT010000211.1 GCA_028873745.1 Chloroflexota bacterium | reverse complement strand
CGTGTTGCCGCTTGCGTCCGTGATGTCCCGGTTGCCGAACACCAGGTTGAAGATCACCAGGAACATCAGCGGAAACACGATGGTGAAGAAGGCCGCCGCCGGGTTCCGCCAGAAGGCCCGGTTCTCGTAGCGCACCTGCCGCAGCGCGAGCATTACGGCGCTCATGCCTGCCCCCCGTTCTCGCCGTCCCCGCCCACCAGATCGATGAACAGGTCCTCCAGCGTCGGGTGCGTCACCGAGAGCTCTTCCAGCTCGACGCCGTGCTCCACCGCCCACGACGTCAGCGCGTGCAGCGTCCCCGTCGGCGAGTCCGTCTCCAGCGAATACGCGCCCCCCTCACCCTCGTTCGCCCTGAGCTTGTCGAAGGGCGCCGGCAGCGCTGACGAGCCCTCAGGCAGGCGGAAGCGCACGGTCGTCGTGCGGCCCTCCAGCGAGAGCTCCCCCGGTGCTCCCAGCGCGACGATCCTCCCTTGCACCATGATGGCGACGCGGTCCGCCAGGTACTCGGCCTCTTCCATGTAGTGCGTCGTCAGCAGCACCGTCTTCCCCAGCGACTTCAGCCCCCGCACCATCTCCCACGCCCCGCGCCGCGCCGCCGGGTCGAACCCCGTCGTCGGCTCGTCGAGGAACAGCAGCTCCGGGTCCCCCGCCAGCCCGATCGCCACGTCCAGCCGCCGCTGCTGCCCGCCGGACAGCTTCTTCACCCGTTGCCGACGCTGCTCTCGAAGCCCCACCAGGTCCAGCAGCTCCTCCAGCGGCAGCGGCTGCGGGTAGTAGCCTCGGAATTGGTTGATCGTCTCCTCAACCGACAGGTACTGGTCCACGCTCGTCGACTGCAGCACGACGCCCACCCGCCGCTTGTACGCCTGGTCGTTCGAGCCCGGGTCGTGCCCCAGCACCGACACCTCCCCGCTCGACTTGCTCCGGTGCCCCTCGAGGATCTCGACGATCGTCGTCTTCCCCGCCCCGTTCGGCCCCAGCAGCGCGAACACCTCACCCGTCGCCACCTGCAGGTCGACACCCCGCACAGCCTCGTTGCTGCCGTACGACTTGCGCAGGTCGCGCACGTAGATTGCCCATTGCTGTGCGGATGTCTCGTAGGTGTTGGTCAAGTGCCATGCTCCTATAAGGAACCGAGGGTTCACGGAAAGGTGGCGGTGGCCGTTTTGGAATACCGGAATGCCACAGGGAATTGTAGTTTGCGCTGCAAACTAGGTCAATACCACTCCACGGCGGCAAGGGAAATCAGCTTGGACGTGGCGCCTGGGCATAGGGGAAAGATCAACGATGAAACCTGGCCAAACACGTTCATGACTGCGCTGGCTGGGCTTGACGGATGAGGGTACAATGCTGCATCACCGTACGACAGGCCTTGACATACGGGAGGTATGCTATGGCCGTGAGCGAGGTTGCCGAGTTCGTAGGCGCCTCCGCAGGTTTCGCGATTGCCGCAGTAGGGATAGTGGTTGCTGTCGTCGGATTCTTCGCGCTCGCACGGATGGGCAACCGCGCCCGTCCTTCCCCCGGCAAGAAGTAACGCACCTTTCCTAGCCACGACCGTCACGGTCGACAACCGATTCGGCGCGCGGCCCCGGCGCGCCCGATGCCTGCGTGTCTGTGCCGAGCCTCACCCGACCGATGTCATCGTTAGGTAGAGTGCGATCGTCTGCAGCGCCTCCCAGTCCTGCTGCGATAGCTGGAAGTTCTTGCCCGTCTGCAGCGTCCAGCCCTGAAACCCCTCGGCCCGGTTCTGGACGGTCATGTCCTTCACCCTCTTGATCATCTCGTCGATGGTTGCGTCCTCGGAGAGGATGCTGATGAGCCCGCTGCCCATGTCCTTCCCGCGCCACGAAACGTCCAGCACCTCGCCGAATATCGGGAACGACTTCTTCCGCAGCGTCGTCAGCTTGATGGCGCCCTCTTTCGGCATCTTCCGTCCGTCCGGCACGCCGAAGATGAACCACCATTGCGGCGGGCTCTTGTCGCTGCCATCCTGCTTGATGACGTTCACCCACCTGATGGGCCCCGCCGAGATGTCGATGACCCCCAGCGAGCGGGTGAACATCCGCTTGCCGATCGCTTCCTCGGGCCGCCCGCGCTCCGCCATCTCCGCCGGGACGCCGAGCAACGTCAGCGCCTCCTCCAGCGTGTCCCGCGTCTTGTCACGAAATCGCTCGTTCCAGCTAGTCATGGAGCAATCCTACAGCACGCCGGTTCATCGGCGCACCCGTGCCACCGAGCGGTTGCCAGCCGAAAGTGCGGCCGCCACACTGATGGAAGAGCACACAAAGGAGGAGTACCCATGGAACCGCGCATCAGCATCATCACCCTCGGCGTGACCGACCTCGCCCGCTCGACGGCCTTCTACCGCGACGGCCTCGGTTTTCCCGTACACGACGCGGGAGGCCCGTCGATCACATTCTTCCTGCTCGAGAACGTGATGCTGTCGCTCTACCCGCGAGACGCCCTGATGGCCGAGGCCAATCCCGGCCAGGCCGACGCCGGTCAAGCCCCGCACGCTTTCACCATCGCCCACAACGTCGCGTCGCGCGCTGAGGTCGACGCCGTCATCGCCGAGGCCGAGGCGGCCGGCGCTGCCATCGTCAAGCCGGCATCCGAGACGTTCTGGGGCGGCTACTCCGGCTACTTCGCGGACCCTGACAGTTTTCGCTGGGAAGTCGCGACAGGCTCCGGCCTTCCGGTGGACCCCAGCGCGGGCTAGCCCCACGCAGGGCCGCCCAACGTGGTCCGCACCATCCGCGGCGTAATGCGCTCCACCCGCCGCACCTCGACGACGCGAGGAGGCGGCCGCCTCCTCCGAGGTGCCGGAACGCTGTTGTTTTGTGTAGAGGTCGTCAATCCAGTCTCCTTTCGTGGGGCGCAGGCGTTCGAGGCTACCTGCCGGCGTCGACTTCTGCGCCCTGTGGCCATTCAACAACTTCAAACGAGAGCAACGCGGAATGGGTGGCAACCGGGACGTTCCCGTCTCGCTGCGCGTGCCCCCGGTTGAACGCCTCGCTGTTCACCCACCGCTGGAAGTCCTCCTCGGAGCGCCAGCGCGTGTACACGAAGTACCGATTGTCCCCTTCGACGGGCCTCAGCAGTTCGAACCCCTCGAAGCCCTCCATGTGTTCCACTTCACGCGCCCGCCTGCCGAAGCGGGCCTCCAGTTCGCCTTCCATGCCCTCTGTGGGTGTAATGGCATTGATCTTGACCACACTCATCACATACCTCCCGCGCCCATACAGTGTCCCTGAGGAGAGACTGGCGGGCAACGGTCTCCAGCTTCCCTAGTGGACGGGCCCCTCCAGCGCTTCTTCGCCCCGGTGCTTCTTCACCATCTCCCGCACCACCGGCGAGTGCTTGTATGGCCCAGTCACCCTGTTCATCAGGTGCTCGCTCGGGCCGTCCCACACCATCGGCGAGCCGTCTCGCGGCGGCACCGGAATGCACACGTTCTTGGCCGGATCGCGCACCACGTTAATCGGCTCCCCGCCGTCCTCGACGATGCGGAGCTGCTGCCGCAGCAGCTCCCGGTACATCAGAACGCCCCGGTCGGACTCGCCCAGCCGTTCCTTCGTCCGGTCGACGATGGGCCCTTGGGCGAGCCACGCCATCGCGTCTTGCCCGCCGTTGTTGTCCAGCTCCTGCCAGATCGGGTCGCCGTGCGCGTCCACCGACGGCGGCACGATGTAGTACGGCACACTCTTCTGCGGCGGCTCCTCCGGGTCCTGCGCGTAGGAGGTGAAGAAGACGTGCAACGTGTGTGTGTCGTCCATCGGCACGCGGTACATGAAGTCCGTGGTGAAGCTGTTGACGTTCGGGAAGATGGAGGGCCGCACCTCGCGAAGCCCGTTGGGCGTCTTGGCGTAGTTCATGATGCCCTGGTCGTACACCGCCCAGTCCCGCCGCTCCCCGACGGGCGTCCGAGGCTCGCCCCCGCCGCCGCGCCACGGCCGCCGCAGGTCCGGCCGCCCGATGCGCTCCAGCGCGTAGTTCGAGAAATACCCGTGCAGCCACTCCAGGTGCGCTGGGTCCATGTCGTTCTCCTGCACCTGCAGCCAGTTGCAGTTGAGCACCTGGAACCCCACGTCGCGCGCCACGTTCTCCATGACGAAGAGGTCCCAGTTCGGCAGCAGCGGCGCCGGCTCCGGCCCAAGGTACGCGAACACGACCCCGGCCAGCTCCCGCACCGGGTACGCTTGCAGACTCACCCGGCTGGGGTACGTGCTGCCGGCCGGCTCGTCCGGCATCTGCAGGCACTGCCCCTCGGGACTGTACAGCCACCCGTGGTAGGCGCACCGCAGGCCCTCCGGCTCAGGGATGCCGAACCGAAGCTCGACGCGCCGGTGCGCGCACCGCCCCTCGACG
>JAPPNT010000213.1 GCA_028873745.1 Chloroflexota bacterium | reverse complement strand
CTGCCTCCACTGTGCTTTCGCTTCACAGACCGTGAGACGGCGCCCCACCGGCCCTCCTCCTGATGTCATTGGATAGGACTATACGGCCACCGGGAAGCCGACCCGCGGCAGCACGTCAGCCAGTGAGTCCATCACATCGGCGACGTCGTCCTCCGTGATGTAGCCCATGTGGCCAATGCGGAAGATGGAGTTGCTCAGCGGGCCTTGTCCGCCCGCCATCACCACGTTGTGGTCGGTGCGCATCAGCCCGCGGAGCTTGGAGAGTTCGACGCCCTCGGGCACCTTGACGGCGGTGACGGTGTTGGAGGCGTAGGCCTCGTCCTGCACCAGCAGCTCGAGGCCGAGGGCCTTCACGCCGGCCCGCACGTCCGAGGCGATCTTGGCGTGCTTGGTGTAGACGGACTCCATTCCGTCGGCGAGGAGCTTCTGCACGGCGAGATCCAGAGAGAACATAACGGACACGGCGGGCGTCCACGGGGTCTGCCCCTGCTGGAAGTAGCTGAAGTGCTTTTCGAAGTCGAAGTAGAAGCGGGGCATGGTGGCCGTCTTTGCGGCCTCTCTCGCCCGCGGGCCCACCGCCGCGAAGGCCAGTCCCGGGGGCACCATGAAGCCCTTCTGCGAGCCGGTCACGACGACATCCAGGTCCCACGCGTCGGTCGCCACGGGGATGCAGCCGACGCTGCTGATGGCGTCGACGAGCAGCAGGCGGTCGTGGGCGCGCACGGCCTTCGAGATGGCGCCGATGTCGTTGGTGACGCCGGTGGATGTCTCGTTGTGGGTGACCAGCACGGCCTTGATGGAGGGGTCGCCGGCCAGCGCCGCGCCGATGGCGTCGGGGTCGGCGGGGGTCCCGTGCTCGACGGACATCTTGACCACCTCGGCGCCGTAGGCCTCGGCGATCTGGCCGAAGCGGTCGCCGAAGACGCCGATGCTCACGTTCATCACCCGGTCGCCCGGCGATAGGGTGTTGACGATGGCCGCTTCCATCGCGCCGGTGCCGGAGGAGGTCAGGATGGCGACGTCATTCTTGGTCGCGAAGATGGTCTGCAGGCCGGAATGGACCCTCGCAATGATGTCCGCGAACTCGGGGCCGCGGTGGTCGATCATCTGCTGGGCCCCCGCCAGCAGCACGTCCTCCGGACAGGGCGTGGGGCCCGGTATGCGCAAGTTCACCAGGATCCTCCTGCGTGTGCTCAAGGGATTTGCCGTATCGATGGTAGCATAGGCCACGGCGGGGATGGAAGGCGGCGCGGGAGTGGGGCAGGGGTGTCGCGGCTCCGTTTGCCGGAGTCCTGCCCCCGTATCAAGTACGGGGTAGGCTTCGCAGGAACGACGGGTACGGGGCGGAGAGGACGAGGCCGTTGGACGCGGGGTGTCACCGCTCCGTTTACCGGGATCCCTGCTCCCTGTAAAGTGCGGGGCAGGCCGCGCAGGAACGGCGGGGGGAATTGTGTTGCGGGAGATAGCTTGTCAGCTTGGGCGCGTATTTGGAGGCGGTGCGGGAGGCAGCCGGGGATTGAGTTGCCGCGCAGAAAATTCCTCAAACCCGACTCAGCTGCAAAACAGCCTCCTGCAGATACGATTCGAGTTTTCGCGCCCCAGATGGCGGAGGGGGCTTTGTGAGGGCGGTTTTGGGTGGGTTTCGGCTGTGTTGTCGCCGCGGCGGGGGTGGATGGGCCTCCTCGACCGGGGCAGGGCGCTGCCGGCATCCGGGGAGCCGTTTCAGTCGTTAGCGGAAATCGACTCCGTAGCTGGGGGAGTCGTTTCCAGCTACGGATTTCCGGCCGGGTCGAATTTTTTTCTGAGCAGGAACGACTGGATGGCAGCTATGCAACCAGCTAGCGGAGTCGCTTCTCATGGAGGCAGCGTTCAGGTACGAAGAGACTGCACGGCAGCGCTGAAACGGCTCGCGGGGCCAATGCTCATGGGGGCAGGGTAGGGGTTCGGGCGCGGGGTTTCCGGATACCGGCTTTCGCCGGTAAAACCAGGGGGGTGGAGCTAGGAGCGGTCTTCCAGCAGGCGGAGGTAGCGGCGCTTGCCTACGCGCACGACGGAGCCGTCGCGGAGGGAGAGGGTGTCGCCGGCGGGCTGGCCGTCGACCTCGACGGCGCCCTGGGAGACCAGCCGCTTGGCGGCGGTGCGGCTCTGGGAGAGCCCAAGCTCGGCGTGGTGGTGGTAGAGGAACTCCACGGTCGACAGGGAGACGAGGGTCTTCGCACCGCCCTGTTCGCTCGACACGGCGACGGCGCCGGACACGCCGTCCGAACGCGCGAACCAGAGCGTCGGCGCCTCGTCCGGGGCCTCGCCGCGCTGCACCGTCTGCTCGAAGTGGGCCTGGGCGGCGGCGGCGTCCTCCTCGGACCAGAACGTCGCGACGATTTCGCGGGCAAGCCGCTTCTTGAACTCCATCGGATTGGCGCCGCCCTCCATCGCCGAGGACATATCGTCGATCTCGGCGGTGGGGAGGTCGCTGAGCAGGTTGAAGTAGGGGATGATGAGGTCGTCGGGCAGCGAGAGCGCCTTGCCGTACTGCTCCTCCGGGGCGTCGTCGACGCCGATGTAGTTGCCCAGGCTCTTGCTCATCTTCTGCACGCCGTCGGTGCCGACCAGGATGGGGACCATAAAACACTGCTGCGGACGCTGGCCCCGCATCTCCTGCAGCTCCCGGCCCATCAGGAGGTTGAACTTCTGGTCAGTGCCCCCAAATTCAACGTCCGATTCCACTACGACGGAATCGTAGGCCTGCAGGAGGGGGTAGAGCAGCTCCGTGATGGCGATGGGCCGGTTGGCGTCCCACCGGCGGCGGAAGTCCTCGCGGGCGAGCATCTGCGCGACGGTGAAGGGGCCGGTGAGCCGGACGACGTCCGCGAGGTCGAACTTTCCGAACCACTCGCTCTGCCAAAACACCTCGGTCCGGTCCCGATCCACCACCTTGAAGAACTGGGTCATGTACGTCTGCGCGTTCTCCTGCACCTGCTCGTGGGTCAGCACAGGGCGCGTGGCCGACACGCCGCTGGGATCGCCGATCTGGGCCGTCCAGTCGCCGACGATGAGCATGACCTTGTGCCCAAGTTCCTGCAGCTGCCGCAGCTTCCGCAGGCCTACCGTGTGGCCGAGGTGAATGTCCGGGCTGGAGGGGTCAAAGCCCATCTTGAGCCGGAGGGGCTTGTCCCGGTCCAGCAGTTTGCGGAACTCGTTGCGGTCGATGATCTCCGCGACTCCCCGGTCCATTACGGTGCGGAGATCCTCTTGTGATATAGCCATGGAAACCTCTCAGTCAGGGGCTAGCTTGCAATCCATTGTACGGCAAGGTGGGGAATCCTGCCGAGAAAGGCGACACGCTCCAACGGACGGGCACTACCACCCGGCGGGGAGCAGCGCGCGGTCTTCCTCGAGGGCCTCACGCGCGGCCTCGACGTCGAGGCGGAGCTGCTCGACGAGGGCGTCGATTCCGCTGAAGGGCTGCTCGTTGCGCAGCTTGCGCGCGAAGGCGACCCAGAGCTTTGCGTTGTACAGGTCGCCGTTGTAGTCCAGCAGGTGCGTCTCGATCTGCCGTGCGCCGCCGCCGAAGGTGGGCCGCACGCCGATGTTCGTCGCCGAGAGACGCGCCCGGCCGTCGGCGAGCGCCCACGTGGCGTAGACGCCGTGGGCCGGCACGATACAGCCGGGCTGGACGGCGATGTTGGCGGTGGGGAAGCCGATAGTGCGTCCGCGCCTATCGCCCTCGATGACAAAGCCGGAGATGGTGAACGCGTGCCCCAGCATCGCCGCCGCGTGCGCCATGTCGCCGGCCTCGACGCACTTGCGGACCTCGGTGCTGCTGACCACGAGGTCATCGAAGGCGACGGGCTGAACCACCTCGACCGTGAACCCGAGCTCCTCGCCCAGCGCAGCCAGCACCTCCGCAGTGCCCTCGCGCTGGTAGCCGAATGCGAAGTCCGGCCCGACGACCAATCCCTTCATGTTCAGGCTGTTGATGAGCACCTGAACGAACTCCCTCGCCCGCAGGTAGGAGAACTCGAGGGTGAAGCTCAGTGGTACTACGAGGTCGACGCCCTGCTCGCTGATGAGGCGGAGGCGGTCCTCCGGCGCGTTCAGCAGCGGGACGCGGGTGTCGGGGCGCATGACGGAGCGGGGGTGGTTGGTGAAGGTGATGACGGCGCTGGCGCAGCCCTTCCGCGCGGCCGCCTCCTTGAGCCGTTGGATGAGGTACTGGTGGCCGCGATGCACCCCATCGAACATGCCGACGGTGACGACGGTGGGGTTGTCCGAGTGCAGCCGGGCAAGTTCTTCGAGTACGGTCATAGTCGCCCTGCATGGCGTTGGCCGGGCCGCTCCGCGGCACAGTTGGCGAATCCTAGCACGCCCCTCAAAAGGGGGTCAACGACGGCGGACGGCGCCCGCGCTAGCCCCCCGCGGCCGCCTCCACGGGCGGGGCGACCTC
>JAPPNT010000055.1 GCA_028873745.1 Chloroflexota bacterium | reverse complement strand
GCGGTAAACCCCTCGAAACCGGAGTCCGTGCCCACGATGAGCCAGACGCGGCCGGCGTCGTCCGACTCGACGCTGAGGGGCTGTCCCGTGTTGTCCAGCCTCTTGATCCGGTGCTCGCTGCCCGTAATCTCGCTGTGGGCGACATTGCCGATGACCACCATGTCCTCGCCGCCCAGGGACTGGTTGCCCTTGTCGATGTTCATGCGCAGGTGGCGGTTGTCGTCCTCGGACGCCGCCGGCTCGACGGTCGACGCCCCCGCCTTCACGAAGACGCTCTCGCCCGGCGACCCGCCAATCCCGATGAGGCCGGCTGGGACATTGGTGGCCAGGTCTATGGAAACGGACACGTCGTACTCGGTGTTGGGCAGCAGGCCGTCCACCTGCCGCTTCAGGTACATGAAGAGGTCGTCGCTCCGGTTGTGGCCCTGCATCAATATGCCGCCGCGTTGGTGGAGCCCGTCCGGCAGCGCACGGTGGACCGAATCGAGATCGAGTGTCTGCGGATCGTGGTCAGCGGGCAGGTCGGCGAAGCCTGCCGTCCACCCTTCGGCGTCGCTGTGAAAGAGGTAGGTGAACTCGGCAGTCTCGGCGCCCTGCGCCATCGCGGCGGACGGCGCCAGCAGCGCGGCCGCGACCAAGGCTGCCGCGGCTGAAGCCAGCAACCAGAACGTGGTCAGCTTGCGAGGGACTCGGTGCAGCGTTCGCAAGGCGCTCCTCTCGTAGTTGACTGAAGCCGCGTGCCTTCTCCGGTCCCAGTGTATGCCGAGACGTGCGAGGGGCCTACCGCCGCCCGAACTCCCGCTCCAGGTTGCCCGCGCTCAGGTGGAGCATGGTCGGGCGGCCGTGGGGACAGGTGTGGGGTTGCTGGGTGCGCTCGAGGAGGCGGACGAGCTCGACCATCTCCTCGCGGCTGAGGGTCTGGCCCGCGCGAACGGAGCCGTGGCAGGCGACAGTGGCCGAGATACGGTCCTCCCACGTCGAGAACTCGGCGGCGGCCGCGGCCTGCTCCAGCATGTCGAGGAAGGCCTTGGCCGGGTCGCGGCCTGCGAGCACGGCGGGGACGCCGCGCAGTAGGGTCGTTCGGCCGCCGAAGGGCTCCAGCAGCCAGCCGTAGTGGGCCAGCACGTCGGGGTTATCGTGGACGGTCTCCTCATGCGCGGGCGAGAGGGCGACGGCGGCGGGCTCCAACAGCCCCTGGACGTCGGGGGCGCCGCGCTGGGCAGCGAGCCGCAACCGCTCGTAAACGACGCACTCGTGGGCGGCGTGCTGGTCGATGAGGTAGAGGCCGTCGGGGCCCTCGGCGACGATGTAGGTCTCCTGGGTCTGACCGAGGACGCGGAGGGCCGGGAGGGCTTGCATCATCGTCATCGGCGCCTGCTCGTGGCTCGGCGGGGGCGTTGCGCCGGGGGTGTCGTCGCGCGCGAGCACTACGCGCGCGGGCGCGCCATCATCCGGCATGCCGGGCAGGCCGAACTGCGGTTGGGTCACCCCGGCATCCGGCGAGCGCGGCGCGCCGTCGGGCATCGGCGGGGCGAATTCGGGAACTCTAGGCGTGACCGTGACGGGGCCGAGGCCGCCCGTCGGCGGCTGGGCGACGGCGCCCCACTCGATTTCGGGCACCGGCGCGACGGCGATGACCGTCTCGCGGACGGCCCTTTGCAGCGCGGCGAAGACGTCGCCCTCGCGGCGGAAGCGCACCTCGGCCTTCGTGGGGTGCACGTTGACGTCGACGTCCTCAGGCGGCACGTCGAGGAGGAGAACGGCGATGGGAAAGCGGTCTGACGGGAGGAGGCCGTGGTAGGCCTCGGTGACGGCGTAGGTGAGGGAGCGGTGCTGCACTGGGCGGCGGTTGACGAAGAGGGTGATGCCGCTGCGGTTGGCCCGGGTCGACTCGGGTGGGCTGACGAGGCCGGCGACGCCGATGGCGCTCGCCCCAGCGGGCGCGTCGACGGCGAGGAAGGCCTGCGCCGCCTCGCGGCCGAAGACGGCGGACGCGGCCTCTCGCAGACCGCCCTCGCCGGGGGAGGCGAAGGCGGTGCGGCCGTCGGCGACGAGGGTGAAGCGCACGTCCGGATAGGCCAGGGCGTAGTTGGTGATGACGCCGTGGACGCGGCTCTGCTCCGAGCGGGCAGAGCGCAGGAACTTCTTTCGCGCGGGGAGCTGCTCGAAGAGCTCCTCGACAGAGACGGTGGCGCCGACGGGCCCGCCGCGCGGCTCCTGCCGCTGGATGCGCCCGTTGGCGGCCTCGACGTAGGTGGCAGCATTGCTCTCGGGCGTGCGGGTGAGGATGGACACTCGGGCGACGGCAGCCAGGGAGTAGAGGGCCTCGCCGCGGAAGCCGAGGGTCTCGATGCTCTGGAGGTCCTCGGCGGCGGTGAGCTTGCTGGTGGCGTGGCGCTGGAAGAGGTTGGCGACATCGGCGGCGGGGATGCCGCCGCCGTTGTCGACGACGCGGACGCCGCCGAGCCCGCCCGCGTGCACCTCGACGCGGACGGCGGTCGAGCCGGCGTCGAGGGAGTTCTCGACGAGCTCCTTGACGGCGGACGCCGGACGCTCGACGACCTCGCCGGCGGCGATGCGCGCGGCGACCTCGTGGGGCAGCACTCGTATGGGCATGGAGCTAGTGTAGCACCGGGACTGTCGAAAACGGGCGCGCCGGTCTGGCCCTAGTCGCTCATTGTGGACCGCTCGTCGTCCGGCGCCAGGGGGTGGGGAGGGTGGAGGGGATGATGGTCGGGCGCCGCGGAGATGAGGTCGGGGTCGAAGGCGGGTGCGCTGTTCCAGTGGCGGTAGAAGTAGACGATGAGGTCGCGGCCCAGCGCCGTCATCGGCGGTCCGAGCACGACGCCCCACAGCCCGAAGAACTGGCTCCCGAGGGTGATGACCAGGATGACGACCACCGGGTGCAGGCTCAGCGTCTCCGCCTGGATCCTCGGCACGAGGAGGGTGTTCTCCATAAGCTGGATGACGAGGTAGAGCAGGATGACCCACACCACCTTGTCCGGCTCTGTGGCGAGGGTGACGACGACACCGACGGCGCCGCCAATCCACGGGCCGATGATGGGCACAAGCTCCGTCAGTCCGGCGACCACCCCCAGCATCGGCGCGGCGCTTATGCCAAGGGCCCACAGCCCGAGTCCCGCCACGGTCCCGACGACGACGCCCAGCACCAGTTGCCCTCGCAGGTAACCGCCCAGGGTGCGGTCGGCCATGCGAAGGAAGTTGTGCAGGTGGGGCCGCAGATCGCTGGGGAACGGGTAATGCAGCGAGCGAGTGATCATGCCGGAGTCCTTCATCAGGTAGAAGATCAGCACGGGCGCCGTCGCGAGCGCGAGGATGAAGGCGAACGAGCCGGTAATCACGCCGACGGTCTGCTGCGCCACGTTGAACGCGGCCCCGCCTACGATATCGCCGGCCTCCGAGAGCACCATCTCAATCTGTTCCCGCACGTCCTGGGGCACAACGTCGACGTATTGCTCGACCCACCCCTCGACGGTCACGCGGGCGCCGCTGAGGAACTCGGGGAAGTCGCGCGCGAACTGGCGGCCCTCGTCGATGATGGCCGGGATGAGGAGCAGCAGCACGCCGATGAAGGCGGCGTGCGCCGCTACGAAGATGGCGGCTACGGCGACAAAGCGGGCGAGGTCGGGGCGGTTTCGGCGCCACGGCATGAGCCGCTCGAGGAACTGGGCGACGGGCAGCAGCACGTAGGCGGCGACGACGCTGATGCCGAAGGGCAGCAGCACAGAGCCCAGCCAGAACACGAGGGCCAGGAAGCCGAGCAGTATCGCGCCGAAGCCCAGCAAGTACGCGCGCTCTCGGGACAGGTGGAACGGCATGGTGACCAACCCCCTGGTTGATGGCCGCAACCGGCAGCGCGCATGGTACCACTGCAGGGCGGGGTTGTGTGTGGGGGCGGTCGCGCTGCATGAGGCTCTGGTCTGGCCCCAAAGCAATCGAATACCACTCAAACCCCTTGCGTTTGAGTCACTAACTCACTAATATTTGAGTAACGGCTCGCCTTTTGCAGGACAAGCCAGGACGAAGGAGTTGGGACATGGCCTTAGACCGACAGCAAAAGTACCGGGAGATGGTGATCCGGGGCAAGTACCAGAGGCTGTACACGTACCTGAGCAGTCTTCAGGGCCAGGAGTGGAAGACCTCCTTCAACGAGGTCGAAGCGGTCATCGGGTTCGAGCTGCCTGCGTCCGCACGGCTGCACCGGCCCTGGTGGGGAAATCAGAGAGGCGGCAGCGGCCACAGTCACGCCCTCGCATGGAGCGAGGCCGGATGGGAGACGGCGCAGGTGGACATGGACACCGAAACGCTGCTCTTCCGGCGAACGCACGCCCAGCCCGTATCCAGGCTCTCGCTCGACGAAGCGTGGCCGGCCCATCCCACCGCAGTATGGCCGGAGGGCCTGAGTCTCAGCAGAGAGGACCTCTACGAGGGGAGGGGTTAGGCCAGCCATGTTCATAGACACCAACGTGCTGGTG
>JAPPNT010000096.1:1313-4504 GCA_028873745.1 Chloroflexota bacterium | reverse complement strand
CTACTCGGGTACGCCGCTGCCGAAGAAGCTGGGCGTCAAGCCGGGGATGACGGTTAACCTACTGGGCGCGCCGGACGGCTTCGAGCGGACGCTGGGGCCGCTGCCCGAAGGGGCCGTGCTGGACTGGGACGCAAGTGCGCCCACGCCGCTGGCCGTGTGGTTCGTGCGGTCGATGGCGGAGCTTGAGGCCGGGCTGGCGCGCGCGATGGACGCCGTCGAGCAGCGCGGGGGGCTGTGGATGGCGTGGCCGAAGCGGTCGTCGGACATCGCGACGGACGTGACACAGCAGGCGGTGCGCGAGGCGGGACTCGCGGCTGGGCTGGTCGACTACAAGGTGGCGGCGATCGACGCCACGTGGAGCGGGCTGCTGTTCACGCGCCGGAAGACTTCATGACCGGCAGTTTCGCAATCTCAACCTCTACAAGGACAGACTCACCATGAACAACAACCTGTCGCGGCGGCTGTTCGAGGAAGCGCAGAAGGTCATTCCGGGCGGGGTGAACAGCCCCGTGCGCTCGTTCCGGGGCGTGGGCGGCGAGCCGCCGTTCATCATGCGCGGGCGGGGCTCACGGGTGTGGGACGCGGACAACAACGAGTACGTCGACTACCTGGCGTCGTGGGGGCCGCTGGTGTTGGGACACGCGCACCCATCGGTGGTGCTGGCCGTGCAGGAGTCGGCGAGCCGGGGGACGAGCTTCGGTGCGCCGACGCCGGGGGAGGTGGAGCTGGCGCGGCTGGTCTGCGCGGCGTTGCCCTCGGTCGAGCTGGTGCGGCTGGTGAACTCCGGCACGGAGGCGTGCATGAGCGCGATCCGGATGGCGCGGGCGTTCACGGGGCGCTCGAAGGTGGTGAAGTTCGTGGGGTGCTACCACGGGCACTCGGACGGGCTGCTGGTGAAGGCGGGCTCGGGCGCGGCGACGCTGAGCGTGCCGGACAGCGCGGGCGTGCCGGCGGCGTACGCGGGCGAGACGCTGCTGGCCGACTTCAACGACATGGACAGCGTGCGTGAGCAGTTCGCGGCGCATAGGGGCGACATCGCGGCGGTGATCGTGGAGCCGGTGGCGGGCAACATGGGTGTCGTGCCGCCGGGCGAGGGCTTTCTGCAGGGGCTTCGGGACATTACGAGCGAGCACGGTGCGCTGCTCATCTTCGACGAGGTGATCACGGGGTTCCGCGTCGCGCACGGGGGGGCGCAGGGGCTATACGGGGTCACGCCGGACCTGACGACGCTCGGGAAGATCATCGGCGGCGGGATGCCCATCGGCGCGTACGGTGGGCGAAGCGACGTGATGCAGCAAGTTGCGCCGCTGGGGCCCGCGTACCAGGCGGGGACGCTTTCGGGGAACCCGGTGGCCGTGGCGGCGGGCATCGCGACGCTGAAGTCGCTGGAGCTGCCGGGGGTGTACGAGCGGCTCGAAGAGACGGCGGTCGAGCTGACGGCGGGGCTGCAGGCGGCGGCGGACGCGCACGAGGTGCCGGTGACGGTCAACCGGGTCGGGTCGCTGTTCAGCATGTTCTTCAACCCCGGGCCAGTGGACGGCTGGGAGGCGGTGACGCGCTCCGACGCGGCGGCGTACGCGCGGTTCTTCCACTCGATGCTGGAGCAGGGCGTGTACTTCGCGCCGTCGGCGTTCGAGGCGGCGTTTGTGTCGACGGTGCACACGCCGGAGGACCTGGAGCTGACGCTGGCGGCGGCTGACGCCGCGATGGAGAAGGCGGCCGCGGGGTAGGCCGGCAGGCAAGGGCAATCGAAAGGGCTCCGAGCTTCATTCGGCTCGGAGCCCTTCGCGTTTCGCGTGAGGTGAGATTAGGCGATGCCCTTGGCGACGGCCTCCCAGTTGACCAGGCGCCACCACGCCTCGAGGTACTCGGCGCGGACGTTGCGGTAGTCGATGTAGTAGGCGTGCTCCCAGACGTCGCAGGTGATGATGGGGGTCTGGCCGTTGGTCATGGGGTTGCCGGCGTTGCTGGTGTTCTCGATGGCGAGAGAGCCGTCGGCATTCTTGACGAGCCAGGTCCAGCCGGAGCCGAAGTTGGTGGCGGCGCGCTGGGTGAACTGCTTCTTGAACTCCTCAAAGGACTCGAAGGAGGCGTTGATGGCCTCGGCCACGGCGCCGGAGGGGTCGCCGCCGCCCTGGGGGCTCATGCTGTTCCAGTAGCAGGTGTGGTTCCAGACCTGCGCGGCGTTGTTGAAGATGGTGCCGGCGGGAGCCTTGACGATGATGTCCTCAAGGGAGGACTCCTCAAACTCCGTGCCGGGGATGAGGTTGTTCAGGTTGTTGACGTAGGCCTGATGGTGCTTGCCGTAGTGAAAATCCAGGGTCTCGTTGGAGATGTGGGGGGCCAGGGCGTTCATTGCGTATGGCAGATCGGGCAGCTCGTGCTTCACGGTTTCCTCCTCTGGACTGTTTCCGTTGGCGAAGGCCGACGCATAGCAATAGCACTCGACGGCAATCAACGCCAGGACGGGCGTAGTCTAAACCAGACGGGGGGCCTGTGCAAGCAATCCGGAGGCTATGATTGCGTGAGGATGTCTATGTCGCGGAGCTGGGAAAGGAGCCAGTGGACGGAGTCCTCGCGCTCAATGGATGCGACCAGCGACTCGGAACGGCGGAGGCGTTCCTCGGCGGGCATGGTGACGGACTGGTAGAGGGCCTCGGCGGTGCCCTCGATGTCGGCGGGGGAGATGGCGATGGCGCCGTCGCGGAGCTGCTCGAAGGCGCTGGAGCCCTCGGAGAGGACGAGGACGCCGTGGCGGTTGTTGACGACGGGGCCCTCCTTGGCGACGGGGTTCATGCCGTCGACGACGGGGTTGACGAGGAGGGTGTCGTACAGGCGGAGGCCGGCGATGGCCTGGGTGTAGTTGTTCTCCGTGAAGACGTGGATGGGCTGCCAGTTGGGGCTGCCGTGGTAGTTGTTGATCTGGCGGACGAGGGCCTCGATCTCCTCCATGTAGCGCTCGTACTGCTTGGTGTGGGTGCGGGAGGGCACGAGGAAGGCGAGGAAGGTGACCTCTTCCCGCAGGTCCGGGTGGGCTTCCAGCATGGTCTGGTAGGCGCGGAAGCCGCGGATGATGTTCTTGTTGGGCTCGGCGCGGTCCACCCTGACGATGGTGTGCTCAGCCGTGTACTCCGAGACCTTGGCGTGGAACTCGGTCGCGCGCTGGGACTCGGCGATGGCGCGGACCTCGT
>JAPPNT010000096.1:0-1303 GCA_028873745.1 Chloroflexota bacterium | reverse complement strand
GCGCACGAGCGTGCAGCGGCCGGCGCTCTCGACGGTGCCTTCGGTGTAGTCGACGACGGAGCCGGGGATGAAGGCCTCGCAGCACTCGAGGAAGGCACGGGCGTCCCAGCGCGACTGGAAGCCGACGACGTCGCAGGCGCAGAGGCTCTCGCAGATGGCGGTGCGGATGTAGCCGGGCAGGAGCTGCCACGTGCGGAGCGAGGGCCACGGGATGTGCAGGTAGTGGGAGATGACGGCGTCCGGGATCTCCTTTCGCACCATGCCGGGGGTGAGGTAGAGGTGGTAGTCGTGCAGCATGATGACGGGCGGAGCGCCGTCCGCGGCCTCGGCGACGATCGCGTCAGCGAAGGCCTGGTTGACCGGGGTGTAGCCGGTGGCCCAGGTGTCGTGGACGGTGCTGTCGAGGTTGGGGGTGTAGGCCGGGCTCCACATGGAGTGCTGGAGGAACCAGAGAAGGGGGTTGCAGAAGACGTTGTAGAACTTGTGGTAGGCGCGGCGCGGCGTGATGACGTAGCGGGCCGACACCTTCTGGTTGGGCAGCGGCGACGGGATGTTGGAGGACTCGGCGGCCTGCTGCGCGCGCCGGTCGCCCTCGCCCATGGCGTTGGCGACCCAGCTGAACTCGAAGTGCTGGATCAGGCTGTTGAGGGCGGTGACGACGGCGCCGGAGCCGCGGCGAGGCTGGAGCTTGCCCTCGGGGCTGATGTGGAACTCGAGGGGGCCGCGGTTGCTGGCAACGATGAGGGGACGGCGCTCAAGGAGGGAGGCGCAGAGGGAGAAGAGTTCCTGCTTGCGAGTGTCTTCCGTTACCGGTATCTGCATGGTCTGCCCATTCCCCAGGGTCCCCCTGGACACTCTGGCAGATATAAGTTCGACCCCTGGCGGCGGCAGGGGGTGTTCACCGGGACGATGCGCTATCCGCACCGGGGTGCATTGTCAATGGGCACAGTATAACCCCACACGCAAGCGCAAGGGTAGTAGGGTAAAGGTCAACTTGTGCACAAAAGCGGCCTTTGCTATAGTGAAATCTCTTTCCTCTTGTGTCTGTGGGGATATAGCTCAGCTGGAAGAGCACTTGCATGGCATGCAAGGGGTCGGGGGTTCGAATCCCCCTATCTCCACCACGCTATCGATAGACCGTGCCGCGTGAGTATCCAAGATACTCAGACATTGGCATGCGTCAGATCACCGGATGCCGAACGAAGGACCCATAAGCAAATGCCTCTCGACGACCAGATTGTTGCGAAAATCGAGTTGCTCATTCGTCGACCTGTGGCACAAGTGTTTGACGCCTTCGTGAATC
>JAPPNT010000219.1:2320-4509 GCA_028873745.1 Chloroflexota bacterium | reverse complement strand
CGGCGAAAGCCGGTATCCAAGAAACCAGTCCCTTCCCCCGAACGCGGCTGAACGGTAGGATAGGGGCGCCTACCTCAACGGCGCTCGTCCCGTTCGCCCTGAGCCTGTCGAAGGGCAAACACCACGGGCAACCCAAACCAGAACCAGAAGGAGCGCACATGACCACCCTCGTTTTCGGCGGCACCGGCTTCATCGGACGACGCGCCATCCCCCTCCTCGTCGAGCGCGGCCAGCAGGTCGTCGTCGTCGACCTCAACCCCGCCTCAGCCGACTACTCCGCCTACGGCGACGCCGTCCGCGTCATGGGCGGCGACATCACCAGCTTTGAGGACGTCATCAAGGCCGTCATGGCCGTCCGGCCCGACCGCATTATGAACCTCGCCTACCTCCTCGGCTCCGGCGAGGACACCCCCCACTTCTCTCTCCGCATCAACATCCTCGGCATGGACAACGTCTTTGAGGCCGCCCGCCTCTGCGGCATCAACCGCGTTACCTACGCCAGCTCCATCGCCGTCAGCGGCCTGCAGACCAACTTCGGCGACCGCATGACTACCGAGGACGACGCCACCTACGGCACGCGCCAGTACGCCAAGCACAAGATGTTCAATGAGTACCAGGCCTCCCAGTACAACCGCATCTACGGCATGAACATCACCGGCATCCGCCCGTCCAACGTCACCGGCTACGACAAGGTCCGCGGCTCCACCGACCACGTCCGCTGCATCACGGAGCCCGCCGAGGGCCTGCCCATCAACTTCCCCTACAAGGCCATCCGCCGCTTGCCCCTCCACGTCGACGAGATCGCAGAGATCTTCACCCGCGTCACCCTCGCCGACTCCTCCCGCTACGAGGTCTACAACTCCGGCGGCACCCAGATCAGCCTCGGCGAACTCGCCGACATCGTCCGCGAGTTCATCCCCGACGCCGACATCACCTTCGACGACGAGGGCGGCCTGGAGCACTCCGACAACTACCTGGTCGACAACTCCCGCCTCCTCACGGAGTTCGAGCTGGAGTACAAACCCTACCGAGACCGCGTCCTCCAGATGATCAATGAGGTCCGCGCCCACCACAACATGCCCCTGGTGGAGGCGAAGTAGGGCCAAATCGCCCGTCGTTCCCGCGCAGGCGGGAACCCAGGGGGCGGGGAGGGGCGGGAGTGCCCCACGCGCGCCCATGAACAACTGAAGACCGGAAAGGAAACAACCATGATCGGCCTCGTAGTCCAGGAACCCACCGCCGCCGCAGCCGTCGCGCGCATCAAGCAGGCCGAGGACGCCGGCGTCCCCGCCGTGTGGATGACCATCGGCGGCGCGGGCGGCGCCGACCCCATGGCCACCTTTGCCGCCGCCGGCGCCCAGACGAGCAGCGTCCTCATGGGCACGGCCATCGTCCCCAACATGCCCCGCCACCCCATCATCATGGCCCAGCAGGCCGTCGCCGTCGCCCAGCTTGCGCCCGGCCGCTTCCGCCTCGGCATCGGCCCCAGCCACCAGACGACGATGCAGAACACCTTCGGCTTCGACTTCAACAAGCCTCTCACCCGCCTCGGCGAGTACATGGACATCGTCGACGCCCTCCTCACCGACGGCCAGGTCGACGTCGACGGCCAGTTCTACACCGCCCACACCCGCACGCCCTCCGCGCCCGACGTCCCCCTCATGGCGTCCGCCCTCCGCTCGGCGAGCTTCGAGTTCTGTGGCGCGCGAGGCATCCCCGCCCTGTCATGGGTCTGCCCCTCCGCCTACCTCCGCGACTCCGCCCTCCCCGCCATCCGGCGCGGCGCCGACAAGGCCGGCCGCGACGCCCCGCCCCTCATCGCCCACGTCCCCGTCTGCATCACCGAGGACCGTGACGCCGTCCGCGAGGCCGTCCGGGCGCAGCTCGCCAACTACCCCCGCGCGCCCTTCTACGTCCGCATGTTCACCGACGCCGGCTACCCGGAGGCCTCCGAGGGCACCTGGAGCGACGGCATGATCGACGGCACAGTAGTCTGGGGCAACCGCGAAGAAGTAGCCGACGGCCTACACCGCTGGCTAAGCTACGGCTTCGGCGAACTAATGGCCCACCCCGTCATCGCAGGCGACGACCGCGAAGGCGCACTGGCAGACGTAATGCAAGTGATAGCGGCGGCGAACTAACCCCAACTACCCCCACCCCACCCTGGGGGGGGCGCCCCGGGCGGCCGC
>JAPPNT010000219.1:0-2310 GCA_028873745.1 Chloroflexota bacterium | reverse complement strand
TCTGGTCTACGTGTCTTATTTATTCTTTGTTTGGGGGGCCAACAACCCCCCCCCCAACCCCTCCCCCCCGGGGGGGGGCGCCGCGGGGCCCCCCCCCCCCCCGCCCGTTCGCCCTGAGCCTGTCGAAGGGCGCTCCCTCACCCCCTGACACCACCCCCTCGCGCAAACGCCCGCACACCCCCTACCCTCTCCCGCATGGCACTCGAAACCGCAGCCGCACGAACAACACCCTGAACGTCCCACGCCCGACGAAAAACCGAGCCGTCGCAGCCGTCGTCATAGCTGGCGAGCGAATCGTTTCCGCGAAAATGAAAAACAAAGAACAAAAGAAACCCGTAGCTGGAAACACTCCCTCCAGCTACGGAAACAGAGAATTGAATCAATTTGGAACAATTCGCCGTCAGGGGACAATGGATCCGTTCGCCCTGAGCCTGTCGAAGGGCCTCTACCCCACCACCCCCGCCGCGTGCGTCCCCGCAATCCGCCCGAACACCGCCCCCGCCATCATCCCGCCGCCCGAGGGGTAGTTCCAGTGCCACAGCCCGCCCAGCATCTCGCCGACGGCGTACAGCCCCGGAATCGGCCGGTCCATCGTGTGCACGACCTCCGCGTTCACCGAAGTCTTCAGCCCGCCGAAGCAGAACGTCATCCCGCAGCACACCGGGAACCCCTCGAACGGCGGCGTGTCCAGCGGCAGCGCCCAGTTGCTCCGAGGTGGCTCCAGCCCCGGCGCCCCCAGCCCATCGAGCCGGAACGCCCCGAACTCCCCCGGCTGCGTCGCGTCGTTGTAGTCGCGCACCGTCTGCATGAACGTCGGGATGTCCAGAATGCCCAGCTTCTCGGCCAGCTCCTCCAGCGTGTTCGCGGAGAACCCCGTGGCCTTCTCGTACCCGCGGATCACGTCGAGCTGCCGGTGCTTCGCGTCGAAGAGTTGGAACGCCGCGCCGCGAGGCTGCGCCAGGATCGCGCGCCCCATCTTCGCGTACGTCAGCCCCCGCCACGTCTCCCCCTCGTCGACGAACCGCCTGCCGTACAGGTTCACCATCACGCTGAACGGGTACGAGTACCGGCTCCAGAAGTCCCCCGTCTTGTTGTAGCCGGGGTAGTCGAAGGCCGGCCGCTCGGCGTCCTGCGGCGATGCGTGGCAGCTGGACCAGCTCCCGTTCGGCAGCGCGCCGATGTTCATCGCCATCTGCAGCCCCTCGCCCGTGTTGAACGGCGTGCCGCGCAGCTTCACCGTGTCCCACAGCGGCCCCAGGTACCGCGCCCGCATCTCCGCGTTGGACTCGAAGCTCCCCGCCGCCATGATGACCGCGCCCGCGTGGATGTTCATGAACCCGTTGAGCCCCAGCGCTCGAACCCCGGTCACCCGTCCCTCTTCGTCCTGCAGCAGGTCGACGGCCTGCGTGTCGTACAGCACCGTCCCGCCCAGCCGCTCGAAGGCGTCGAACCACCGCGTCGACATCCCGTGTCCGCCGCCCTCCCACGAGACCACGTTCGCCGACACCGGGTTCTCGAAGGTCGGCTCCCACAGGTGCCCCAGCCCCCGCATCCACTGCACCGTGTCCGCCGAGCGCTCCACCAGGATCGTCGCCAGCTCCGGGTCGCTCTTCCCCTCCGTGACCCGCATGATGTTGTCGTAGTACATGTCCTTGGTGTACCGCGTGACCCGCTCCTCCATGCGCCGCATCACGTCCGGCGGCAGGTCGCCCACCAGCGGCTTCACGTCCTCGACGCCCTCGTACGCGAACAGCATGTGCACCGTCAGCGCGCTGTTCCCCCCGCGATGCTCCCGAGGCGCCTTCTCCAGCACGACGACCTCCGCGCCCCGCTGCCGGGCCGCCACCGCCGCCGACAGCCCCGCGTTCCCCGCCCCAACGACCAGCACCTGCGTCCGCACTTCAGCATCCATTCTCGTGTCCTTCTTGGTGGTATACGCGCCGCCGAGAGGAAGGCGCAGCGCCCCGCCGAGTATAGGTTTGCCGCAAACACGGGTCAACGCGCCAACCACCCCACACACCCGTAGGGGCGAGTAGCGACAAGCCCCGCCCCGCGCTAGGCGGGGATACACCCCCCCTTAGCCCAGAGCGACGGCGAAGGGGTCTACAGGGGGCGCTCGAAGAGGGCCCGGAGGCCCGGCGCCCCCAAGGAAAAACAATGCTCTCCCGCACCCAATCCATCGTTTCACCGGCGAAAGCCGGTGCCCAGGCCCCCCTGCCCCCAACCCCACGCGCACCCCCCCCCCCCCCCCCCCCCCCGGCCCAAAAAAACCACCAAACCCCCCCCCCCCCCCCCCCCCCCCCGACACGC
>JAPPNT010000027.1:10792-45348 GCA_028873745.1 Chloroflexota bacterium | reverse complement strand
CGCAAGCGGTGGTACGAGTCGAGCATCCTTGGCCGGCCGATGGGGCTTCGTGGACTGCTGCATTTCGGCCTGTGGGCGGCGGAACAGGGTCGGATGCGGCACTGGCCATAAGGAGAATAAGTTGTTGCAATGTCGCACCCGCGCGCGGGTGCGACATTGCTCACAAGTGGGTTCAACAGCTTGACAGTTGAACGACCGATATGATACTTATTTTCAAATCTCAGTCGGTGCCCGGGGGGAGGGATAAGTTGCGCCCTCCGTGGCAGTTCCCCCCCAAAGGCCCTGTGGAACCATTGGCGCATTATTGACGTTAGGGGTAGAATCTGCGCACTCTGTAAGCCGCGTCAGTCCAAAGCACCCAGGAGAATTGAGGAGGCTATGCAGCGATACATCATCATCAGGCTGATCCAATCGGTGTTTACCCTCATCGGGGTGAGCATCATCGTGTTCTCCCTGGCCCGCTTGTCGGGCAACCCCCTCGACGTGCTCCTGCCCGATGAGGCAGACGACGAGACCTTCATCCGCATCAGCGAGCTGTGGGGCCTCAACGACCCCTGGTACGTGCAGTACTTCACCTTCGTGAAGAACGCGTCGCGTGGCGAGTTCGGCCCCTCCTTCAAGTGGCAGGGCCGCACGGCGATGGAACTGGTGATCCTGCACCTGCCGGCCACCCTTCAGCTGGCGGTAGTCTCCATTGGTGTATCGGTGCTGTTAGCCGTGCCCATCGGAGTTATGTCAGCTGTGAAGAAGGGGACGATGCTCGATACTATCGGGAAGCTGATCGCCCTGCTTGGGCAGTCGCTTCCCTCCTTCTGGCTGGCCATCGTGCTCATCTGGATTTTCGCCGTCCAGCTTGGGTGGTTCCCCACGTCCGGTCGAGGCGGCATCTCGAACATGGTGCTGCCGGCCGTGGCGCTGGGGTGGTTCTCCGTCGCGTCCTTCATGCGCCTCACGCGCTCTTCCATGCTGAACGTCCTTGACAGCGAGTACATCAAGCTTGCTCGAATCAAGGGCCTTCCGGAGTGGAAGGTAGTGTGGAAGCACGGCCTCAAGAACGCCGCCATCCCCCCGCTGACCGTGTTTGGCGCCATCGTCGTCGGTCAGATGACCGGCTCGGTGACCATCGAGACGGTGTTCGCGTGGCCGGGCGTCGGCCTGCTGGCGCTGCAGGCGGTGAACGCCCGCGACTACCAGGTCATCCAGGCCGTGACGATGTTCATCTCAGTGCTATTCATCGGCATGAACCTGCTCATCGACATCTTGTACGCATACATCGACCCACGCATCAGGTTCTCGTAAGCGAGAGACGCTGCTGGACCGATTAATCGAAAGGATAGGGAGTACCGACAATGGCAACTGAGGGAAGCGTTCTTCAACTGCCGCAGAGGCTGCCCTGGTACAGTCCAACGAGGTTGCGAAACCTCGGCACCCTCATCTTCAAGGAATATCCGGTTGTTTGGCTGACCATTCTCTTCCTGGTGCTGGTCTTTCCGGCGCTGACGGCGGACTTTACCGCGCCCCATGACCCGCTGAAGCAGCAGCTCAGCAAGCGGCTTACCCCGCCGGTGTGGGACCAGGGGAATCCGGACAAGCCCGGTACCTGGACCAACATCCTGGGGACCGACAAGCAGGGCCGGGACATCCTGAGCCGCATCATGCACGGCTCGCGCATCTCCCTGATGGTCTCGCTCTCCGCGCTGGCGATTGGAGGCACCATCGGAACGACACTGGGCCTCGTCTCCGGTTACTTTGGCAGGTGGGTTGACCACCTCATCATGAGGGTGGTGGACACCTTCCTTGCGCTGCCGCTCATCTTGATGGCCTTGGTGATTGTGGCGGTGTTTGGTCCAAGCTTCTATACGGCCATTGGAGTGATATCCGTGCTCCTATGGTCGAGATACACTCGCCAAATCCGCGCAGAGGTCCTGTCCATCAAGGCGCTGGACTTCGTGGCCCGTGCGCGTGTGGCCGGTTGCTCCAACCTGCGCATCATCGTCAAGCACGTCTTCCCGAACGTGGTGAACACGCTCATCGTGCTGGCGACGCTGCAGGTGGGCACCGTCATCCTGCTGGAGGCCACGCTGAGCTTCCTCGGCGCCGGCATTCCGCGGCCGAACCCGGCGTGGGGCGTCATGGTGGCGGACGGGCGCGACCACATCGCGAGCGCCTGGTGGATCGCCGTCATGCCCGGTCTCGCAATCATGTTCGTGGTGCTCTCCATGAACATGATGGGCGACTGGCTCCGCGACAAGTTGGACCCGAAACTGCGGCAGGTGTAACGCTATGACCACACAGTCGGAAGTCTATCAGGAACCGGAGAAGAACATTGGCGACGTGGTCCTCGACGTCAAGGACCTGCGCACCTACCTCTACACGCGCTGGGGCATCACCAAGGCAGTGGACGGCCTGAACTTCCAGGTGCGTGAGGGTGAGACCCTTGGCATCGTGGGCGAGTCCGGCTGTGGCAAGAGCATGACGGCGTTGACGCTGCTTCGCCTTGCGCCCAAGCCGGCGGCGCGAATCGTCAGCGGCGAGATCTGGCTGGACGGGGAGAACATCCTTGAGCGGCCGGAGAACGAGATGCGCTTCGTCCGGGGCCAGAAGATCTCCATGATTTTGCAGGACCCCATGACCTCCCTGAACCCCGTGTTCACCGTCGGCAACCAGATGGTGGAAGCTCTGGGCATGTACTACCAGGAGGAGCAGCAGCGGGGGCTGCGCGAGCGGGCCGTCGACATTCTGCGAAGGATGGGCGTGGCGGCGCCGGAGCGCCGGGTCCACGACTTCCCCCACCAGATGAGCGGTGGCATGAAGCAGCGCGTGGTGGGCGCCATGGCCATCGCCGGCACGCCGCGTGTGCTCATCTGCGACGAGCCCACCACGGCGCTCGACGTGACGATTCAGGCCCAGTACCTCCGCCTGCTGAAGCAGGTGCAGGCGGAGTCCGGCGTCTCCATCATCTTCATCACGCACGACATGGGCGTGGTGGCCAAGATGTGCGACAGGGTGCTGGTCATGTACGCCGGCCGTGTGGTGGAGCAGGGCGAGATTCGTACGCTGTTCAAGAACCCCTCCCACCCGTACACCAAGGCCCTGATGGCCTCGGTGCCCTCCATGGAGGAGAAGCACGTCGATAAGCTGTACTCGATCGAGGGGCAGCCGCCGGCGCTGTTCGATCTGCCCGTCGGGTGCCGGTTCGCCAACCGGTGCGAGTTCGTGACGGACAAGTGTCTGGAGGCATACCCGTCCTCCTTCTCCGATGATCAGGGCCACACGGCCGATTGCTGGCTGCTGGAAGGGCAGTCGGAGTGGCACAAGGTGGCGGAAGCCGCCGTATAACAGGCTAATTGGAGGCATCATGGAACAGGACGTCCTGCTCCGGGCTACAGACCTGACGAAGTACTTCCCGGTGACCAAGGGGCTCGTGCTCCAGAAGATCATCGGCTGGGTGCAGGCGGTCGACCACATCAACTTCACCATCCGGCGGGGCGAGACGCTCGCGCTGGTGGGGGAGTCCGGGTGCGGCAAGACGACCACCGCAAAACTCATCCTCCGGCTGGAGCGTCCGACTACCGGCCAGATCTCGCTTGAGAACTCGGACGTCCACCAGATGGAGGGCGAGGAGCTGAAGCAGTACCACACGGACGTCCAAGCGGTCTTCCAGGACCCGTGGAGCTCCCTCAGCCCCCGCATGCGCGTGCGCGACATCATCTCCGAGGCGCTGGTGGTCAACCAGAAGGTGACCAAGGTCGAAGCCTATGACCGCGTCGACTACCTGCTGACGCAGGTGGGGCTTCGCACGCAGCAGTCCACCCTGTACCCGCACGAGTTCAGCGGCGGCCAGCGGCAGAGGCTGGCCCTCGCGGCGGCGCTGGTGGGCAACCCCAAGCTGATCTGCCTGGACGAGCCGGTTTCGGCTCTGGACGTGTCCATTCAGGCGCAGATCATCAACCTGCTGAAGGACCTGCAGGAGTCGTTCGGTGTCGGTTACCTGCTCGTGGCCCACAACCTCGCCACCGTCCGCTACCTCGCCAACGAGGTGGCGGTCATGTACCTCGGCGAGATTGTGGAGCAGGCCGAGACGAACGAGCTGTACGACAACACGCTCCACCCGTACACGAAGGCCCTATTCTCGGCGGCGCTGACTGCGAACCCGGACTCACAGCGGGAGGAGATCATCCTGCGCGGTGAGGTCCCCAGCCCCATCAACCCGCCCTCCGGCTGCCGGTTCCACGTCCGGTGCCCGTACGCGATGGACATCTGCTCACAGGAGATCCCGGTGCGCAAGGAGATGGCCCCCGGCCACTTCGTGAACTGCCACCTGTACTAGAAACCAACGAAGCGACGCATGGCAGCGCCCCGGCGAGAGCCGAGGCGCTGTCTCATTTGGAAGCCGAAGCAGTGCAGGGCTGCACGGCTTGGGGCGCTGCGGTAGAATGGTGCCAGCCGCGTGGAGGTCGCGCAGACATGCAGCACGTGTTTCATGAGACCGTCAAGGCCCTGGAGGCCGGTGACCCCTGCGTGTTGGTCACCGTCATCCAGACGGAGGGCTCCACGCCGCAGAAGCCCGGCGCCAAGCTCCTCGTGCGCGCCGACGGCAGCGGCGTCGGGACGCTGGGCGGCGGCTGCGTCGAGGGCGACATCTGGTTCGCGGCCAAGATGCTGCTGCGCGGCGGCGGCCCCGCAGAGGTGCGCGACTACGAGCTCACCGAGGAGCTGGCCGCGCGGGACGGTCTCATCTGCGGCGGCACCATGCACTTCCTGCTCGACCCCATCCGCGAGCCGGTTGACGTGCTCCCGGAGCTCCGCAAGGTAGAGCGGGCCTACGACGGCGACACGGCAATCGGCATCGCGACGCTCGTGGGCGCGCCGGAGGGCTCGTCGCTGGCCGTCGGCACGAAGCTGTACTTGGACGCGGCCCGTAATACAAAGGGCACCCTCAGCAGCGAGACGCTCGACGCGCAGGCCATCGACCGCATCGAGCTGCTGCTGGACTACGGCAAGTGCGAGCACCACACGACGGACGAGGGCTTCCAGTTGTTCATCGAGGCGTTCACCCTCCCGCCGACGCTGGTCGTCATGGGCGGCGGCCACATCTCCAAGGCGCTCACCACCCTGGCGGGCCCGCTGGGGTACCAGTATTACGTCGTGGACGACCGCCCGGAGTTCGCGAACCCCGAGCGGTTCCCGGACGCGGTGGAGACCATCGTCGCGGAGTACGACAAGGGCCTTGAGAGCATCCCCATCACGCCCAACACGGCCGTCGTCGTCGCGACGCGCGGCCACCGCTATGACGACATGGCCGCGGAAGCGGCCGTGCGCTCCAAAGCGAGCTACGTCGGCATCCTGGGCAGCAAGCGCAAGAACCTCATGATCTTCGAGGAGCTCTTCCGCAAAGGCATCCCGGAGGAGCGCATCCGCGCCGTGCGCGCGCCCGTTGGCCTTGACCTGGGCGGCCGGACGCCGGAGGAGATCGCGCTCAGCATCATGTCGGAGATCGTGGCGCTCAGGCATGGCGCCAGCGGCTCCGCGCTGCAGATGGACAACCGCCTCTTCGGCATCGCCCGCGAAAAGGGCACGGCAGTCCCCGGCAGGAGCTAGGCGTGCCCGGCGTCGCCGCTGTCCTGCTCGCCGCGGGCGAGTCCTCACGAATGGGCCAACCCAAACCCCTGCTGCTGTGGGGCGACGTTCCTCTCGTGCGCTACCAAGTCGAGTCGTTGGCGGAATCGGGAGCCGCCCCCATCGTGGTCGTGCTCGGGCCGACCACGCTCGACGCGGAGGCCTGCGTTACGGACATCTCAAACGTCCGCACCGTGGTCAACCAGCGCGCGCCGGAGGGCAAGACCACCTCGGTGCGGCTGGGCGTGTCGCACGTCGACGCCGACGCAGACAGCATCCTGCTGCTGGCCGTCGACCAACCGCGCACGCCCGCGATCATCCGCAGCGTCATTGAAGTACACCTGGCGGGCAACGCCCACGTGACGCACCCCACCTACGAGGGCCGTGGCGGGCACCCCATCGTCTTCCACGCCTCGCTGCGGGCGGAATTGCTGGCCATCTCCGAGGAGCGCCAGGGCATCCGCGAGGTCGTGGGCCGGCACCTGGACAGCCTGCAGCGCGTGGAGCTCGGCGACCCCATGGTGCGCCTCGACATCAACACCCTTGAGGACTACCGCGCGGCGTTGGAGCGGTACGTCCGGGCCGGGTAGCCGTCCCCAAAGGCGGGGCGCAGCTTTTTCGGCTATCTGCCCTATGCTATGCTGAGATTCGCAATGCGCACCTTGCCCTCTTGACTCCCAGCGCGTAGAGCAATTTCAGTCGCGGAGAAGACAGTTGCCGGGCCACATTGGCGTCATTCTGGTGGGGGCGGGCGAGAGCCGCCGTATGGAGGGCATCGACAAGGTGTTCGCCAATCTACGCGGTCGCCCCATCCTCGACCACTGCCTCGGCGTGATGGCGTCGGTGCCGGAGGTGGCCGCCGGCATGATCGTCGTGTCTGAGCGCAACCTGGAGCAGGGACAGTACGTGCTCATGCGGCGTGGGTGGTCCGTCGGTTGGAGCATCTGCACCGGCGGCGAGCGACGCCAAGACTCGGTCCGACGCGGGCTGGAGCGGCTGCCGAAGGTGGAATGGGTCGTCATCCACGATGTCGCGCGGCCGTGCGTCGGGCGCTCGATGGTCTACCGCGGGTTGGAGGCGGCGAAGGCGACAGGCGTGGCCGTTGCTGCGGTGCCGGTGACGGACACGGTGAAGGTCGTGGAAGACGGCGACCGCGTCGTCGAGACACTGGACCGCTCGCGGCTGTGGGCCGTGCAGACGCCGCAGGTGTTCCGCCGCGATCTGCTCGAACGGGCCTTCGCGCAGTCGAATGACGACGTTACGGACGAGGCCACCATGCTGGAGCGGCTGGGGCACGACGTCCGCGTCTTTCAAGGCGACTACGGCAACCTGAAGGTCACCACGCCGCAGGACCTGGCGATGGCCGAGGCCATCCTCGCCGCCCGCGGTATGGCGGAGGTGTCGCCATCCGCATAGGGAACGGGTACGACATTCACCGCCTGGTCGAGGGCCGTCCCCTGGTGCTCGGCGGCGTCACCATCCCCCACGACCGCGGCCTGCTGGGCCACAGCGACGGCGACGCGTTGCTGCACGCCGTCATCGACGCGCTGCTGGGCGCCGCCGGCCTCGGCGACATCGGCGGCCAGTTCCCCTCCAGCGATCCGGCGTACAAGGACGCGGACAGCCGGGAGCTGCTCCGGCGCGTGGCGGCGCTGGTGGGCGGCAGCGGTTGGAGGCTGGTCAATCTGGATGCTACAATCATAGCTGAAAAGCCCGTGATGAAGCCGCACCTGGCGCCCATGCAAGCGTGCATAGCGGAGTGCCTGTCGGCCAGACCGGAGCAGATAAACGTCAAGGCCAAGACCAATGACGGCCTCGGGGCCATCGGCGGCGGCGAGGGCATCGCCGTGCATGCCGTGGCCCTCCTGGAGGAAACCCCGTGAAGCTCTACGACTCCCTGTCCGGCGAAAAGCGCGAGTTTGCGCCCCACGACGACACCGTGAAGATGTACGTCTGCGGCGTCACGCCCTACTCCTCGGCGCACGTCGGCCACGCGATGAGCTACGTCTACTTCGACACGCTGCGCCGCTACCTGGAGTTCTCCGGCTACGAGGTCAAGCACGTCCAGAACTTCACGGACATCGACGACAAGATCATCGACGCGGCGGACCGGATGGGGACGTCGCCCGTGATGCTGGTGGAGGAGCTGGTCGAGGAGTACCTCATGGACATGGCCAGCCTCAACATCCAGCCCGCCCACATGTACCCCCGCGTCACCGACGAGATCCCGCAGATCATCGAGATGATCGAAGGGCTGATCGAACGGGGTTACGCCTACGAGTCCGAGGGCGACGTGTACTACCGCGTCACCAGCTTCCCGGGCTACGGCAAGCTCAGCCACCGCTCCCTCGAGGGGATGATGGCGGGCGCGCGCATCGAGCCGAACGTGCAGAAGGACCACGCCATGGACTTCACGCTCTGGAAGAAGTCCAAGGTGGGCGAGCCCTCCTGGGCCAGCCCGTGGGGAGAGGGCCGTCCGGGCTGGCACATCGAGTGCAGCGCGATGGCCCTCCACTACCTGGGCCCCAACCTGGACATCCACGGCGGCGGGCAGGACCTCGTCTTCCCGCACCACGAGAACGAGATCGCCCAGACCGAGGCCTTCACGGGGCAGGAGCCCTTCGCGCAGCACTGGGTGCACAACGGGCTGCTGCAGATGGACCAGGACAAGATGAGCAAGTCGCTGGGCAACCTTGTGACCGTGCGCGACGCCCTCGACAAGTTCGGCTCGGACGCGATGCGGCTCTTCTTCCTGAACTCGCACTACCACAGCCCGCTCGCCTACTCGGAGGACGGCATCCGCGGCCAGCAGCGGGCGGCCGATCGCCTGCGGGCGGCCCTCGAGGGCGACGGCGCCGAGGCGGGCGAGGTCCTCAACCCGGCCCCGTACCGGGAGCGTTTCGTCGCCGCCATGGACGACGACCTGAATACGCCGCAGGCGCTGGCCTCGGTATTCTCGCTCGCGCGCGACATCAACCGCGGCCGCGAGGAGGGGAAGACCCTGGGCGCGGCCCAGGAGTGCCTGCGAGAGCTCACGGCGGTCCTCGGGCTGCGGCTTGAGCCCGAGGACGTTGCAGCCGAGCACTCGGCGAACGCGTTCGTCGCGCTTCTTACCGAGGTGCGGCAGGAGCTGCGCGCGAACAAGCAGTTCGCGCTGGCGGACCTCATCCGCGGGCGGCTGCAGGAGCTAGGCGTGGCGCTGGAGGACTCACCGGACGGCACCAAGTGGCGCTTCACCTCCTCCTAGCCATGCTTTCAGACCCACTCTCCCTCCCGGACCGAGCGAGGCTTACGTGACGGCCACCTCAATCATCACCGACCTGTCCCTCCTGCTCCCCCCGCAACGCGTGTCCGTCGACGCCGACGAGCTGTCGCGGGTCTCCGGCGACGCGCTGGCGGCCTACCGCGCGTTCCAGCGCACGGGCGGCGTCGAGGTGCTTCCGGCGGCACTGGTATCGCCCACGTGCGTCGAGGAGGTCTCGGCCGTGGCGGCGTACGCCTCGGAGCGGGGCATCCCCCTCGTGCCGCGCGGCGGTGGCACGGGCGTCATGGGCGGCGCCGTGCCCGTCGAGGGCGCCATCGTCGTCGAGCTGCGCGGGTTGGACGCCGTGCACGACATCGACCGAGAGGGCCGCCGCGCGACCGTCGGCGCCGGGGCCATCCTCGATGACGTGGAAGACGCGCTCGTGCGGCAGGGACTGCTGCTGGGGCACGACCCGTGGAGCAGGCCCATCGCGACCGTCGGCGGAGCAATCTCAACGAACGGCATGGGCTACCTCGCGGGTAAGTACGGCAGCATGGGCGAGCAGGTGCTTGGGCTGCAGGTGGTCCTCGGCAACGGAGATGTCATCGAGACGCCGGGCGTGCCCAAGGTGGCGGGGCCGGATGTGGACAGCCTGTTCGTCGGCGCTGAAGGGGCCATGGGCATCATCACCCGCGCCACGCTTATCGCCCACCCGCAGCCGGAGGAGCGTCACCTGAGCGCCTACCGCTTCAACGGCTTCATGGCGGGCTACAGCGCCGTCCAGGAGATGCACGCCATCGGCCTGCGCCCCGCCATGATCGACTTCGACGAGGAGTTCCCCCGCGACGGCCTGTCGCAGCCGGACGAGAGCGAAACGACGCTGTACCTCTCCTTCGAGGGCTACCGCGAGGAGGTGGCGGCCCAGGTCGACCGCGGCCACCGCATCTGCGTCGCGTCGGGCGGCGAGCTGCTCCCCACCGAGGAGGTGGAGGAATTCTGGCGCGGACGGCACTCGTCGGCGGAGCGGTACAAGCGCGAGGTGCTGGAGCACGGGCATGCGGCGCGGCGCCAGCGCCGGCCGTGGCGCATGGACTACCTGCACGTCGCCATCCCGGCCTCGGCGGTGCCCGAGTACCACGACTACTGCCGCCGGCTGCTGGCGGGGCGGGGCATCCCGGTGCGCGAGTGGTCGCTGTGGGGCCGGCCTGAGTACTTCTCGCTGCTCATATCCGACCCGTCGCCGGCGGACCGGCCCGATGCGGCGTTGATGGGCCGCGCGGTTGACGACATCCTCTCAGCAGCGCAGGACTTGGGCGGCTCGATGGAGTACTGCCACGGCGTCGGGCTCAAGCTGACGCACCTGATGCGCCGGGACCGCGGCGATGCTGGCCTGGAGGCGCTCCGCCGCGTGAAGCAGGCGCTCGACCCGCAGCGGGTGCTCAACCCCGGGAACCTGGACCTCTAGGCGCACATATCCCCCAGTCTGCCGGCATGCTAGAATCCCCTTAAGGAGATCGCACATGACCACGCAAGTGGAGCGGTACCAGTCTACCGGCAGGGACTTCATGGCCAGAGCATGGGACTACTTGGCCGATGGTGACTTGCGTCAAGCCTCGGAAAAGGGATGGGGGGCCGCAGCCCAGATGGTCAAGTGCGTGGCGCATCGACGGAGATGGCAGCACAGGAGCCACCAGTCTCTCTTCACAGTGATCGACCGCTTGGCTGAGGAGGCCGGAGACCGCAGGCTGGGCATCCTCTTTCATGCGGCCAATTCCCTGCACATTAACTTCTACGAGGGATGGATGTCTCCCCGATTGGTGAGAGACGGCCTGTCCCAAGTCTCGGAGTTGGTGGACAGGCTGGGCGCACTGCTGGACGACTAAGCGGGCGCAACCCGCACCTGCACCCCTCGCCCCACGCCAAGCGCCTCAGCCGCGCTGCTCCCCGGCACCGCGATCTCCAGCGTGTCATGGCTGCCGACGATTGCGACGAGCGGGCGTTCCGCGTCGTAGTGCATGCTCAGTCCCTCAATGCGCTGCTCCCCAACTTCCACCACCGCAGCAGTTGGCAGAATCGTGACGGGGATGTTGGTCACGAGGTTGCCGTAGTGATCGACGTAGACGACCTCGCCGGTGACGACGCCATCCCGCGCCGTGGGTTGCGGCACCGGCAGCCGCCAGATCGCGTCGACGCGCTCGCCGAGCGTCCCCGCGGCGACACCGGAGGCGTAGTGGGCGGCGACGGGCGCGAAGACGTCACGGCCGTGGAAGGTGTTGCTGACGTGCTCGCGCCAGTAAGCGGGGTTGGTGAGCCGCCACGCCCGCACGCCAGGCGGAAGCGACGCGAGGACAGGGGTTGCGGGACCGTCGACGGTTCCGGGCCACACGACGCGGGTGAAGAGGCCGTTGTCGGGACCAACAAAGGCGGCGCGGGGCGTCTCAACGAGGAGCGGTCTCCGTTCACTGCCGACCCCCGGGTCGACGACGGCGATGAAGACCGTGCCGGAGGGAAACGCATCGGCGGCGTTGCCGAGGAGGAAGGCGCCGGCGTCGACGCCCTGGGGCGGAACGTGGTGTGTTATGTCCACAATTGTGGTGTCAGAGTTGACGGTGAGGACTGCGCCCTTGAGCTCGCCGACGTAGGTGTCGATGAGGCCGAAATCGGTGAGGAGCGCGATGACCGGGGCGGCCATCGCGGCCTACAGGTCGTGGAAGCGCGCGCTCAGGATGGCGAGCCCGACAAAAAGCACAATGAGGCCGATGGTGAAGCGGAAGAGGAGCAGTTCCATGCCGCGCCGGACGCGGAAGGTGCTCTGCGCCTGGCCAAAGGCGCCGGAGCCCTCTCCGCGCACCTGCAGGAGGATGATGCCAATCAGCAGGATTGACACCAGGATGAGCGTTGCGTTCAAGAACGGTCCCATGTGTTTGCCCTGCTCCCTTTCGTGGTCCCTTGATTCCCGGCGCCCTCTATTGTCGCGCAGGACGGCCGGTCTCGACTATAGCTTTCTTGCGGCCAGCTGCTCCTCGAGAAGCTGGTTGACGACTGCTGGGGCGGCGCGGCCCCTCGTCACCTTCATCACCTGTCCCACCAAGAACTTGGCCGCGTTCTCCTTGCCGCCCAGGTAGTCCTCGACGGCCTGCGGGTTGCTGTCGAGGGCCTCCCGCACGGCGTCGAGGATCGCGCCCTCGTCGGTGACCTGCGAGAGCCCCTTCGCCTCGACGACCTTTCGCGGCCTGTCGCCGGTCTCGAACACCTCCTCCAGCACCTGCTTGGCCTGTGTGGAGCTCACGGTTCGGTCATCGATGAGGTCGACGAGCTCCGACAGCGCGGGCGCGGCGACCTTGCTCTCCCATAGCTCGATGCCCGCCATGTTCAGCAGCCTGGCGAGCTCCGAGTTGATCAGGTTCGCGATGGCCTTGGCGCGCGCCTGGAGTGCCTCGCCCTCCAACGCCTTCGCGGCGACGGCCTCCTCGAAGTAGTCGGCGGTGCGGCGGTTGGCCGTCAGCAGCGCGGCGTCGTACGCCGAGAGGCCGTAGTCGCGCTGCAGCCGTTCGAGACGCTCGTCCGGCAGCTCCGGGAGGCTCTCTCGGACCTCGTCGACCCACTCGCGGGAGATGAGCAGGGGCGGCAGGTCGGGCTCGGGCAGGTAGCGGTAGTCGTTCGCGTACTCCTTGGAGCGCTGCGAGACGGTCACCCCCCGGTCCTCCAGCCAGCCGCGCGTCTCCTGCGACACCGAGCCGCCGCTCTCCAGCAGCTCGGTCTGTCGCTGAATCTCGTACTCCAGGGAGCGGACGACGGCGCGCAGGCTGTTCATGTTCTTGACTTCCACCTTGGTGCCGTACTCCGTCGAGCCCTTGGGGCGGATAGAGACGTTGGCGTCGCAGCGGAAGCTGCCCTGCTCCATGTCGGCCGTCGACACGCCGATGTACTGGAGGATGGATCGGAGCTTGGTGAGGTACTGTCGCGCCTCCTCCGGGCTGCGGAGGTCGGGCTCGCCGACAACCTCCATGAGGGGCACGCCGGCGCGGTTGACGTCCATCAGCGCGTAGCCTGCCCCCGCGCCGTCGCGCGCGTGCTGGAGCTTGGCGACGTCCTCCTCCAGGTGGGCGCGCGTGATGCCGACCTGTCGGGGCTCGCCGTCGCTGTCGATGGTCATCCATCCGCCGTAGGAGATGGGGTTCTCATACTGCGAGATCTGGTAGCCCTTCATCAGGTCCGGGTAGGAGTAGTTCTTGCGGTCGAACTGCGCGAACTCGCCGATGGAGCAGTTGAGCGCAAGGCCCGTGCGGATGACGTGCTCCACGGCCTGCTTGTTGATGACGGGCAGCACGCCCGGCATGGCGAGGCAGACCGGGCAGACGCCGGTATTGGGTTCATTCTCCTGGTAGTCCGCGGGGCACGAGCAGAACATCTTGCTCTTGGTGAGCAGCTGCGCGTGCACCTCGAGGCCGATGACGGGTTCCCATTCCACGTGGAGCGCTCCCCGCGCCGCAAGTGTCATTCACGGCGCAATGCAGTGTTTCAAGTATACGTTCGGCAGCTACGCGCGGGCAAGGACGGGGCGGGGCTGCCGCTCCCTGTCCGTGGGCTACCGTCGATAGTTGCGGTTGGCAAGCATGGGGTCAACGAATGATAGCTGAAAGGGAACGAATCCGGGGGACGAATCGTAGCTGTCTAGATAGGCAAACGAATGAAGATTCTCTCTCCAGATAGGATTCGAACCCTTTCAAATACGAATCGTTCCGGTGCTCGAATCCTATCTGTGCCGGGTGTCCAAACAACTCCGGCGAGCTTCGTGCGCAAGCGGGTGCGGTCTTTATGGGGAGAGGGTAGCGGGTTGCGGGGCTTTGGCGCGAGGGGTTGGTGTCAGAGGTGCCCCCTCCTCTCCCTGCCCCCCTGGGTTCCCGCCCCGTATCGGAGTACGGGGCAGGCTCTGCGCGGCAACGTGATGGGCGCCCTATTTGGCGTCATCCAGGGCGCATCCCGTGTCATACTCCTCCCGGTCGAACCACATGCCTCTGCACCAGGGCTTGAACTCCGCAACCCTGCCCCCGGTCACGGAGACCTGGTAGCTCCCGTCCTCGTTGCGCGATACCTGGAGTCGAACGCCGCCGCCGATGTCGCGGGCCTCGCCGTCGTGCATGACCGAGTAGTCGTCCCTGCCCCAGCCCACGTCCGAAGCGAAGTTGGGGTTGCGCTCGTCGTACAGCGCGGGGCCGAAGCGTGCGGACGTTCCCGTGCCCGTGGTCTGGTCGTAGCGGCTCACCAGCACCCCGCTGTATCGAAACGGGCGCAGACCTCCGGGCGATGAGGGGTCGTACACGGTGGGCGTCTCTTCCACGTAAACGGGATTGCGCTCGTCCAGCACCTCGACCGTCGTGAATGCGTACTTCCTTCCGGACGAGATCACGAGGAACTGGTAGCCCCTCTCGCGCGGAGGACGCAGCGTATATGTTCCGGAGTCGCTCAGGTGCAGCGCGACTTCCTCGGGGTCGATCCACCCCGCTGTGTAGCGGTTCACCGCGAGGGTGGAAGGCATGTCCTGATGCCAGCCCAGCACCGGCGACAGGGCAAGGCCCGACATGAAGTCCAGGATATTGCTGTACGGGTTGGGAAGGTCGGCTTCTCCGTTCGCCTGAGCGCCGGACGGATACCACAGAAGTTCCGTATAGGAGTGGGGCCAGCTCATCCAGGCATGGCCCATCTCATGCACCAGCGTTTCCATGTTCGCCTCGCGCAGACTCACGAGGCCGAATCGGGCATCGCCGTTGTACGCATCACCACCACTGTCGGTCGTCACATCGGTCAGCAGGATGCGGTTCAGGGCGCCCGGAGCGCCCTGATTGCATGGGTAGTTTTCGGCGGCATCCCCACGGCAGTCCATCACCCCTGCAAGCCGCAGCTTCTGGCCGAATACGTCATCGGGTGAACCCTCTCCCTCCAATGCGAAGTCGTTCCCCGCAAGGAAGCGGATCCTGAGCTTGCCCTCCGAGATCTTCTCGTAATAGGGGGCGACGTGCGTGTTCAGGATGCCCACCGCCTCCGCCATCGTCATCGTCTCCCGCATCCCGTCGTCCTCGAACCATCCCGGCGCGTCCGGCGGCACACGGGCGATGTCAACCGTGATGTCCAGGTCGCCGAGGGAGTAGTACGTTGGGTCGACCGGCGGGTCCAGGTGCGTGGTGACCGGGCCTGGCTCCCCAACATACTTCTTGACCGGCGTACAGCCTTCGAAACCCATGAAGCCGTAGCGCAGGTAGCTGCCGTTGCCGAAGTACCGGATGAGCGACAGCGCGTCGGAGCCGCCAAGGTCAGTCATGCCGGCCTCGATCCAGGGGGATGTGTCCTTCGGCGGAGCCAGGCACGTGTAGGGTTCGGAGTCCCTCCACCAGTGTTGCGGCGCCAACATCTCGTTCCACTTCGCGAAAGGGTCGGCAGCCGAGGGTGTCGGCGTGTCGGGATCTGGGGACATCAGCGTCGGTGCAGCCGTGGCTGTCGGCATGCCAGGAGCCGGGGGCACAGCAGGGTGCGCAACCGTGGCTATCGGCGTGGCCATTAGGACCGGCGTGGACGTCGGCGCGCTGAAGGATGGCGTCTGTGTTGGCGTTGCCGCGGGGTCGACACAGCCGACCAGCAGCCCAAGCGCTATGGTGAGCAGCAGTACCCGCGTTGAAGACAGGCCGAGCCGCCCAGGGCCACCCCTCGGCTTTCCCGCCAGAATCAGGCTTTCATCGGACATGGAAACATTATAAGGCAAGTCCATCCATTTTTGTGTGGCCAAAGTATAACTTTTGCCGGATATTCCATCATCTTCTGTAACTCTTGCCTCATTCAGCGTGATTGCACTGAATCCGCTGACTCTGCCTTTCAAGTGTTCACCGCAAAGAGTGCGGGCGGGAGACGGCCCGCATTGACACTCCACGCGGCGGCGTCTAGGCTAGGCCAAACCTCCAACAGGCCCACCCCAGTCCATCAAGCCGCAAGCCGAAGGGGGCGCGATGCTCACGTTCCGGTACTCGCAGTGGGACGGCTCGCAGCAGGTGTTCGATCCGGACCAGGACGAGCTCATGGAAGCGCTCGCCGAGGACCTGATGGAGCACGGCGACATCAACCGCGCGCTGCGAGACATGATGCGGCGCGGCATGCAGATGCCCGGCGGCCAGCGCCTCGACGGCCTTCGCGACCTGATGGAGCGCCTCCGCCGCCAGCGCCAGCAGCAGCTCCAGCGCTACAACATGGAAAACACCATGGAGGGCATCAAGGAGAAGCTCGACGACATCCTCGACACGGAGCGCGAGGGCATGGACCGGCGCGTGCAGGAGACGGAGGAGCGCGTCGGCGAGCCCGGACAGGACCCCACGAAGGACCAGCTCCTCGAGAACCTGCGCAGGCAGGTGGAGCGCAACAAGGAGACGCTGGACAACCTGCCGGAGAGCCTCGGCGGGGCGATCCGCGAGCTGAACGAGTACGAGTTCATGGACCCGGAGGCGGCCCGCAAGTTCCAGGAGCTCATGGATGAGCTGCGCGGGCAGATGGCCAACAACATGGTGCAGAACATGCGCCAGAACCTGGAGAACATGACCCCCGGAGACATGTCGGCGCTGCGGCAGATGCTGCGCGACCTGAACGACATGCTGGAGTCAGGCGGCGAGCCCAACTTCCAGGAGTTCATGGACCGCTACGGCGGCATGTTCGGGCCCAACCCGCCCCAGAACTTCCAGGAGTTGCTGGAGCACATGCGCCAGCAGATGGCGCAGATGGAGTCGCTGATGAACTCCATGTCGGAGGAGCAGCGGCAAGAGCTCATGGACCTGATGCAGTCGCTGATGGACGACGAGACTGCGCAGGAGCTCGCGCGGCTGGCGCAGCTCATGGCGCAGTACCTGCCCCCCGACGAGATGGGCCAGCGCTACCCGTTCATGGGCGACGACCCGCTCGACCTGCAGCAGGCGATGCAGCTCATGGCTGAGCTGCAGGACATGGACCAGTTGGAGAAGCAGATTCAGGAGGTCGCCCGGCGCGGCAACTTCGACGACCTTGATCTGGACGAGATCGAGCGGCTGCTCGGCGAGGAGGCGCGGCGCAACCTGGAGCAGCTCCGCGACATCGCGCGGATGCTGGAGGAGGCGGGCTTCATCCGCCGCAACGGCGACCGGATGGAGCTGACGCCGCGCGGCATCCGCAAGATTGGACAGAAGGCCCTCAAGGAGGTCTTCGCCAACCTGAAGAAGGACCGGCTCGCCAACCACGAGATCTACGAGGCGGGCCTGCAGGGCGATCTCTCCGGCGCAACGCGGCAGCACCAGTTCGGCGACCCGTTCGACATCTCCCTGCAGAAGACGCTGAGCAACGCCATCGTCCGCAACGGGCCGGGCACGCCCGTGCGCATGCACCCCAGCGACTTCGAGCTCGTCGAGCGGGAGCAGGCGACGCAGGCAGCCACGTGCGTGCTGCTGGACCAGAGCCGCTCGATGGGGCATTGGGGGAGCTGGTCGTCGGCGAAGAAGGTGGCGCTGGCGCTAATCGCGCTGGTGCGGAGCAAGTTCCCGCGCGACGCCATCTACCTCATCGGCTTTTCGGACTACGGCCGGCGCATAAAGGAGGAGGACCTGCCGGAGACGTCGTGGAACGCGTGGGTATCCGGCACCAACATGCAGCACGCGCTGATGATGTCCCGGAAGCTGTTGAGCAGCCACAAGGGCGCGACGCGGCAGGTCATCATGATTACGGACGGCGAGCCTACGGCGCACATGGAGGGCGACTACGCCGCCTTCAGCTACCCGCCGAGCTTCCGGACGATGCAGGAGACGCTGAAGGAGGTGCGGCGGTGCACGCAGGAGGGCGTCACCATCAACACCTTCATGCTGGAGTCCAACCCCTACCTGCTGGACTTCGTCGACAAGATGACGCGCATCAACCGGGGGCGCGCGTTCTACACGAGCCCGTACCAGCTCGGCGAGTACGTGCTGGTGGACTACATCAACAACCGCCGGAAGCGAGTGGCGGCGTAGTCCTGCCGGCTAGGCAAAGACGAGCGGGGCACCCATGATGGGCGCCCCGCTTCAATTCTGCTGGCCGCGTCCGAGCTAGATCATGAGAGAGTCGAAGACGTCCTCCGCCTTGCGGCTCCTCGCGTTCACGGTGGCCGTGGCGAGCCGCTGCTCCAGCGGGACGGAGCCGGGATCCTGGTAGATGAGCCCGAGCGGCAGGCCGGGTGAGTCGACCATGGCCATCGCCGCGGACCGGTCGGCGGGGTCGTGCTCGTCCGGAATGTCGTAGATGACGGGGGCGATGCCCTTTGCCGGGTCGCCCTTCAGGACATCGTAGGTATTGTTGTAGGTCGTGCACGGCGACTGCACGTGGACGATGGCGAAGCCGGGGTGCTCCATGCCCTGCATGATGAGGTCCGCCATCTCCCGCACCTTGGAGGAGAAGCCCGACGCGACGAAGGACACGCCCAGGGTCATGTAGAGGTGCAGGGGGCTGACCTGGGCCTCCATCTTGCCGTAAGGGGTGGAGGAGGTGACGGTGCCCTCGACGGTCGTCGGGGAGCTCTGGCCCTTGGTGAGGCCGTACACGCCGTTGTCCATGACGACGACGCAGACGTTCAGGTTGCGGGCCGCCTGCGGCGCGATGTGCTCGCCGCCGATGCTGAGGAAGTCGCCATCGCCGGCGACGACGACCACGTTCAGCTCCGGGTTGCCCATCTTCACGCCGAGGGCGAGGGGCAGCGAGCGGCCGTGAATGCCGTGGAAGCCGAAGGGCTGCTGGCCCTCCAGCAGGTGCACGAGGTTGCCGGAGCAGCCGATGCCCGCCACGACGACGTTCTGCTCGATGGGCTGCTCGGTCTTGACGGTCCACCGTTGCATCGCCATCTCAAGCGCCCGGCGGACGCCGAAGTCGCCGCAGCCGGGGCACCACTTGAAGTCGTATTCCGGGTTTTTCTTGCTCATACGTTCACCGCTCCTCTCGCGCCTGCGCCAAGCCGCTCCTCCAGCCGCCTGGCCAGGTTGCTTACATTGAACGGGAGCCCAGTGTACTGGGTGATGGACTCCGCCTTGACGCCCAGGGACCGGAGGTAGCTGGAGAACTGACCCTGGAAGTTCAGCTCCGGGACAATTACCAGGTCCTTCTGCAGCAGCTCCTCCAGGAGCTTGGCTGGCAGTGGGTGCAAGTACATGGTGTAGTACCAGGCAACGTTGAGGCCGTAGCCCTGCAGGACCTCGTAGGCCTCCTCTGTGGGACCCTTGGAGCCGCCCCACGGCATGACTGCGACGGGGGAGTCCGTGTTGTGGGCCTCGTACTCGCCGTCCTCCAGCAGCTTCAGCTTGGAGAACCGGCGCTCCATCATGTGGACGTGGCGGTGGGGGAGGTGGGTCGTGTCGCCGAAGGGGTCGTGCTCGCTGGCGTTGGCGACGTAGGGGCCGGGGCCGCCGGGGATGGGCATCGGGGAGAGCTCGCGGGCCTCGTATCGGAGGTAGCCGTTGTCGCCCTGGTAGACCTCGCGGTCCTCGACGTGGACCTTGCTGACGTCCGGCCGCGGGATGTTCTGAGCCCGCTCGGCCAGCATTTGCTCGCTGAGCATGATGACCGGGCCCTGGTATCGCTCGGCCCAGTTGAAGGCGCTGACGGTGGCGTAGAAGCACTCCTCCACGGTGCCGGGGGCGATGACCGGGATGGCCGAGTCGCCGTGCGCCGGGTGGAGGGCCACCTGGAAGTCCGACTGCTCCGTCTTGGTTGGCAGGCCGGTGGCGGGGCCCCCGCGCTGCACGTTGACGACGACGAAGGGGATCTCCGTCATCCAGGCCATGCCGATGGCCTCGCTCATCAGCGAGAGGCCGGGGCCGCTGGTCGCCGTCATGGCCTTCTGGCCTGAGTAGCCGGCGCCCGCCACGGCGTTGATGGCCTCGATCTCCGAGCTTGCCTGGTAGGCGAAGTTGCCGTCGCCGACGAGGTTGCGCTCCATGAAGACCAGGATGGGCGTCGCGGGGGAGATAGGGTAGCCGACATAGAAGTTGATGCCAGCGGCGAGTGCGCCTGCCGACACGGCCTCGTTGCCCTTGATGAGAATCTGTGGATACTCCGGCTTCACAGGCGGCGACAGCTCGGCCAGCGTGAATCCGGTGGCGGCGGCGTGGCTTCGTCCGAGGAGCATCGCCTCGATGTTGGAGCGGATGATCTCCTCGTCACCGGCGCGGCCGCGGGAGAAGCGCTTGGTCACAAACTCGTCCAGGAACTCCTGCGGCATGTTGACCAGGTGCGCGAAGGCGCCGATGACCACCATGTTTTCGGCGCGGGAGTTGCCCGTTGACTTGGCGAGCTCCTCAAAGGGTATGCCGAAGCTCTGACCGTCGCCCTCCAACTGGAAGTCGCCAAGGTTGTAGATGATGACGCCGTCCGCGGCCACTTCATCCTTGTGCGTGTCGTACGCCTCGCGGTTGAAGCACACCAGCACGTCGATCTGGTCGCCGGAGCTGCGCACGGGGCTGGTGGAGATGCGCGTCTGGGTCCACGTGGGACCGCCGAGAATCTGCGACGGGAAAGTGGAGAACGTCTGGACGTGGAATCCGGCCATGGACGCCGCCTGGGCCAGACCGTCGGCGGACGTGACCATGCCCTGGCCGCCCTCTCCCGCGAATCGGATGATGAAGTCGTCCCGCTTCAATTGGACCTCCCATGCGCTGCCGCACTCATGTCCGCCCCGCGACCTGCCGCGTGCCAAAGATGAAGGGGACCGGGCGTTTCCAGAGCGCCTTTCACTGGCGGAGCGCCGCCGCTCAGTGAACACCAAAAGGCGTAAGCCTGAATGAAATCCAACAGTCAAAGTACCATTGTGAAGAGTGCGTGTCAACACAAATTCGTATGTGCACAGCTTCACAAACATGGCGTGGTGACGATTTTCGTCGGAGCGTGATTTATCTCCGGCGAAGTCGCTGCTGCGGATTTCGTCGGCAGCCGATTTTGGGCGTTCAGGTGGCTCGGGCAGCCGTTTGCGGAATCGAGCGGCGGGCGATTCGGCGCCCCGGCGGCAAGGACCATCCGGCAACTCGCCCGACGCTAGCTATGCTATGATGCATCCTGCACGTGCAGCCACTTGCACGGAGGGGCGGTTTGCCTGGACCGAAGAACGACCTGGGCCGCGCTATCTCGTTGACGGCGGACGCCGTCGGGGAGCCGGGCAGCCGGCGCTTCCGCCTGCTTGTCGAGGCGCAACAGGGCGGCGCGTGCCTGTGGCTCGAAAAGGAACAGCTCTTCCAACTCGCCGTCGCCATCCAGCAACTGCTATCGACGATGGACGCGCCCCCAACGGACGAGCCCACCTCGCTGCCGGCGCAGTCCAGCGACGCGTTCCACGAGTTCCAGGTCGGGCGCCTGATGATCTCCGAGGACGTACGCGGGCCCATCCTGAACCTGCTCGCGAAGAACCAGGAGGACGCCGACAGCCCGGAGGCGACGGTGGGCACGCTGGTCGACATCGGCCAGCTCAAGGCGCTCTCGGAGCAAGCGCTGGTTGTGTGCGCGGCGGGGCGGCCGCGCTGCCCGCTGTGCGGCACGCCGATGGGGCCGGAGGGCCACCAGTGCGTGCGCACCAACGGCTATCACAAGGAGATGGCCGACGACCTTCCCCGGTGACGTCCCCTCCGGCCTCTCGAGTTGTCCCTTCAGCGTCTGCGACCGCGCTCAGCTAGCGTGTGCGGTCGGGACGAGCCGTCGTCCACCCGGAGGGCGAGGGCGTGTTCTCCCGCTGTCGGCTCTTTCCGGCGATGGCCAGCGTGCAGATGGCGAGCGTCGCGCCGATGGCGGCGCCCAGGGGCTGGTAAAGCACGAACGGGTACCCGGTCCGCGTCGCCTCGAACAGCACGGGGAGGGCGGCCAACGCCGTGCCCGTCAAAGCGCCGATGCTGCCCCAGATGAGCTGCTCCAGGTTGGAGGCGAGACGCTCCTGGACGCGGTACGACTTGACGGCCCAGTCCGACCAGTCCGTGTTGGGGCGCGGCGGCTGGAGCTGCGAGCGGTAGCGTCGGTCAGCGCCAATCGACGGCTCCTCATGGACGGGGGCCGCCTCCTGCTCCATTTCCTCGACCAATCGCTCCACCGGGGGGCGGTTGGCAAAGAGGGTGGACGAGCCATGAGAACGGGAAAAAGCGGATTCACGGGTCTGCTGCATAACAGCCTCCTATCTACTTGACCCATTGGCGCGTCACGGAGGGCCCGTGCGCGGCAATTCCGGCTAGCACAGTATCCTAGCCTGCTGAAATGAGTATACCGGCGTGGGCGCAAATGTCAAACTGGATTTCGCCCAAGCCGCCGTGACGAGGCCGGCCTGAGGCCCGCTCGCTGGCCGCATTTTCGACGCAGAACGGCGGCCGCTACAATGAGCCGCCGCCGCTTGATCGTGAATCGTCCGGACTTTATGTCTAGCCCATGACCTTGTCGAGCACTGCCTTCGGATTGGTCTCGAGGATGTCGCCGAAGTCGCCCTTCGACAGCCCTGCGCCGATGACGATCTGCCGGGCCAGCTCCTCTGTCAGCAGGTCGCCGGGAGCGTGGCCGTCGGAGTCGACGACCAGCTTGGCGCCGGCCTCCATCGCCACGCGGGCGACGTGGCCGTTGGTGAGGCTGTGGCCGGCGCGGGCCGAGAGCTCGAGGTAGATGCCCGCCTGCCGCGCAATATCGGCCTCCTCCTCAGTAATCATGCCCGGGTGCACAAGGATGTCCACGTCGGGGCTTTCGAGGGCGGCGCGGTTCGTGCCGCCGGCGACGGGCTCCTTGATGGTCTCGCCGTGCACCAGGACGATCCTGGCGCCGTTGGCCTTCGCCCGGCGGGCCGCCTCTGCGATGCGGTGCGGCGGGACGTGCGTGAGCTCGACGCCGGGGAGGGCGGTGATGCCCATGTTCTCCGTGGCCTCGGCGCACTCCTTGACCAGAATGTCGAGCACGCGCTCCTGGTCGTTGATGCCCGCGTGGTCGGTGACGGCGATGGTCGTGTAGCCGTTCGAGACCGCGCGCCGGATGAGCTCGATCGGCGAGAGCACGCCGTCGCTGAGAAACGTGTGGGTGTGAAAGTCGAAGAGCATGAATCCTCCCAGCCTTTTGGCCACGGCCTGCCGGCCGCCATTGCATTCGCACCTCTATGATAGTGCATGAGCGCGATGCGTGTGGAGTATACTGGCGGGAAACCAAGGGGAGGCGCCTTATGACGCAGTCATCCGCGGGATACGTCAGGCCGGAGCTCCTTGCGGAGCCGGACTGGCTGGAGGCACACCTGGACGACCCCAACGTGCGCATCATCGACTGTGCCACGTTTGACCTGTACCAGAAGGCCCATATCAAGGGCGCCGTCGGGCTTCGGGTCAACCCGTTCATCAAGGACGCCAACGACCCGCTGCACGTCATGCCGCCGGACCAGTTCGCCAAGCTGATGGGCGACCTGGGCGTCGGGCCGGACACGACGGTGGTGTCGTATGACACGGCGGGCGGCGTGCCGGCGTGCCGGATGTGGTGGGTGCTCAACCACTACGGCCACACCAATGCGAAGGTGCTCAACGGCGGCTGGGAGCGCTGGTTCCACGAGGGCCGGCCAATCTCCCGCGACATCCCAAGCCCGGCTGCGGCGACGTTCACCCCCGTCGTCGATGACAGCGTCCTGTGCCCTCTCGACTACGGCATATCGCGTGTCGGCGACGAGGGCGTCATTTTCCTTGACGTCCGCTCCGACGGTGAGTGGACGGGAGAGAACTCGCGCGGGAACAAGCGCATCGGCCACGTGCCCGGGTCGGTCCACCTGGAGTGGACGAACTTCATGAACCCGGAGCCGAACCGCTCGTGGAAGTCGGCGGAGGAGATCCGGGCGCTGCTGGACGCGGCGGGGGTGACGCCGGACAAGGAAGTCATCACCTACTGACAAGGCGGCATCCGTGCGGCGCACGGACTGCTGACACTGCGGCTGGTGGGCTACGACAATGTCCGCAACTACGACGGCTCCATGGGCGAGTGGGCCAACCGCGAGGACACGGCGCTCACGACAGACTAGTCCTCGCCCCTCTCCCACCGTTCGGCCTGAGCCTGTCGAAGGCCCCGCCGGACAGCAGGGCTGCTATAGTCGAATGCCATGAAGGAGCCGCGCTACTACTTCGCCGTCTTTGGCAACCCCTGGCTCCCCGGCCACGTGACCGTCGAGGAAGGCCACTTTGGCGTAAACGCTGGCTGGCCGGACGGCATCGCGCCGGGCGACCTGGTGCTCCTGTACTGCACGGGCGGCTACGCCCGGTACCCCAAGAGCGTGCCCGGCGTCGGCGTGGTGACGGAGGTGGATCACACGCAGCAGTCCTTCCGCTACGACTACGAGCCGCTGTCGCGGGCGGTGGCGCTGGAGGACCTGCGCTTCCTCTTCGAGCCTCGCGACGCGGCCAAGCTAGCTAATATCCGCTTCAACAATCATTGGCTCTTCGAGATAGCGCCGGAGTCGTTCCACATGGCGGTAGGCAGTTTGCTGGGCTAGTCCGCCTCGACCTCGCCCAGTCCCGTGGGGCACAGGTCCAGCAGCGGGCACTCGCCGCACCGAGGGCCGCGCTTCCGGCATACGTCCTTGGCCAGCTTGTCCAACAGCGCGTGGTACTCGTTGAACATCCGCGCGTCCGGCGGGAGCGCGTCCATAAAGAGGCGGCGGTAGCTCTCGTAGCGTTCGTCAGCCGCCTCGACGCCGAGGCGCGACAGGATGCGGCGCGTGTAGGCGTCCATGACGAAGCTGGGCGCGCCCGCGGCGTACAGAACGATGTCGTCCGCCGTCTCCTCTCCGATGCCGTAGACACCGAGCAGCTCCGCCCGCAGCGCCTCCCACGGCTGCGCGAGCATCGCGTCGAGGTCGCCGCCGTGCCGCTCGTGGACGTGCTGCGCGAAGGCCTTGAGCTTCCTTGCCTTGACGTTGAAGTAGCCGGAGGCGTGGACAAGCTCGGCAAGCTCTTCCTGCGACATGGCGTGGATGGCCTCAAGGGAGAGCGCCCCGGCCTCTTTGAGCCGTGCCAGCGCCTTCTCCACGTTGGTCCACGCGGCCGACTGCGTCAGGATAGCGCCGACGCACACCTCAATTGGGCTCTCCGCGCCGGGCCACCAACCCTGCGGGCCATAGGCATCGAAGAGCCGGTCATAGACCTGCATAAGAAACTCGGGCGTCGCGCGGGTCACTGCTGCCCCCTCATGGCAGACCGCCACCATGCGGCAGTCTCGCGCCGCAGCGCCTCGAGATCCGGGTATTCGCGCTCCACGCGGGCCACGTACGCCTCCGCCTCGGACTCCGTCGGCGCGAGGTCCACGACCGGCGCGTCGATGTCGTACACCGAGCGGGGCTGGGAAGGCAGGACAACCTCGACGGGCAACGGCTCCCAATTGCGTTCGCCCAGCGCCCAGGAGAAGACGGCGAGATACGTGTTGGGGTCGTAGCCGATGTCAACGGGCGGCGCTTCTCCACGCTCGGCGGCGAGTTGCGCGGCGGCGTCGAGGAGTTCGCCCCAGAGGAGGCGGAGTACGTTGGGTACGGCGTCGGCGCGCTCCCGCTCATGGCGTGGGCTCGCGGTCGTCGCGGCGCGGGCGTCCTCGATGGCGCGCCGCACCTCGACGCTCGGCACAGGCACGACGAAACGAGTCGTGTCTGCTGCGAGGGCGGGCTCCGCGTCGTCATCCGCATGCCTTGCCAGCTCGACGAATCGGTGCCCGATGAGGGGCGTTTCGCCCGCCAGCAGTGCGTCGTCGTCCCGATGTTGCGCGTCCCAGGACACGACCGCATCGCGGGCCCAGAGGCCAGCCGCATTACGAAGCACGGCGTGGGTAATGCCGTCCACCTCCGGGTAGCGGGCCAGCAGCACGGCGGCGTCGAAAGGCTGACGGGCGACGTCCCACTGCAACAGAGAGACGCGCCGCCCGTAGCTGTGGGCCGCCTCCGCCAGTTCACGAAGCCAGAGACTCTTCCCCACGCCCGGTAAACCGGCGATGAAGACCATGCGCCGCGTGCGCGCCAGTTCGTGCAGGCGCTGGATGTGGGGTGCGACCGGCATGTCCTCCATCTTACAGCAACACCGGCGCCTCTCCGGCCAGCGAGATGGACTCCCGGCTGACGGCGCAGGTGAAGGCGTAGGCCTCCACACCGGCCGAGACGGCCTCCCGCAAAGCCTCGCCGAAGTCGGGGTCGTTGGCGTCGTAGGGCGAGAGCGCGACCGCGTCATCACGCTGGACGACGAAGACAGCCGCGGCGCGGTGGCCCTCCTTGACGGCGCGGACGAGCGTCGAGACGTGTTTGCGGCCGCGTTCGGTTGGCGCGTCCGGGAACCGGGCGATGCCTTCCTGCACCAGCGTGACGGCTTTCACCTCTACGTAGCACTTACTGTCCTGCGACTCCAGCACGAGGTCCAGGCGGCTGTCGTGGTACGAGACTTCGCGACGGGCGGAGGGGTAGCCGCCGAGGTGCGGCAGAGTACCCTCGCGCCATGCCTCCCACACAAGGGCGTTGGGCAGGCGGGCGTCAGCGGACACGAGGGCGTACGAGGCGGCAGGCTCACGGTCGCCGGCGTAGGGGGTTGAGGGCTCGCGGACACTGCCCGTGCCAATGCGGTCGATGGCCACGAGGGTGAGATCGTAGGCAGTCTTGCGGTGTGCGGCGGGTTGCTCGGTCAAATAGCAGAGGTTTCCCGGTTGCAGCAACTCGTGCATCCGCCCGGAGTTAGCGACGTGGACGGTGACTTCGCGGCCGTCGAGCTCAACCGTCGCGGCAAAGCGGTTCAGCCGCTGGACAAAGCGGGCCTCGACGAGTGGGGGAAAGCGCATGGGTTCTCCTGGCTGCCAGTTGGGGGGTGTTCACCCCCTTCGAGAGCCTCGGGATAGGCCCTTCGAGTGCCTCAGGATAGGCTTCGATTTTCCTCGGGGTGGGGGGATTCGACTTCCAAAATCGAATCGTAGCTGTTGCGGGGGTTTGCAGCTACGATTTTTGCAAAAATTTTTGAAACGAATCGTAGCTGTACCGGTGCGCCGTGAGCATCGTCGGAACCCGCCCCCGCCGCATGCCGGGTTGGTGGCGCTGCCTGTTCACAGGACGAGGGTAGCGGGGGGAAAACGGGGGCGCAATGGGAGGGTGTCAGAGGGGAAGGGGTGGCGGGACGCTCACTCCCGCAGGTTGATGAACTGAAGGAGCAGCGGGTGGACCTCCCGGACGGCGTCCATGGCCTGCTGCGCCGCCTCGCGGATGGTGAAGTGCGCCTGCGGCTGCGTGCGGAGCTTGAAGTAGTGATAGCACTCGCGCAGGTTCATGCGCGTGACGACGCGCCGCAGATGGGCGTGGGTGACGACGTACTCGGCGAGGCGGGGCGACAGGGCCGCGACGCAGGCGTACGCCTCTGCGGACACGTCCATTGCCTCACGGTGGGCGTCCGAGAGGCCGCTCTCGGGGAAGAGCTCCGGCTCCACGTACCCCTCGGCGACGGTGAGGGGCTGCGGGAGGTATGACTGCATGCGGTGGCGCTTGAACTCGCGGTAGGCGCCGTAGTCCATCAGGTATTCGAAGGTATACTCCACCTGCTCCAGCTCCCGCACCGTGGCGTCGTGGGGGCCGAGCGAATCGAGGGCGGCGGCGATGACGGCCTCGCGCTCCCCGGAGGAGAGGGCCTCGGCGCGGGCGCGGACGGTCTCGTACGGCTCGCGGGCATTGCGGTACAGGAGGGCGGCGACGATGCGGTCCTCGGCGTCGCGTGGGTAGTCGACGAGGCGGGCCTCGACGGAGCGGGCGCCGGCGGCCGGGGCCGAGGACGCCGGTTGCAGGACAGCCGATTGCGCCTGCAGGGCCTCGCGGTTGCGGACGATGTACTCGTTGCGGTCGGCGTAGCGAACGAGGGTTGGCGTGATCGTCCTAGCCTGTTCCTTCAGCTCCTCGCCGAGCTCGCGCTCCTCCTGCAGGTCGGAGGAGAGGAGCTTGCGGACGGCGTGCTCCAGGGAGCGCGTGTTCATAGTGACGCCGACGTTGGTCAGCGTCGAGGCGGGGAGCACGAAGCGGCAGGCATCGGTGGCGATGCGGCGGAGGCGGAGGCGGTACCCGCCGTCGCGCTCACCCTCGCGCTGCGGGTGCACAGAGGCGAGGTATTCCTGCGTGCGCTCGACGAGGTCGTGGTAGACGTCGAACAGACGGCGGCAGGCCGCGGTGTAGGACTCGCGGAGGTCGGGCGCGTCATCGAGCTCGGGCGGCGTGTAGAAGGCGTCACGCTCCAGCACCTGGTAGCGGGAGGACTTCTCCGTGTAGGAGGCGAGTCGGTTGTCCTCCAGTGTGTCACACGCGAGCCGGGAGACGTTCTCCACGGCCAGGTGGACGACGGCATGCTCGGCGACGGAGGCGTGGCCGTAGCCGAGAACCCAGCGCTCGTGGAAGTCCGACGCCTTCTCGGCCGTCACCATCTCCTTGATCTCGTCGAAGGGCTCGGGGCGGCGCGATGTCATGGCGAAGACGACGGCAAGCTCCTCCTCGGAGACCTCCCGTGGATCAAGGGGGTAAACGCGGCGTGCAAATGCGGCCTGGTCAGTCGCCATGCTTCCTTCCCGGTGGTTTGCGATGTGGATGCGCCCAGTGTACTCGACAGGCGTCTGGCTTGCGTTGGAAGCGGCGTCACGGTTTGGGCCAAACTCTCTTGTTTCGCACCTGCCGCAACATGCATATGGGGTTATACAAAATCTTGACACTTGACGCCTATTGTGACTACGATTCGGGTATAGGCACCGCTGCTCGTGGCGGGCGGCGGCGCAAACTCAGGGAGCAGCGCTTCTACTATCTTCCCATCCGGCGTCTTCGCAATTGCAGGGCTCCGGGGACAATGGCACAGGTGCGGAGCCCAGGGGGTGGGCGATGCCAGAGCGATTCCAGCAAGAGATCGAAGAGATCCTGGAGCAGTCCGAGGCGCAGGCCCCGCACTCCCGGCCCAGGCGCTCGGGGCGGCCAAAGACCGAGCGCCCCGCCGGCACGGGCAACCTCATCACGCCCGGCCGCATCATCATCGCTGCCGTGGCTCTCCTGCTCACCTTCGCGCTCATCTTCGACGGCACGCTCGCGACCGCCTTTCTGTGGTCCGCGCTTGTCGCCGGCGTGATCGGGTACGCGTTCTTCTTCGTCCGTGCCGACCGGGCCGACAACAAGCTGCACTGGCGCGGCAAGCCGGTGGAGTACGACTCGCCGCCCGGCGGGCCGTCGTTCTGGGACAAGCTGACGCGGCGCTTCCGCCGGTAGCCACCGACAATGCAGAAATGAAGAGGGTCCCCTGTGGAGGGGACCCTCTTCGCTTTTCCTGGAGACGAGGCTACGCCGCGCACTCACCCTCGCCGCGCTCCACCTTGTAGAGGACGTCGCGGTTCCAGTCGATGTAGTAGTGGATGGTCTCGCGGCCGAGCTCGGGGACGGTGGAGACGGGCTTCAGGAGATCCTCGTAGGACGCAGCGCCGATGCGGTCGACGTAGTCGTTGAAGATCTCGCCGTCGTTCCGGTTCTCCACGTAGTCGTCGACGATGAGCTTGATGGCCTCCTCGATGCGCTTGGAGGGGACCTTCACGCGCAGGTGCTGGCCGATGCGGACGGGCTTGATCTGGCTGCCGCCGATGTAGACCTCGTAGGCGGGCACCTGGGCGCTGCCGACCTTGATGGCGGCGCCGTGGAAGCCGATGTTGCCGAGGTGGTGCTGACCGCAGCCGTCCGGGCAACCGGAGATGTTGATGCGGATGTTGCGGGCAAGCTCGTCGTGGGACTTGTACTCACTCAGGGCGTCCCAAAGATTGCCGGCCAAGCCCTGCGACGAGGTGATGCCAAGCGAGCAGCTCTCGGTGCCGGGGCAGGATACGACGTCGGAGAGCTCGTTGGCGCCGGGCTCGGCCATGCCGACGGCGGCGAGCTTCTCGTACAGGGCGTGGAGGGCGTTGTTGGGCACCCACTGCAGCGTCATGTCCTGCCGCAACGTCATGCGGATGCTGCCGGCGAGGTCGCGGGAGATGTCCGCAAGCTGGAAGAACTGCTCGTCGGTGACGTTGCCGAGGCGCAGCTTGATGAACACCGCGCTGTAGCCGTCCTGCTTCTGCGCGATGACATTGCTGCCCAGCCAGCGCTCGAAGGCGGGGTCGTCATTCGGGAAGGGCGGGTAGTCGGCGGGCGGCGGAGGAGTCGGGTCCTCGTACTCACCGGCGGACAGCTCATCCAGGTCGTAAGTGACGTCGGCGAGCTCCTCTTCCATGACCTTCTCGACCATCTCACGGAAGGCGTCGATGCCGATGCGGTTGATGAGGACCTTGACGCGGGCCTTCATCTTGTTCTTGCGGAGCTCGTCCGCGGCGTTGAATACCCGCAGGCACGCCTCAGAGACCTTGAGGAAGTCCTCGACGGGCACGAACTCGTAGAGCTCCTGGGCGATGAGCGGCTGGATGCTGGTGCCGCCGCCAACGACGATGCGGAAGCCCTTGCGCTCGACGCCGTCCACCTCGCGAATGACCGCGTGGAAGCCGATGTCGTGGATGGCGGTCATCACCCAGTCGTGGGTGCAGCCGGAAAAGGCCGTCTTCCACTTGCGGGGCATGTTGTTGGTGAAGTCGCGGCGCACAAAGTTGCGAACGTAGGCGACGGCGTACGGGCTGGGGTCAAAGACCTCCTCCGGGCAGACGCCGGTCAGGGGGCAGCTCGTGACATTGCGGACGGTGTTGCCGCACGCCTCGCGGCTGCCGAGGCCCGTCGAGCCCAGCGTGCGCATGACTTCCGCGGCGTCGTCCAGGTTGAGGAAGTGGTACTGGACGTTCTCGCGAGTGGTGATGTGGCCGCGCTTGAGCGGCGTGTAGTCCCGGGCAATGCGGCCAAGGGACTCGAGCTGGTCGGGCGTCATGCGGCCGAGGGGCACCTTGACGCGCATCATCTGGTTGTCGGGCTGGCGCTGGCCGTAGACGCCCTGGCGCAGGCGGAAGGCGCGGAACTCGGCGGCGTCGAGGTCGCCGGAGCGGAAGCGCTTGGCCTCGTTGTCGAAGTGGTCGATCTCCTCAGGAAGCACGGGGATGATGACGTTGGGCTTCCATCGGCTGTCTGTCGTGGTCATGGTCCCTCCTCAATGGCCTCCAAAACAAAACCCCGCTCAGATCATCGGCGAGCGGGGCTGCACCGGAATCGGATTTCGGCTACCCCGTGTGCAGTCGGCGGCAACAGTTGTTGACTGGTGCAGTCACCATAGTGCCGCTAGTCTATGGTTCCGTAGCTGGCGTGTCAAGCGATGACCAATTGCGCGGGCGATTGCCGCCAGCAGCTATAATGGTAGCCGACCCTGCCCGCGAGGGCAGGCATCCACTGGAGGGCGGGATGACCGAGGCACAGCCCACGATGCGCCGGCAGGTGGTGAAGTACAACTTCTACCAGGTGGACCCCGCATGGCGCCGCCTGTCCGACGCCGAGCGCGACGACCACCGCCGCGAGTTCTCCGCCATGGTGGGCGAGTTCTCCGACCGCATAGAGGTGCGCACGTATTCGCTGGTGGGGTTGCGCAGAGACGCCGACTTCCTGCTGTGGCTGCTTGGGTGGACGCTCGACGGCATGCAGGAGTTTGCGGCGGCGGTGAACGGCACGGGCCTCGGAAAATACCTGCGGACGGCACACTCGTACCTCTCGCTGACACGGCCGTCGCCGTACGTTGACGACCACGTGCACGCGGGGCAGGAGGGGCGCGCGAAGGCGATCCGGCCGCAGAGCCCCGACCACCCGTACCTTGTCGTCTACCCCTTCGTGAAGACGGCTGAGTGGTACCAGCTTCCGCTGGAGCGGCGGCAGGAGATGATGAACCAGCACTTCGCCATCGGGCACAAGTACCCGGGCGTGCGCAACAACACGACGTACTCTTTCGGCATCGACGACCAGGAGCACGTGGTGGCCTTCGACGTGTCCAACATCGACGAGTTCCTGGACCTGCTGATGGAGCTGCGTGAAGCGGAGGCCCGGCCGTACACGGAGCGGGACACGCCCATATTCACCTGCATCGCCCGGGGGCTGGACGACATCCTGCGAGGAATCGGGTGATACAGCCGGAAGACATCCTGAAGTACGCGCCCCGCTTCCTGCTGTCCCTCGGGGGAGCGTTGTTCGGACTGGCCGTGCTCATCGCGGTCATCGCCGAGGGGCGTCCGGGGATCATTTACGTCATGGGCGGCGTTGGGCTGATGATGATGGGTTTCGGACTCACGGTCTACTTCTTCACCGAGGGCGTCGCGGGCCGGCGCACGGGAGCCTAGCGTCTAGCCCAGCACGATGATGCTGCTGGACTTGAGCACAAGGCTCACCTCCGAGCCGGGCCGCAGCTCCAGCGACGACGACGCCTCCGGCGAGACCGCCGCGAGGATCGTCGCGCCCGCCTCCGCCGCCACCAGCACGCTGTCCCCCACCCGGTCGAGTGCGGGCACAGTCGCGCGGGGGACGTTGCGGGCGCTGAGGCCGTGCGGCGGCTCCGCGGCGACCATGACGTCGGACGCGGGCACGGCGACGGCGATCTCCTCGCCCTTCTCGCGGTCGACCGCTGGCAGCCACAGTGTGAAACCCGCAAAGGACGCCTCCGTCAGCCCGCTCTCGGTGTGCTGTCCCACTACCCGTCCCTCCAGCAGCGTCTCCATGTGCGCGGGCTCCAGCAGGGGCAGCACGGGCTGCTGGTGGAGCACGCGCCTCGGCGCGTCGAGGGCGACCTGCCGGCCACGGTCGAGCACGAGGGCCTGCTCCGCGATGGCCGTCACCTCCGAGAGCGCGTGCGAGACGTAGACCATCGGAATGCCCGTCTGGTTGTGGACGGCGCGCAGCCGGCGCAGGATCCGCCCCCGCGACGGCAGGTCGAGGGAGGCAAGGGGCTCGTCGAGCAGGAGCACCTCCGGCGACGCCGCCAGCGCGCGGGCCAGGGCGACGCGCTGCCGCTCCCCGCCAGACAGCGTGGCGGGCATGCGGTGCAGCAGCGGCTCGACCTCCAGGATCCGGACGAGGTCGTTGGGCTGCAGGTAACGCCGGTGCCTGGGCGTGTGGTTGTAGCCGTAGAGAATGTTTTCTCGCACGCGCAGATGCGGGAAGAGGAGCCCGTCCTGGTGCACGTACCCGACGCGCCGTTTCTCCGGCGGCCGGTTGACGGGCAGGAATCGGTTCTCCTTCGAGAAGAGGGTGCGGTCCCAGAGGTGGAGCGTGCCCGAGTCCGGCCGCGTCGTGCCCGCGATGCAGTTCAGCGTCGTGCTCTTGCCGCTGCCGGACGGCCCGAAAACGGCGGTGATGCCCGCGGTCAGCGAGGCGTCGAGCTCCAAGGTGAAGTCCGGGTAGCTCTTGCGGAAGTGCAGCTCCAGAAACGGCTCGCCCATAGTTACACCGCCGCCTTTCTCAGCAGCCAGCGGTGGACGAGCAGGGCGGCTAGCGCCAGCGCGAGGGAGAAGACGATGAAGCGCACGGCCGCGTCGTCATTGCCGGTCTGCAGGTTGGTGTAGATGGCGAGGGGGAGCGTCTGCGTCGAGCCGGGGATGTTGCCCGCGACGACGATGGTCGCGCCGAACTCGCCGAGGCCGCGGGCGAAGGCCAGCAGCGTGCCCGCCGTGATGCCGCGGAAGGCGAGGGGCACGGTGACGCCGGTGAAGACCTTCCACCGGCTCGCGCCGAGGGTGCGGGCGGCGGTCTCGAGGCGCGGGTCGACCCCGGCCATCGCGACCTCCATCGAGCGCACCATGAGCGGCAGCGCGACGAGTCCCGCAGCCATCGCGGCGGCGAACCACGTAAAGAGGAGCTCGACGTCGAGGCTCTCCTGCAACCCCGCCAGCGGGCCGTTGCGCCCGAGGAAGAGGAGCAGCGCGTAGCCGGTCACGACGGGCGGAAGGACGAGGGGAAAGGACACGAGGGTGTCCAGCACAACCTTGCCGCGCATTGCGGTCTTCGCCAGCGCCCACGCCACCGCGAGCCCGATGGGCAGGCCAAGGAGCGTGCCAACGAGGGCCACGCGCACCGAGAGGAAGAGGACGGAATACTCTTCAGGCGTTGGCAATACGAGACACCCTTTCGCCGGGGGATGCACAAATGGTAGCGGGTGCGGGTGTCCGTGCCAAGGCGGAGGTCTGTGGCGCAAGGCTCCTACGGGGACGAAGACGCCCCGTCCGGGGCGGGCCGGAAGCCCTCGGCGCGGAAGGGGGCCTGCGCCTCCTCCGTCCGCAGGAACGCGAGGAATGAGGCCGCGCCCTCGGGATTGTCGGCGCCGGCGAGGGCTGCGGCCGGATAGCGCACGGGCGAATGGCTGTCGTCGGGGAAGCGCCAGACCACGCGGACGTCCGGCACGCCCAGCGCGTCGGAAGAGTAGACGATAGCCGCGTCCGCTGTGCCCGACGTTATGTACATGAGCGCTGTCCGCACGTTGGCGCCAAGGAGCCGCTTGGGCAACAGGTCCTCCCAGAGACCCAGCCCCTCCAGCGCCTCCTGCGTGTACACGCCGGAGGGGGCAAGAGCGGGGTCACCCATCGAGAATCGGGAGACATCGTCGCGCAGCAGGTCCTCGGGGTGCGCGATCTCGTCCTCCAGTTCGACCGGCACGGCGAGCACGAGCGAGTTGCCGACGAGGTCGAAGCGGGTGCGCGGGGCGACCAGGCCCTCGGCCTCCAGGACGTCCATGGGGCCGGGACCCGCCGCGATGAAGACGTCGACTGGCGC
>JAPPNT010000027.1:4767-10782 GCA_028873745.1 Chloroflexota bacterium | reverse complement strand
GACGGTGACCGTCGGTCGGTCGCTGCCGCAACCCGCAGCGGCAACCGCAAGGGCCAGCGCGGCGGCAAATAGGGCCGCGAGGAGCAGGGGGCGTGCTCGCAAGGGTGCGCCTTTCGGTTGGAGTTAGCCCATGCTAGCACACGGCGCTCGCGCGAGGCCGTCGCGCTGGTAATGCTCACTGTCGCAGGCTCGTTGCGCGAGTCCCTCGCCCTCCGCTAGCTTCTGTGTATGACAACAACTGCCGGGACCCTCGGATGCCCGATGCTTACTGTGCCGGCAAACGGTGTTTTCGTTGGCGTGATGCCCACTGGCCGGGAATATGCGCCGCGGGTGTGCGGGGACGGAGTCCCTCACAGCGAAAAACGCAAAATCAATTCAATCTGTATCTGAGCCGTGACGCCACAGCTACAAGATTGTTTCAAATCAATTCGTGGACTCAGCTTGCCGGGAGGCATTTGTTTGGGGCGAAGACCGCCCAAACAAACCGAAACAAAACCAAAACAAATGAAACTAACTTTTCGTTTGAGGTCTCCCTTTGGCATCCCGCGAGCTCGCTAAAGTGCGAACCGGCCCTGCCTGAAGCTCCTCGTGTGGTATAGTGCTGGTGTCCCAGAACTACCCGCACAAGGAGAACGCCCGCAATGACGAGTCAGAGCCATCACCTTGGCGCCCGGGCCACGCTGAGCACGCCGCAGGGCGACCGCGTCTACTACAGTTTGCCGTACCTGGACAAGGCGGGCGTCGCCAACCTGGACCGGCTGCCGTACACCATCCGCATCCTCCTCGAGAACGCGCTGCGAAGCATGGATGGGTACCTCGTGGAGGAGGAAGACATCGCCGCGGTGGCGAGCTGGCGGCCAGACAAGCAGCCGGACCGCACCTTCCCCTTCATGCTCGCCCGCGTGCTGATGCAGGACCTCACCGGCATCCCGGCCCTCGTCGACCTCGCCGCGATGCGGGACGCGATGGCGCGGCTCGGCGGCGACCCTCAGAAGATCAACCCGCTCATCCCCTGCGACCTCGTCATCGACCACTCGGTGCAGATCGACTTCTTCGGCTCGCAGCTGGCGCTGCAGCGAAACGTGGAGCGCGAGTACGAGCGCAACCAGGAGCGGTACAGCTTCCTGCGCTGGGCGCAGAACGCGTTCCGCAACTTCCGGCTGGTGCCGCCGGGCGCGGGCATCGTGCACCAAGTCAACCTGGAGTACCTGGCCGACGTGGTGACGACGCGGGACACGGACGACGGGCTGACCATCTTCCCGGACACCGTCATCGGCACCGACTCGCACACCACCATGATCAACGGCCTCGGCGTGCTGGGCTGGGGCGTCGGCGGCATCGAGGCGGAGGCCGTGCTGCTGGGCCAGCCGTACTACATGCAGGTGCCGGAGGTCATCGGCGTCAAGCTGTCGGGCACGCTGCGCGAGGGCGTCACGACGACGGACATGGTGCTGGTGCTCACGCAGATGCTGCGGGCGCGCGGCGTCGTCGAGAAGTTCGTGGAGTTCTTCGGCCCTGGCCTCTCGAACATCCCGCTGGCAGACCGCGCCACGGTGGCGAACATGTCGCCGGAGTACGGCGCGACGTGCGGCTACTTCCCCATCGACGCCATTACGCTCGACTACCTGCGCGGCACCGGGCGCGACGACGCGCAGGCGGCGCTCGTCGAGGCGTACGCGAAGGCGCAGGGGCTCTTCCGCACGGACGACTCCCCCGACCCGGAGTACACGGACGTGCTGCACCTGGACCTCGGCGACGTCGAGTCGAGCCTGTCCGGGCCGCGCCGGCCGCACGACCGCGTGGCGCTGGGCGACATGAAGCGGAGCTTCCGCAGCGCCTTCCCCGACCAGACGGCGGGCGCTAACGGCAACATCCCGCTGACTGCTGAGACGGAAATCGAGGGCGAGACGCATAAGATTGGGCATGGGGCCGTGGTCATCGCGGCCATCACGAGCTGCACCAACACGTCGAACCCGTCGGTGATCGTCGGCGCCGGGCTGCTGGCGCAGAAGGCGGTCGAGAAGGGCCTGTCGGCCAAGCCATGGGTGAAGACGAGCCTGGCTCCCGGCTCGCAGGTGGTGACCGACTACCTGGCGGCTGCCGGGCTGACGCCGTCGCTGGAGGCGCTGGGCTTCCACACGGCGGGCTACGGCTGCACGACGTGCATCGGCAACAGCGGGCCGATGCCCGTGCCTGTCGCGCAGGCGACCGAGGACAACGACCTCGTCGCCGTCTCCGTGCTGAGCGGCAACCGCAACTTCGAGGGCCGCATCCACCCGCTGGTGAAGGCGAACTACCTCGCCTCGCCGATGCTGGTGGTGGCGTACGCCATTGCGGGCACAGTGGATCTCGACCTGGCGACGGAACCCCTCGGCGAGGGCACCGACGGGCAGCCGGTGTACCTGAACGACATCTGGCCGTCGCAGACGGAGATCTCAGAGACGATCGCGCGGTCGCTGAATCCGGAGATGTTCCGCGCGCGCTATGGCACGGTCACCGAAGGCTCCGACGCGTGGAAGGCCGTCCCCACGCCCACTGGCGACCTGTTCCAGTGGGACCTGGACTCCACCTACATCCGTGAGGCGCCCTACTTCCTGGACCTCAAGATGGACGTGGACGAGCCGACGGACATCCTCGGCGCGCGCGTGCTCGCCGTGCTGGGCGACTCCATCACGACCGACCACATCTCGCCCGCCGGCGCCATCCCGGCAGACCGGCCTGCGGGCCGGTACCTGCTGGAGAAGGGCGTCGAACCCGTCGACTTCAACATCTACGGCTCGCGGCGCGGCAACCACGAGGTCATGGTTCGCGGCACCTTTGGCAACATCCGGCTGCGCAACCGACTGACGCCCGAGAAGGAGGGCGACTGGTCCGTGTTCCTGCCCAACGACGAGGAGACCAGCATCTTCGAGGCGTCGCAGAAGTACATCCAGGAGGGCATCCCAACGGTGATCATCGCGGGCAAGGAGTACGGCTCGGGGAGCTCACGGGACTGGGCCGCCAAGGGCCCCAACCTGCTGGGCGTCCACGCGGTGGTGGCAGAGAGCTACGAGCGCATCCACCGCAACAACCTCGTCGGCATGGGCATCATGCCGCTGCAGTTCAAGCCGGGCGAGAGCGCCGAGAGCCTGGGGCTGACGGGCCGCGAGACCTTCGAGGTGATCGGGATCTCGGAAGGGCTGACGCCGGGGCAGACGGTGCAGGTGCAGGCGCTGCGTGCCGACGGCTCACGGCTGGCGTTCGACTCCACGCTGCGCATCGACAACCAGGTGGAGATTGACTACTACAAGCAGGGCGGCGTGCTGCACACGGTGCTGCGGCGCCTGCTGAAAGAGTGATAGCGGACCCAATCCCCGAACAAAGCAGAAGCCCCGCCGTCAAACAGCGGGGCTTCTCTCAAGTCCTTGGGTAGGGGACTAGTCGCCGATGTTGCGGGGGGCGTTCTGGGTGGCCGTGCGGAGCTCGTCCATGTCCTTGCCCTCGAAGTAGACGGCGTTGATCTCGATGTAGGCCTCCTCGTCCGCGGGGACCTGGTCCTCGGCGAAGATGGCGGTGACGGGGCAGACGGGCTCGCATGCCGCGCAGTCGATGCACTCGTCGGGAGCGATGTACATCTGGTTGTCGTCGGCGGTGGTGTAGATGCAGTCGACGGGACAGACGTCAATGCAGGCGCCGTCCTTGACGCCGACGCATGGAGAGACGATCACGTAGGTCATGGCTTGGGAATCCCCCTTTCGGCACTCTCTGTTTTGGGCGCCAGCCTGGAAAGCGTGAACGGGACTGGCGCGTACTCAGTGTAGCACAGCGCAACCGCGCGCCGCTTGCTATCCAATGTTCCTCTTCGCGGTCTTGGTGGCCTGCTTGAGGTAGGCCATGTCCTTGCCCTCGAAGTAGTCGCGATTGAGGTCAAGGAAGTGCTGCTGGTCCGCGGGGATCCGGTCCTCCAGGAAGATGGCGTTGACCGGGCAGGCGGGCACACAGGCGCCACAGTCGATGCACTCGTCGGGGGCAATGAACATCTGGTTGTCGTCGTCCGTGGTGTAGATGCAGTCCACCGGGCAGACGTCAATGCAGCTGCCTTCCTTCAGACCGATGCAGGGAGTGACAATCACGTGAGTCATCGCCAGCGGGCCTCCTCTTGCGGAAATGTCTTGAAGCGCGCCCTTGCGCTGAACCAACGGCGATTGTACCACAGGCGGTTCGCCTGTGGGAGTGGCGCGGCTAGAGGTTGATGCCGTAGTTGCGCTTCAGCACCGTCAGGTTGACGAAGGTCTCCGTTCGCCGCACGCCCGGGATGGTGCCTACCTCCGACTTCAGAAAGTTGCCCAAGTCTTCCGAAGAGGGTAGCGTAACCCACGAGAATATGTCGAACGAGCCGGTGGTGACGGAGACCCAGGCGCTCTCCCGGAGCGCCGCAAGCTGCCGGGCGACAGAGTCGATCTTGTCGGGATCGACCTGGATGCCGACGAGGGCCTCCGTGTTGTAGCCAAGGACCTCCGGGTCCGGCAGAGCGACGACCTTGATGACGCCGTCCTGGAGGAGGGACTGCAGGCGCCTCCTGACGGTGCCCTCACTGACGCCGACGTCGCGGGCTATGCGGGCGTTGCTGGCCCGGCCGTTCTCCTGGAGGATTCGAATGATCTTTCGGTCGAGTTCATCCATGCGGGATTGCCCCTGAATCAAAGGATACAACCATCGTACGAAGCTGTGACGAAATCTGTCAAACGATGGATGTTACAGGGATGTTACGATTCGGAAATAGGTGCGTGGCGGCGCAAATTCTCCGAAATGCTCCGCGCAAACACCTTGTACGCGCTGGCGTGGTCTAGCTGGTTTCGCCGCCCGCCACGGAGTAGTCCGGCTGGGTCTCCGTCTCCGGAAGGGACGCGTACTTGGACGGGCACTTCACGATGACCTGGTCGGCGTGGAAGACACCGTCGGGGCCGTAGCTGCCCTCCGCGATGATCTCCGAGTGCTCGTTGAAGAAGAGATCGGGGACGATGCCGTCGTACTGGGTGGGCAGCGTGTACTGCCCACCCTCGTCGGCGAGGGCAAAGCTGGCGAGGGTGCCCTGCGGCTCGCGCTCGAAGCTCTCGGCGACGAGCCTGCCGGAGACGCGGTTCTGGACGCCGTAGGCCGCGCTGCCCTGCTCGCGGATCTCGTCCACAGTCAGGTAGTAGACTGTCGAGCCCTGGAAGGCGAGCCACGCAAAGTAGATGAGCGCTCCGAGGAAGAGCCCGCCACCGATAATGAGCCGGCCGTGGCGGCGCAGCACGGAGCGTCGGTCCTCCGGGAGGGATTCGGCGGGATGTGACGGTTGAAGTGCGTTGTCCATAGGCTCACATCGAGTATATCGGGCCATAGCTGGCGGCGCAACGGAAGCCCGCAGGGCTACACGGCGTCGAAGGGCGCGCCCCACAGCGCGAACCACTGCTCCAGGCGCTTCTCGATAGGCAGGTGCTCGGCGACCTTTGCTGCCAGCTCCATCTCCAGCTCATTGTCGCGGCGCTGCGTTTCCGGGACGGGGGCGAAGGGATAGAAGTTGCCGCGCTTGTAGGTGAATATCCAGTGGACCTCCTTGCCCTGGTGGGTGAAGGGAAAGACGGCTGCCAAAAGGAGGTCCGCGGCGCGGCGCTCGATGAAGCTCTGCCCGACAACGTAGAGCCCCATGGCGAGGTCCTCGAATTGTTCGTCGCCGAGGAGCACCCAGCGGTACCCATACTCGTCGGTCTCGACGGCGTAGCGGGTGCCGTTGGCCTGCTGCCCGGAGTGCAACAGGCCGTGGACCTCGTGCTCGAGCTCGTCGAAGGCGGCGCCGGAGCCGGGCTTGTAGGTGAGGCCGGCCTTGCCGGTGGTGTAGAGCTGCAGCGATCCGGAGAGGGTGGGCTCCGCGACGGCAATGGCAAGGATGGCGTCGTCTTTGGACGCCGACTTACCCTTGCCACCGCCAAAGAGCGGCATTAGCGGCGGCCTTCCAGCTCGCGGGCCAGCTCGTGCAGCCGGGCGACGCGCTTC
>JAPPNT010000027.1:0-4757 GCA_028873745.1 Chloroflexota bacterium | reverse complement strand
CGAAAAGCCCGGCGAGGGACTCGCCCTTGAGCGCGGAGACGATGAAGAAGGCGTTCGCCGTCTCCACCTTGCGGAGGTCGTCCGTGGGGATGCGCGCAATGACGCCGGAGATCTTCTGCAACGCGGACGCGAGCTTCGACGGGGCTCCGGTCAGGTGCGCCCCGCCGTGGTCGGCCGCATACTCGCGGTAGCGGCCGAGGGCAAGGATGAGCATCGTTGCGATGAAGTAGACGAGGATGGAGACGACGTAGGCGAGCATGAGGGCCGCGGCAAAGTTGCCCCCGCCCTCCCGGTGGCGTCCGAGCCCGCCGAAGAGGCTCATCCACATGAGCATGTTCATCAGCATGGCGGCCACCGTCGCGAAGAAGCTGGCGATGGTCATGACGCGGACGTCGGCGTTCTTGATGTGCATGAGCTCATGCCCGAGGACGCCCTCGAGCTCGTCGTCGTCGAGGCGCTGCATGATGCCCTCGGTGACGCAGACCAGAGAATTGTTCTGGTTGCGGCCTGTCGCAAAGGCGTTGGGCACATGGGTCATGGCGACGGCCACCTTGGGCTTCGGCATCTCCGCCCGTTCGACAAGGCGGTCGATCATGGCGTGCAGCTTGGGGTACTCCTCCGGCGTGACCACCTTGGCGTTCATGGAGCGCAGCACGAGCTTGTCTGACGCGAACCATTGGATGCCAAGCATGACGACGGCAATGATGATGACAAACTCGATGGGAACTCCGAGACCGAACATGACCGTAATGAAAAACAAGTAAAGTGCGGCCAGCGCGAACATGGTGAAGTACATGCGGACCTGCAGGCCGCCGTCGCGGCGGTAGGTCCAGCGCGGGTTCATCGACATCGTTACCCCCTGAGGCGCGAAATGACCTTCGTGCGCCTTTGGTGACACGCTCATTATACCGTAACGGGATGCGGGAAGTCGGGGCTGCGGCCGCAACCGTCGTGTTGTGCTGCCCTTCGACAGGCTCAGGACGGGAGGCGTGCGCTACGTGTTCTGCCCCAGGCTGATGATGACGACCCCGGCCACCACGAACACCGCGCCGATCAGCACTCGCCACGTTAGCCGTTCCATGCCGCGGATGAAGATCTGGGAGAAGAGGATGGCGGTCAGAGGGTTCATCGCGAGGATGGGCGCCACCACGACGACGGGGGCGTTCGATACGGCTAGAAACATGCAGGTGATGCCGCCGCCCGCGGCCAGACCGCCCAGCGCGGCCCACACCCATGCCCGTCGCCGTGTGCCCTTGTCGCGCCTGACGTCGGGCGCGGATACGACGGCCAGCACCATCATGCCGAACGTCATACCGAGGGCGGCGCCCAGGAGCGGAGGCGTGTCGTCAACCACCTGCTTCGCCAGGATGAGACTCGCCCCATAGGCAAGGCACGCCGCGCCGGCCAGCGCGTACCCAATGAGCTGCGTGCGGGTAAGCCCCGCCTGCGGCGCCCCCGTGGCTTGCCGAGCAGCACTCATCGGCGTTCCGTCACAATCAGCAGGACGCCGGCCATGACAGTCAGCGCACCCAGAATGAGCTGCAGGTTGATCTGCTCCCCCAGGAGAAGCACCGCCAACACCAGTGCCGGCACCGGAGAAGACGACACGATGGGAACGGAGCGGTTCAGTCCGATGCGGCTGATGCTGGAGTAGTTGAGGAACCTGCCCAACAGGAAGTTCGACATGCCGTAGAAGAAGACGGCCACGAGAGCGCCCAATGTCATCGCTGTCAGGGCATCCCAGTGGAGGACGAAGGACAGCGGTATCAGCAGCACGAGTCCCGAGAAGAGCGAAAAGACGGCGCTGGTGGTTGGCCGCATGTCCCGCAGCGCCAATCGAATCCAGACGTTGCCAATGCCCCAGATTGTGGAGGCTCCCAGGGCAAAGAGGATGCCCGTCATGCGAAGGTCCGCTCGCCGAGGACGGAGTTGAGGATGCGGAGGCCATCGGTGCCGCCGAGGAGCTCGGACGACGCCCGCTCCGGGTGCGGCATCATGCCGAGCACGTTGCCGCGCTTGTTGACGATGCCCGCGATGTTGTTGAAGGAGCCGTTGGGGTTGGCCTCGGCCGTCGGGATTCCCTCGGCGTTGGCGTAGCGGAACACGACCTGGTTGTTCAGCTCGAGGTCACGCAGGTCGCGCGGGTCGGCGTAGTAGCGGCCCTCGCCGTGGGAGACGGGCATGCCGAGGGCGTCGCCGGGGCGGCACGCGCGAGTGAAAGGCGTGTCGGCGTTCTCGACGCGCAGGTGCGTCCACTCGCACCGGAACTCCAGGTGGTCGTTGCGCAGCAGGGCGCCGGGGAGCAGGCCTGCCTCGCAGAGGATCTGGAAGCCGTTGCAGCTCCCAAGGACGAGGCCGCCGCGCTCGGCGTAGGTGACGACGGAGTCCATGACGGGCGATAGGCTGGCGATGGCGCCGGTGCGGAGGTAGTCGCCGTAGGCAAAGCCGCCGGGGAGGACGACGCAGTCGAGGCCGCTGAGGTCGCGCTCCTTGTGCCACACGTAACGGACGTCCTGCTCCAGCGACTCCTGCAGCGCGACGCCGAAGTCGCGGTCGCTCCAGGTGCCGGGAAAGACCACAATGCCGAACCGCATGTCCGCTCCGTCTTTAGCTCTTGCTCGACTAGATCACCATAGTTGGTTTTGTACGTTTCGATGGCTTCGTACGTCTCGCGCCAAATCCTCGCACTTACGGCACAGGCTACGTGATTGCCAACGATGGGGGTTTTCTATGTCCACAATTGGCATCGACCATCGTGAAGAGGAGTGCCGGACCCCGCACAAAACCATTCTCTCATCTTTTGGATCCTCGATGTGAACTTTAGGTAGAGTTCGGGTGACCCACACGAAGTTCCCATGAGGGAGATAGAACGCCTCTTCTTCTAACATCCTCTCGAAACTGTCACCTTTTTGTGTCCGCACAACAACGATATCGCCCGGCCGTGCTTCGCAGTCTTCGCCAGTTAGCTCCACACCCCATTTCCTGAACCCGCCATATGGCGGGTTGAATTGATAGGGAATTCCCTCAAATTCTGCCAATTCTCGCCCCAAGAAGCAGCAAAGCCGCCAACGCAGTAACCAGAAAACAAAAGACCCCAACCGGTCATTTGGTCGGGGCCAGTTCCGTCCGAATGTCCGCCTCCATCGCTAGGCTTGAAGCAGCTCCGTCACCGTGGCGTTCACGAGGCCACCGTCGGCCTTGCCCTTGAGCTGGCCCATGAGGCGGCCCATCACCTTGCCCTTGTCGCCGGGGCCGGTTGCGCCGAGCTCCGCGATGACCGCCCGGGCGGCGGCCTCGACCTCGTCCCGGCCCATGAGCTGGGGGAGGTACTCCTCGAGGACGGCGAGCTCGGCGGACTCCTGGGCGGTGCGGTCGTCGCGGCCGGCGGCTCGGTAGGCCTCGATGCTGTCGCGGCGCTGGCGGGCCTGCTGCTGGAGGGCGGTGAGGGCTTCTGCGTCGTCGAGGGGTGCGCCCTTGGCCTTCTCGGCATAGGAGATGGCGTTGCGCGCCATGCGCACGACGTCACGGCGGAGGGTATCGCCTGAGCGCATGGCCTGCCGAAGGTCCTCGGTCAGACGGTCCTGGAGGGTCATGGCGGGGTTACGAGTTCTTGCGGCTCTTGCGGCGCTTGGCGGCTTCCTTCTTCTTGCGGGTGACGCTGGGGGGCTCAAAGTGGGCCCGCCGGCGCGCCTCTGAAAGGATGCCGTCCTGCTGGACGCGCTTGTTGAAGCGTCGCAGCATGCTCTCGAAGGTCTCGCCTTCCATCTGGTGGACTTCAGACAATGGTCGACTCCCGTACGTGGAAAGTTTGGAGAAGTATAGGCGGATTTCGTAGGGGGTGTCAAGGAACGCGCCTTGGCAGCCGTATGGGCAACACCTATAGTAGAAACTGCCATGACGGAAGCAGCGCAGCGTGCTCAGGCAGCCGGTATCGCGCCCGGCGACCGCATTGAGATCACCCTCGGCGAACTCACCCCCACCGGCGAGTGCACGGCCATGTGGGACGGCGAAGCCGTAACGGTTTTCGGCGGGATTCCCGGCGAGCGGGTCGTCGCCGAGATCGTGCGGCGTCGGCGCGACCACGTGGCCGCGCGAGTCATCGAAGTCGTTGAGCCGTCGCAGGACCGCGTCGAGTCGGACTGCGATTACTTCTGGCCGTGCACCGGCTGCCAGTGGCGCCACGTCTCGTACGAGCGGCAGCTCGAGATCAAGCGTGAGCGCGTCGAGGCGGCGCTGCGGGCCGCGCCGGGGCTTGAGAGCATCGACGTGCTGCCCACGATGCCAAGCCGCTCAACGTCCGGCTACCGGAACCACGCGCGGTTCACCATCGGGCCGGGTGGGACGCTGGGCTACGTCAACCACACCACGCGGCGGTTCCTCCGCGTCGACCGGTGCGACCTCATGCACCCGTGGATCAACGACGCGCTGGCGCGACTGCAGGAGCGTTGCGCGGAGACGACGCAACTCTCCGTGCGCTACGGCGTGAATACGGGCGAGTACCTGGTTCAGCCGCGGCTGGTTGGGCCCGGCATCGACATTGAGAGCGGGCAGAAGCACTACACGGAGGCGATGCACGGCCGGCGGTTCCGTGTGGCGTCGCCGTCGTTCTTCCAGGTCAACACACCGACGGCCGAGGCGATGGACGAACTCGTCGGTGAGCAGCTGCCATTGCAGCCGACGGACCACCTCGTCGACGCGTACGCCGGCGTCGGCGTCTTCGCGCGGCAGCTGGCAGACCGGTGTTCGAGGGTGATCCC
>JAPPNT010000031.1 GCA_028873745.1 Chloroflexota bacterium | reverse complement strand
CGACGCACCCACGAGCGCCTCCGGGTGGTCCGCCGCCAGCCGCCGCGAGGCCCGCGCGCCGCGGTCGTGCCCGGCAATAAGGAAGCGCTCCCACCCCAGGCTGCGAGCCAGCGCGAGCGCGTCTTCGCCCATGGTCCTCTTGTTGCACGTGTCGGGATCCGCCGGACGTTCGGACTCGCCGTAGCCGCGCAGGTCCATGTTGACGACGTCGAAGCGCTCCGTCAGCGCGCTCGCCACGACACGCCACATGCGGCGCGTCTCGGGGTAACCGTGCAGGAGCAGCAGCGGGAAGCCACTCCCGTCGCGTTCATAGGCGATGCGAATTCCGTTGACGTTCGCGAACTTGGTCTCGGTGTTCATGCGGGAATCATACCGCAGCACGGCGGCGAGGGTGAAGTGTGGGGGGTGAGGGTTCCTTCACTCTTTATGAGGGAAGGGGCTACACCGCCAGCGGCGCGGGGAGCTCCGTGGCGCCCATGAGGTACTTGTCGACACCGTGGGCGGCCTGCCGGCCCTCCGCGAGGGCCCACACGACAAGGGACTGCCCCCGGTGCATGTCGCCCGCAGCGAAGACGCCCGGCACGTTGGTCATGCGGTCGCGGTTCGTGGCGACGTTTCCGCGCCCGTCCAGCTCGACTCCGAGCTGCGTCAGCATCGTGTCCCGCTCCGGATACAGGAAGCCGAGCGCAAACAGCACCAGTTCCGTCTCAATCTCGAACTCGGACCCGGCGATTTCGGTCATTGAAGGCCGCCCGGAGGCGTCCGGCGGACCCCACTCAAGCCGGACGGCGTGCAGCCGCTCGACCTTCCCATTGTTGCCCGAGAAGGCCTTGGTCTGGATGCTGTAGTCGCGGATGCCGCCTTCCTCGTGCGCGGCGGACGAGCGCATGATGAGCGGCCACTGGGGCCACGGGTTGTTGGGGGCGCGGTCGTCGGGCGGCTGCGGCAGCAGCTCGAACTGGTGCACGGACGCCGCGCCCTGCCGGTGTGCCGTGCCTAGGCAGTCGGCACCGGTGTCGCCGCCGCCGAGGATGACGACGCGCTTGCCCTTCGCAGTGATGAACTCGTCCTCCGAGTACTCGGCGCCGGCATTGGCGCGGTTCTGCATCGTCAGGTAGTCCATGGCCAGGTGGACCCCGTCAAGCTCGCGCCCGGGAACCGGCAGGTCCCGCGCGACCGTCGAACCGCCCGTCAGCACAATGGCGTCGAATTCCTTCTGCAGGTCCGTGGCGAGGATGTTGACGCCCACGTGTGCGTTGGTGACGAACGTGACACCCTCTTCGGCCATCTGGTCGACGCGGCGTTGCACTACGTGCTTCTCCAGCTTGAAGTCCGGGATGCCAAGCCGCAGCAGCCCACCGATGACCTCGGCGCGTTCGTAGACTGTGACCAGGTGGCCAGCGTGGTTGATCTGCGCCGCAGCAGCCATTCCCGCCGGGCCGGAGCCGACCACGGCCACGCGCTTGCCCGTGCGCTGCGCCGGCGGGTTGGGAGTAATCCAACCCTCCTCCCACGCCCGATCGGCGATGGCTTTCTCGATGTACTCGATTGTCACGGGGTCGGTGTTTATCGCCAAGGTACACGCCGCCTCGCACGGCGCGGGGCAGATGCGCCCGGTAAACTCCGGGAAGTTGTTAGTGGAATGAAGCGCCGCCAGCGCCTCGCGCCAGCGGCCCCTGTAGACCAAGTCGTTCCAGTCCGGGATCAGGTTGCCCAGAGGACAACCGTTGTGACAGAAGGGAATGGCGCAGTTCATGCACCGGGCGCCCTGCGTGCGGCTCTGCTCGTCTGCCCAAGGCAGGTAGATCTCCCGGTAGTGCTTGACCCGCTCTTCCGTTGATTCCCGGGGCGGTCCCTGCCGGTTGAACTCCGTAAACCCGGTCGGCTTACCCATGCGCCACCGACTCCGAGGTCGCCGACTGCTGCCGCTCCCGCTCCAGGATCTCCTTGTACGCCAGCGGCATGACCCGCACGAACCGCTCGATGACAGTGTCCCACGTGTCAAGCACCATCCGCGCCCGGCTGCTGCCCGTCAGCTGCGCTTGGTTCTCAACGAGCAGCCTGACCGTCGCGAGATCAGACTCTTCTTGCACCGGCCCGAGCTCCACCATGTCCAGGTTGCACCGGCTCGTGAAGTCGCCCTGCTCGTCGAGCACGTAGGCGATGCCGCCGCTCATGCCTGCGCCGAAGTTGCGCCCCGTCGGGCCGAGGACGACCACGCGCCCGCCCGTCATGTACTCACACCCGTGGTCGCCGACGCCCTCGACGACGGCGTTCGCGCCACTATTGCGCACCGCGAACCGCTCGCCAGCCACGCCTCGCACGTAGATGTCGCCGCCCGTCGCGCCGTACAGCAGCACGTTACCGACGATGACGTTGTCCTCAGGGATAAACGTCGACTGTGCGGGCGGAACCACGACGATGCGGCCGTCGCACAGCCCCTTGCCGAGGTAGTCGTTCGAGTCACCTTCCAAGTAGAGGGTGATCCCCCGCGACAGAAAGGCCCCGAAGCTCTGGCCCGCGGAACCCTTCAGCCGGATGGTGATGGTGTCCTGCGGCAGGCCCTCGCTGCGGTACAGCTTCGTGATGTGTCCCGAGAGCATCGCCCCAACGGCCCGGTCGCTGTTGCTCACCGGCAGGACGATCTCCACCGGCTCCTTGCGCTCGATCGCGGGCGCCGCCTGCCGGATGAGCTCGTGGTCAATCGAGAGCTCCAGCTTGTGGTCCTGCATCTGGCACTGGAATGTGCCGGTGCCGGGGCCCATTGAAGGGATGGTCTCCGCGCGGTGCAGGATAGCGCTCAGGTCAAGCCCCTTCGCCTTCCAGTGCGCCTCCGCGCCACTCCAGTCGAGCCTGTCCGTGCGGCCGATCATCTCGTTGACGGTGCGGAAGCCCATCTCCGCCATGATCTGCCGCAGGTCCTCCGCCATGAAGGTGAAGTAGTTGACCACGTGATCCGGATCGCCGGCGAAGCGCTTCCGAAGCTCCTCGTCCTGCGTTGCGATGCCCACCGAGCAGAGGTTCAGGTGGCACTTCCGCAGGTAGATGCACCCGAGCACAATCAGCGCCGCCGTCGCCACGCCGAACTCGTCGGCGCCAAGCAACGCCGCGATGGCGACGTCCCGCCCCGTCTTGATCTGCCCGTCCGTCTGCACCACGATGCGACTGCGGAGGTCGTTGGCGACGAGCACCTGCTGCGTCTCCGCCAGCCCCAGCTCCCACGCCACGCCCGCGTGTTTGATGGACGACTCCGGCGATGCGCCGGTGCCGCCGCTGTCTCCGCTGATGAGCACCACGTCGGCCTTGGCCTTCGCGACGCCCGCGGCCACCGTGCCCACGCCCACTTCCGCCACGAGCTTCACGTGGATGCGCGCGTCCTGGTTGGCCGTCTTCAGGTCATGGATGAGCTGCGCGATGTCCTCGATCGAGTAGATGTCGTGGTGTGGCGGCGGCGAGATCAGCTCCACGCCGGGCGTGGTGTGCCGTATCGCGCCGATGTACTCACTCACCTTGTGGCCGGGCAGCTGTCCACCCTCGCCGGGCTTGGCTCCCTGGGCCATCTTGATCTGCAGGTCCGTGGCGTTGACCAGGTACTCCGTCGTCACGCCGAAGCGCCCGGACGCCACCTGCTTGATGGCGCTGTTGCGCGAGTCCCCGTTGGGGTCGAGGTCGTAGCGCGACGGGTCCTCACCGCCCTCGCCGGTGTTGCTTCGCCCACCCATGCGGTTCATGGCTATTGCGAGCGCCTCGTGCGCCTCCCGGCTGATGGAGCCGAGCGAGATTCCGCCCGTCGCAAACCGCTTCAGGATCTCGGACACCGGCTCCACCTCATCGATGGAGATAGGGCCACCCTCCGCCGACTTGAGCTGCAGCAGTCCACGCAGCGTCTTGCGGTGCTCCTCCTCCTCGTTGGACATCACCGCGAACTCCTCGTACATCCGCCGGGAGTTCAGGCGCGAGGCATGTTGCAACTTGGAGATTGAGTCCGGGTTCCACATGTGCTCTTCGCCGTTGCGACGCCAGTAATAGACGCCCGGGTTTTCGAGGTCGAGTATGCCCACCGGCCGGTGTTCCGGGTATGCCCGGCGGTGCCGGCGAACAACCTCTTCCTCCAGTGACTGCAGCGTCAGCCCGCCGATGCGCGACGACGTCCACGTGAAGTACTCGTCCACCAGCTCCCTGCTCAGGCCAATTGCCTCAAAGACCTGCGCGCCGCGGTAGCTCTGGACCGTCGAAATGCCCATCTTGGACATCACCTTGATGACGCCCTTATGCACCGCCTTGATGTAGTTGCCCTGCGCCTTCTCGGCGGTAAGCCCTTCAATGCGGCCCTCGGCCACCAGCCCGGCGATGCTCTCCAACGCGAGGTAGGGGTTGATGGCGCCAGCCCCGTACCCGATGAGCGCCGAGTAGTGGTGCGTCTCCCGAGGCTCGCCCGTCTCGAGGACGATACCCACTTTGACGCGCGTGCCCTCGCGGATGAGGTGGTGGTGCACGGCGGAGACCGCCAGCAGGCTCGGGATGGGTGCGTAGTCCTGGTTGACGCCGCGGTCGCTCAGGACGAGGACCGTCGCCCCG
>JAPPNT010000249.1 GCA_028873745.1 Chloroflexota bacterium | reverse complement strand
GCCCAGCCTCGGCCCGCCCAATCGCTTCAAGGACAAGGCCTACGTCGTCTGGCCCACCTTTGACCGCGAGCCCCTCGCCCAGCGCCGCGCCGAGGCGAAGCGGCTCATGGCCGAGGCAGGCTACTCCCTCGGCTTCCGCATGGGCCACCTTTGCCGCGCCCGCCAGGCCGCCGGCTGCCAGCTCCTGCAGGCCCAGCTCGGCGAGCTCGGCGTCGACCTCCGCGTCCAGCTCATCGACGAGGGCGAGTGGAACCGCGCCCGCACCAGCCTCGACTTCGACAGCCAGCAGGGCCGCCTCTCCGTCCTCCCCATCCCCGAGGGCACGGAGGGCGTCTATGGCACGTACTCCGTCTCCCCCGACTCCTACGCAAAGCACGAGGACCCCAGGGTCGCCGAGCTCTACCGCCTCCTCCGCGAGGCCACCCTTCCGGAGCGCCGCCTGGAGGTCTGGCGCCAGCTCCAGCGCTACATCTTCGTGGAGCAGACCTACATCGTCGCCATCGCCGAGGCCATCTACGTAGCCCCCTACCGCACCCACGTCCGGGGCCTCGTCGTCCCCCCCGAGGACGGCCACACCCACACAGACTTCACCACCGTCTGGCTTGACCGTCCCTAACCGATTCGTCATACCGGCGAATGCCGGTATCTAGGGGCGCCCTCTCCTTTGTCGTTCCCGCGCAGGCGGGAACCTAGAGGGGTGCCCCCGTTCCCCCTGAGCCCCCTCACCCCCGTTCGCCCTGAGCCTGTCGAAGGGTCGCACGAACGGCCTACTCGCGTCGTTCTCGCGCAGGCGGGAACCCAGAGGGGTGGCGCGGAGCGGGGCGTACCCCACCACGCCCCCCATGCCGTATCCTGTCCCCAACACAAACCCCGACGGAGCGCCCCATCGCCATGACGTACGCCTACCTCGCCCGACGCCTCGCTTTGCTCCTGCCGACGGCCCTCCTGGCCTCCCTCGTCGTCTTCACCGTCATGCGCGCTCTCCCCGGCGACGTCGCCGCCACCATCCTCTCCGGCGGCGGCGAGACCACCCACTCCCCCGAGGTCCGTGAGGCCCTCCGCGCCGAGCTCGGCCTCGATGACCCCCTCCCCGTCCAGTACGCCCGCTGGCTCGCCGCCATGCTCGACGGCTCCTTCGGCGGCGATGCCCTCATCGACGGCCAGCCCATCCGCGCGCAGATCGCCCGCCAGGCGCCCGTGACCGCTCTCCTCGCCCTCTATGCCCTCGGCCTGACCCTCGCCGTCTGGCTCCCCCTCGGCGTCCTCGCCGGCTGGCATCGCGGCCGCTGGCCCGACCACGTCGCGAGGCTCGCCATGCTCCCCGGCCTCGCGACGCCCAGCTTCCTCCTCGCGCTGCTGGCCCTCCTCGGCCTGCTGCGCCTGCTCGGCTGGTCGCCGCCCATCGTCTACGCGAGCCCCTTCGAGGACCCGTGGGAGCACCTCCTCATGGTCGCCATCCCCGCCGCGCTCCTGTCGTGGGAGTACGGCGCCCACGTTCTCCGCGTCGCCCGCGCCGCCGTCGCCGAGACCCTCGAACAGTCCTATGTTCGAACCGCCGTCGCCAAGGGCCTCCCGGAGCGCCAGGTCGTCCTCGGCCACGCCCTCCGCAACGCGCTCCTCCCCGTCCTCACCGCCCTCGGCGTCCAGTTCGGCACGCTCCTCGGCGGCGCCCTCATCCTTGAGTCCATCTTCGGCCTCCCCGGCCTCGGCCGAGGCCTCGTCGAGGCCGCCCTCGTCCGGGACTTCCCCGTCGTCCAGAGCCTGACGACGCTCCTCGTCCTCGCCGTCCTCCTCGTCAACCTCGCCCTCGACCTCGCCTACGCCTGGCTCGATCCCCGTGTCTCCTTCACCGCCGAACCCCAGGCGGTGACCGCATGATCCCCCCGTTTTCCCGGCGAAGGCCGGGATCCAGGGGAGGGGCCGATTGCCCTGAGCCTGTCGAAGGGTCCCGCGCAGGCGGGAACCCAGAGACCTCCCAGACCCGTCGTTCCCGCGCAGGCGGGAACCCAGCGGGGCGGGGCGAGGGGAGGCCGTTCGCCCTGAGCCTGTCGAAGGGCCTCCCCGCCGCCGCCGTCGCCCTCGCGATCGCCGCCGCCCTCCTCGCCGGCGTCCTCGCGCCCGCCGACCCCCTCGCCCAGGACACCGCCCGCCGACTCGAGGCCCCCTCCGGCGACTACCTCCTCGGCTCCGACAACTTCGGCCGCGACGTCCTCTCCCGCGTCCTTCACGGCGCGCGCACCGCCCTCGCCATCGGCGTTGGCGGCGTCGCGGCGGGCGCGACCGTCGGCGCCGCCGTCGGCCTCGCGAGCGCCTACCGTGGCGGCTGGCTCGACCTCGCCGTCCAGCGCGTCGTCGACGCCCTCCTCGGCTTCCCCCTCCTCGCCCTCGCCGTCGTCATCGTCGTCTCCCTCGGCGTCTCCACCGGCGCCGTCACGACAGCGATCGCCGTTGCCCTCGCCCCGCAGGCCGCCCGCCTCGCCCGCTCGAGCGCTCTCACTGTCCGAACGTCCGGCTACGTCGCCGCCGCCGTCACCATCGGCGCCAGCCCCACCCGCGTCCTCCTGCGACACGTCCTCCCGCACAGCCTCGGCCCCGTCCTCGTCTACGCCACCGGCTTCGTCGCCACCGCCCTCGCCACCGAGGCCGCCCTCAGCTACCTCGGCCTCGGCGCCCCCCCGCCGACGCCCTCCTGGGGCGGCATGCTCAACGAGGGCCGGGAATTCCTCGAAACCGCCCCCTGGCTAACCCTAGCCCCCGCCGCCGCCCTCGCCACCACCGCCGCCGCCTTCGCCCTCCTAGGAGACGCGCTGGGCACGCGCCGCACTCCCTGACCCTCCCTCGTGTTTTTCCGGCGAAAGCCGGAATCCAGAAGCCCCGCGCCCAACCCACCCACTCACCATGAGCCCACCCAACTCCGTTCGCCCTGAGCCTGTCGAAGGGCGTCCGTCCTCTACCCGGTGAGATCTCCAGCAGCAGTGTCCAAAGGGAGCTGCAGATTCGGCCCCTCCGCCGCGAGATGTGAAACTTCAATCAGGTCTGGGAACAAAATCGGATTGTATTTCTTTTCTTTGAAGGGCTTGACAGAGAACAAATGTCTATAAGAATATATGTTCTTCTACTGATTGGAGAGTGAGTAGATGCCGTCAAACATCGAGTGGACGGACGAGACGTGGAATCCCGTCACCGGCTGCACCCGCGTGTCGCCGGGTTGTGACCACTGCTACATGTACGCCCTCTATCCTCGCCTCAACGCCATGGGTGTGTCCGGCTACGACACTGAGCCGAGCACCGTACGCCTGTTGCCGGAGCGCCTGAACGCGCCGCTCCGTTGGGGAGCGCCGCGGCACGTCTTCGTCAACAGCATGTCTGACCTCTTCCACCATGATGTGCCCTTTGAATTCGTGACGGCCGCATTTGAGGTCATGCAGGAGGCCGCCGAGTCCCGTGGGCATGTCTTTCAGGTGTTGACCAAGCGGCCGGGCCGAGCAGTCGCATGGTGGGAGGACAACAAGTCCGTCTTTAACGACGAGTGGCCTGCAAACGTGTGGATTGGCACGTCCGTCGAGAATCAGAAGTACGCCCCGCGCATTACGGTCCTGTCCCGCTTGCCCGCGCCCATCCGTTTCGTCTCCGCCGAGCCGCTTCTTGGCCAGGTGGATCTGAGCCCTTGGCTCTCCAACGGCGATGTTCAATGGCTGATCGTTGGAGGTGAGAGCGGCCGTTCGGCCCGACCCATGGACATGGAGTGGGTGCGCTCTCTGCGGGACCAGTCTCAAGAGGCGGGCGTGGCCTTCTTCTTGAAACAGCTCGGCGGAGCCCGAAACAAGCGTGGCGGAGCTGCGGCCGTCGTTGACGGCGAGACATGGCGTGAGATGCCGGACAGGTCGTTGGCCAGTGTCTAACGCACCCACATTTGGCGGAGCCTGGACCAGCGAGAAGCTTGAAATCCTCCGCCGCTACCTAGACGCATACACCACTGCGCTGAAGAACCAGGGGTTCAGCTTGACCTACGTGGATGGTTTCGCAGGCGCAGGCGTCTATACCGAGTCTTCCCGGGACTACCAGGAGTTTCAAGAGCTGCATGAGGGCTCAGCCACAATTGCGCTTCGCATTGAGGATCGCCTCTTTGACAGGCTGCTATTCATTGAAAAGGACGGCCAGCGGGTGAGCCAGCTGCGAAGACTTGCGGAGGAGTCTCCCCGCAGAGCTATTGATGTGGTGCAGGGCGACGCTAACGATGAAGTACAGAAGTTCTGCCATGAAATGCAAAGCTACGATAGGGCGGTTGTCTTTCTTGATCCATTCGCCACCGAGGTGTCGTGGTCCACGGTCGAGGCCATTGCGGCCACGGAGAAGATTGACTGCTGGATTCTCTTTCCCCTTATGGCCGTGACCAGAATGATGCCCACTGATGAGGAGCCGGATGAACGCCTGAAGGATCACCTTGACCGGATCTTTGGAGGCCGCCAATTCTGGGAAGGCGAGTATCGGGATTCCCCGCAGCTTTCATTTCTCGATATTGGCCCGCAGCGTGAGCGCACAAGTGGCACAAAACGCATCGCGGATGCCTATCGCATAAGAC
>JAPPNT010000143.1 GCA_028873745.1 Chloroflexota bacterium | reverse complement strand
CGCGCTCGGGCTGACGCTCTCGATCGGCCCGTCCGACGACGCGCGCGCCGATGCAGATGACTTGAATGGCGTCGGGCGCGACGCCCTGGGGGGCCGATTACGTGGCGTGGCAGACGGCGGCGCGGACGCCGGGGACCTTGTTGGCGGCCACGCTGGCGCCGACGCCGCTTCCGCACAGGATGACGGCGCGCTCGGCATCGCCGGACACGATGGCCTGGGCGGCGGCGTCCGCGAAGTCGGGGAAGTCGTCGTCCGGGTCGAGGTCGTAGGCGCCGAGGTCGACGACCTCGTGGCCGAGGGAGGCAATCCACGCCGACAGGTCGGCCTTCAGCGAGAACCCGCCGTGGTCGGCGGCGATGGCGACGCGCCTGCTCATGCCGTCACCCTCCCGAGGAGCTCCGCGGCCTCCGCGGCGACGCGCTCGGCGGTGAAGCCGAACTGCTTGAAGAGCTCGCCGCCGGGGGCCGACGCGCCGAAGTGGTCTATGCCGACAATGCGGCCGCCGGGTCCGGCGTAGCGCTCCCACCCGAAGGAGGAGGCCGCCTCGACGGTGACGCGGGCGGTGACCTCCGGCGGCAGGACGCTGTCACGGTACTCGCGCGGCTGGGCATCGAAGAGCTCCCACGAGGGGAGCGAGACGACGCGGGCGGCCACGCCCTTCTCGGCGAGGAGCTTCCCGGCGTCGAGGGCGACCTGCACCTCCGAGCCGGTGCCGACGATGATGACCTCGGGCGACGGGGCGCTCTCCCAGAGGACGTAGCCGCCGCGCTGGAGGCCGTCGGCGGGGGCGAGCTCGTCGCGGTCGAGGACGGGGAGGTTCTGGCGGCTGAACGTCAGGAGCGTCGGGCCGCCGGTGCGCTCAATGGCGGCCTTCCAGGCCTCGACGGTCTCCGTGGCGTCGGCCGGACGGATGACGGTCAGGTTGGGGACGGCGCGCAGGCCAGCGAGGTGCTCGATGGGCTGGTGCGTGGGGCCGTCCTCGCCGAGGCCGATGGAGTCGTGGGTGAAGACGTAGACCACCCGGATGCCCATGAGGGCGGCGAGCCGCATGGGCGGTCGCATGTAGTCAGAGAAGGTGAGGAAGGTGCCGGTGTAGGGCACGAGGCCGCCGTGCAGGGCCATGCCGTTGGCGACGGCGGCCATGGCGTGCTCACGGACGCCGAAGTGGAGGTTGCTGGCGGTGCGCTCGTCGGCGGAGAAGTCACCGCCCTCGCTGAGGCGGGTGTTGTTCGACGGCGCGAGGTCGGCGGAGCCGCCGACGAGGCCGTGGACGTGCTGCACGAGGGCGTTCAGCGTGCGGCCGGAGGCCTCTCGCGTGGAGATGGGCTTGTCGCCGGGGTTGAAGAGGGCGTCGGCGCCGGCGCTCCAGCCATCGGGGAGCTCGCCGGCCCACGCACGCTCGAGCTCGGCGGCCAGCTCGGGGTAGGCCTCGCGGTAGGCGGAGAAGCGCTCCTCCCACTCGCGTTGGGCGGCCTGGCCCCGGGGGACGGCCTGGCGGTAGACGTCGAGGGCCTCCTGCGGCGTCGCGAAGGGCTCCTCGTAGGTCCAGCCGAGGGCTTCCTTGGTCAGCGTGACCTCGTCTGCGCCGAGGGCCGCGCCGTGGGCGGCGGCCGTGCCGCCCTTGTTGGGGCTGCCGTAACCGATGACCGTGTGGCAGACGACCATGCTGGGCCGGTCGGTGACGGCGAGGGCCTCGCGGAGGCCGGTGTGGACTGCGTCAGGCTCCATGCCCTCCTCGACGTCGACGACGTGCCAGCCGTAGGCGCGGAAGCGGGCGGGGACGTCCTCCGTGAAGGCGAGGTCCGTGGGGCCCTCGATTGATATTTCGTTGTCGTCGTAGAGGACGATGAGCTTGCCGAGGCCGAGGTGGCCGGCGAGGGAGGCGGCCTCGGCGGCGACGCCCTCCATGAGGTCGCCGTCGGACGCGACGACGTAGGTGTGGTGGTCGATGACGGTGTGGCCGGGGCGGTTGTAGTGGCTGGCGAGCCACTGCTCGGCCACGGCGAGGCCGACGGCGTGGGCGAAGCCCTGGCCGAGGGGGCCGGTGGTGACCTCGACGCCGGGGGTCAGGCCGCGCTCCGGGTGGCCGGGGGTGATGCTGCCCCACTGGCGGAGGCGCTTGATCTCGTCGAGGGGGAGGTCGTAGCCGGTCAGGTGGAGGAGGCCGTAGAGGAGCATGGAAGCGTGGCCGGCGGAGAGGACGAACCGGTCGCGGTCGTGCCAGTCGGGGTCCATGGGATTGTGCTTGAGGAAGCGGTCCCAGAGGGTGTAGGCCATGGCGGCCTGGCCCATGGGGCCGCCGGGGTGTCCGTTGCCCGCCTGCTGCACCGCATCGGCGGCGAGCAGGCGCAGGGTGTTGATGCAGAGGGTGTCCAGGCTGGCGTCCGGCATGCAGCGCTCCTCACGCGGCCGGCGTCGCGGTGGGGGATGGCGGTCGGCGGGCCGGCCCCTGGGCGTATGTGCCGCGCGCAGGCCGAGGGTGTCGGCGGGCGCGCTGGTCTTCCGCCTTCATGTTACCCCGCGCACGGGAGGACTGCTAGGCGGGAACGGGACGGGATTGGTCATTGGGGCGCGGGGGCAAAATAGGCCGGGAAGGGTGGGCGAACCCCTTCCCGGCCATCAGGTATGGCGGCGGAACCGTGCAACGCCTTTGTGCAGAGAGCCGTTAGGTCACGAAGAACTCAGCCCACATGCCCTCGAGGAAGTGGGCTTCAGGGTGACCGTCCTCGCCGATTTCGTCCTCGTCGACAATGTTGCAGAGCAGGACGTAGCGGCCGGCCGTCAGCAGCCACTCACCGGAAGCGGCCTGACCGACCTCAAACTCCTCGATCTCGGCGATGAACTCGACGCCGGGCACGCCCTCCTCGGGCAGGAAGCCGCGCTCCGTTTGGTTCGCCTCGGCGATGGCCAGCAAGTCCTGAATGGGCAGGTCAGTCCGGAAGATCACGACCTCGTGCGGGTCTTCGGGGCCACCGTTGGAGGCCGTGAACTCGATGACGCCGGAGGGCACGGTGTTCGGTGTCACGGTCAGAGACCACTCACCCAGAGCAACGCCGACGTGCCGCTCCTCAGCCTCCATCATGGCCAGCTCCGCCTGGTACCTGGCCTCGGCTTCCGCGTAGCCCGCCTCGCGGCCCTCCGTGAAGCCGGCGGCCCGCGCCGCCGACACGGCAGCGTTGTGCTCGACCTCCGAGACGCCCGATCCGCACGCGACGGCCAAGGCCGCCGCAAGCGCCATGACAAACAAGAATGCGATTCTCACGGTACGTCCCCCCTTTGCTTCACGCTAACAGCGACTGGGCTGCCCTCGTATGGTTGCAAGAATGGCCAGCCGTCCCCGCTCATTGGAATCTGCACTCGAGACAGGCAACGGAGCCTTCCACGGCTAGCGATGCCGTCGTTCGATGAGGCGGCAGGGTGGGCCGCCGGGACGGGGCGACCCACCCATGGAGAGGAGAGGGCTAGTTGACGGTAAACGTAGTGTACATTCCCTCAAGCAGGTGGCTCTCCGGGTTGCCATCCTCGTCAATCTCTTCGTGCTCCACGATGTTGCAGATGAAGGCGTAGTTGCCGGCCGAGAGCTCGAAGACGCCGGAGCGCTGCTGGCCGACGTCGAACTCTTCGACCTCGCCGATGAACGTGACGCCGGAGACGCCCTCCTCCGGCAGGAAGCCGCGCTCCTCCGGGTTAGCGATGGCAATGCGCTCCAGCTCATCTTGCGGCAGGTCCGTCCTGAAGATGACCAACTCATGCGGGTCAGCCGGGCCGCCGTTGGAAACGTCGAACCGGACCAAGCCGGCGGGGACGCTGTTGGGCGTCGCCGTTATGCTCCACTCGCCCAAGGCGACACCGACGTTGGACACGAGTTCATAGCCCTCGGGCACCTCATCGGAGTCGCAGGCTATGGCCCCCAACATCAGCAGGACCACCGAGACCAGTGTGAAAGCTCTAACCATGACAGCCTCCCTCCTGCTAAGCTTCGTGGCCTTCCGGGAGCGTCCCTCCCACCAGAACGCCGAACCTGCATTAACTCATTTTGCCCTGCGTGGCCGCCAATGGAGGTTCCGCGTTGTTCCGTGCTAACAAGCAGACGATTGACGGCCTTTGCCTGCACCAGCCGATTTCAAGGCAGAAAACGCAGGCCTATTCTCCTACATAATGCCTTTTATTGCAAGCATCAACCTTTGTACAGAAAATCACAAGGCATCAAGGGTGCATAAGGCTGGTCGCCGTGAATGTCACGCACAGGGCTGGAACAGAGATCTCCGCCCAGCGCCCGCGGTCCGCCTTCTTCGGACGTTAGCGGGCCGCCCTGGTTGGCAGGGCGGCCCGGTGGCGAGGGAGGGGCCCGAAATATCGGGCGCTTGAGAGGGGTGGAGGTTACAGCCCGTTCATCCGGGTGGTGACCCGGTTACGAGCCATGGAGGGGGCGTTCCGCAAGAACGGGGGTATATCAATGTCAATTTCCTGGTCTTCCATTCCAGGAGCGGCCTCCGAGCGGCCGGGGACCAGAACGTCCGGGGTTGGGAACCCGGTGGCGATGATGGTGAGGCGGACCTCGTCCATCATGCTGGGGTCAGTGGCCATGCCGAAGAAGATGTTGGCGTCTGGGTCCACGACCTCGCTGATGGCATCGGCCGCGCTC
>JAPPNT010000170.1 GCA_028873745.1 Chloroflexota bacterium | reverse complement strand
GTCCCGCGGCAGCTCGCCCTCCTCCCGCAGCGCCACCAGCAGGTTCAGTGACATCAGGCTGAAGATGAAAGCGATCAGGAAGACGAAGTCGAATCCGACCAGTTGAAGCGCCGGTATTTCCACTGCCCCATTCTGCGATATCCAGGTGAAATCAAAACGCAGCGTTTTGGTTGCGAAAAAGTCCGCAAGGTACCCGCCGATAAGCGGCCCAATTCCCATGCTGGCGTAGGCCGCAATGCTCGCGACCCCCAGGAAGGCCGTGGCCTTCTCGTCCGGCGCGATTTTCAGCGAAAGCGTGTTTATCGTGAGGAAGATGCCCCCGCGCGCTATGCCCACAAACGCATTGAGCATGACGAGAAGCGGCATAGTCAAAACGTGCTTTTCCGTGTGTGCAACAAAAATCCAGCCCAAAAAGACTAGGAGGAACAGCGATGCCGAGAGCGACATTACCGTCTTGCTCCCGACGCGGTCCGCCATCGGCCCCCACACGCGCACGAAGAGGACGTGCGTGACGTTGCTCAGGACCACCATGCCCATCACGACGGGCAGATCCAGGTCAAGGTCCGTCAGCATGTAGACCACGAAGAACGGTATGGCGATGTTGGACGCGACGCCCCACACCCACAGGAACCGCAGCAACTGCGAGAAGTTGTTGTCGCGTAGAGGCTCTATCAGCGTTGAGATGGGCGACTGCTTGGTCTCCGGAGCCGTCGGCATCAGGGGCTCCTTGGCCCTCGCCACCATGATCGGCCCGATGATCCCCAGCGTGAGCGCTCCGGCAATGAAGAAGATCGAGTAGCCATACGCCTCCTGTCCCGGCGCCGCCTGACCCTCCCACCAGTTGATGTAGAAGCTCGCGCCCAGCCCCAGAATGGCCAGCGCCGTCGTGCTCGCGGCCAGCCTGCGCCCGTAGTAGCCGCCCAGCAGCTTCTGCGGCACCAGATCGTGCATCCAGCTCATCCACGCCGTGATCCACATCGGCGCGAACAGGCCGCGAAACGCCAGCAGGAATATGACCGTCGTCACGGCAAGCGAGCTTGGAACGTCCATGAAGAAGGGGACGGCCGCCACGGGGATCATGAGCAACTGCGCCAGCAGCCACGCCGGAAGCCCGACGGCCTTCCGGACGCGAAACCGCTCGATGAGGAGGATTGCCGGGAGCTGCACCACCAGCGATGCGAAGGGCACCGCGGAAACGATGCCCACCTGCAGGTTGTTGGCCCCCAGAGCCAGCGCGAACGCGGCCAGGTAGCCCATGATCTGGATCGTCGCCAGCGCTTCGCTGGTCACGCCCTCCCACACCATCATGCGGAGGCTGAAGCGCACGTCGTCATTGGTGAGCGTGGCCCTGGGTCGCAGGAAGCCGAACATAGAAGTTTGACCCTCATCGAGAGCGGCGGCGACAACGCGGCGGACCGTCGGCGCTCAAAAGTGCAAACTACCCATCCCCCTCGGGGAATGGGCAGCTGTTAATCGAAACAGGCGTCCCTTCACAGGAGCCCTCATAGAGAATAACGCGAGAGGCCGCCTCGACGTTCCGTTTCTATCCCAGGCGACCTATCGCGGCGTGGATGTGCGTGATGATTGCATCGTCCAGCGGCGACGCAGCCTCCGCCGCGATGCACTCCCGCAGCTCCATCCGGTTCTTCACACCGAGGACAACCGTCGACACGCCCTCCATCGAGAGCGCGTAGCAGTGCGCGAGGTACGCCGCGCTGAACCCCATGACCCCCGCCAGCGCGCGGAAATGCGCCGCCCGCTCGAAGTCCACCAGCTCCGAGTGACCCTCCGGTAACGGGCGGTCGATGCCGTCCGTCAGCGCGCCCGCCTGCACCGCCCGGATGCCCATGACGCCGACGCCGTTGGCGTTCGCCGCCGCGATGATGTCCCGCGGCCGCCCCGGCTCGTTCCCCTGCAGCAGCCCGCCCGCCGAGTCCAGCAGGTTCGTGATGCACTGGATGAAGTCCGGCCGCGGCCCGTTCTCCAGCAGGTGGATAAGCGCGTCCGCGTGGCTGATGCCCGTCAGCCCCCAGTGGCCGATGCGCCCCTCGGTGATGAGCCGCTCGAACGCCGGAGCCACCGCCTCCGCGACCGACGCGGCCGTCGTCAGCCGGTCGCCCCCCTCGTCGCCGAGGGTGACGGCATTGTGCAGGAACATGACGTCGACGCGCTCCAGCTTCATCCGCTCAAGGCTGCCTTCCAGGCTCGTCGAGAGCAGGTCGTACACGTCGCCCGCCGGCGTCGCGCCAATGCGGCACTTGGTCGTGACCCGCACGCCCTCGGGCAGCGCGCCGCCGAAGGCCTCACCAATGACGCTCTCCGCCTCGCCGTTGCCGTACGACGGCGCCAGGTCCAGCACGTCGATGCCCGACTCCACCGCCTCCCGCACCGTCGCGACGCACTCCTCGCGCGTCGTCGGCCCCCAGATCTGCCCGAGGCCGCCCCCGCCGAGCGTCAGGGCGCTGGCCGCGCCCAGCTTGCCGAAGGGTCGCTGCTGCATCTCGTCCTCCAGTGTGCCTTGTGGTCCGGCCCATCGCCGGAGTGGCCGTCGGCAGGATACCCCACGGGAGGGGGCCTGTTAAGCCGCCATATAGCTTCGGCACACCACTCCACGCCCCATATGCGGTATAGTGCACGCAACACTGACGGGCGACCGATGGAGGCACGCATGGCGCGGGACAACGTGGGCGAGTGGGAGCAACAGCTGCTGGACCTGGCGGCGCGAGTCCTGCCGGGCGGCAGCACCGGCAACATCATCTCCATGGACACCGTCATCGCCCGGGGCAGCGGCCCCCGCGTCTGGGACGTCTCCGGCAACGAGTACATTGACTACGTGCTCGGCTCCGGCCCCATGCTCATCGGCCACGCACACCCGCGCGTCGTCGAGGCCGTCGAGGAGCAGCTTTCGAGGGGAACCACCTACTTTGGCCTCAACGAGCACGCCCTCCTCCTCGCCGAGGAGATTATCCGCGCCGTCCCCTGCGCCGAGCGGGTGCGCTTCGCCAGCAGCGGCGCCGAGGCGACGTTCTACGCCATGCGCGTCGCCCGCGCCTACCGTGGCCGCGACAAGGTCCTCAAGTTCGAGGGCGGCTTCCACGGCACCCACGACCACGCCATGATGAGCGTGACGCCCACCGCCGACAGCCTCCGCTCCTTCCCGGAGCCCGCGCCCGACGGCCTGGGCATCCCCGCATCCGCCGCCGGCGACATGCTCGTGGCGCCCTTCAACGACATCGAGACCGCCTCGGCCATCATCGAGCGCTACCACGACGAGCTTGCGGGCGTCATCGTCGAGCCCCTGCAGCGCACCTTCGCGCCCGTCCCCGGCTTCCTGGAGGGCCTCCGCGACGTCTGCACCCAGTACGGCGTGCCCCTCATCTTCGACGAGATCGTCACCGGCTTCCGATTCGCCTACGGCGGCGCCCAGGAGTACTACGGCGTCACGCCCGACCTGTGCGCCCTCGGCAAGACGGTGGCGGGCGGCTTCCCCCTCTCCGCCATCGCCGGCCGCGCCGAGATCATGGACTACTTCGCCCCTTCCCCCGGCCGCGACGCCTACGTCGCCCAGCAGGGCACGCTGAACGGCAACCCCGTCGCCGCCGTCGCCGGCCTCGCGACGCTGGAGGTGCTCCGCGAGCCCGGCGCCTACGAGCGCCTCTTCGCCACCGGCGCCCGTCTCAAGACTGCCCTCGAAGACCTGCTCCGCCAGGCCGAGATCCCCGCCCACGTCCTCGGCGACGCCCCAATGTTCGACGTCGTCTTCGCCGAGCACCCGGTCGAGGACTACCGAGCCGCCCTGGACCGCGATCACGCCAAGCTGCTGCGCTTCAACAGCCTCCTCCGCGCACGCGGCATCTACAAGAACCACACCAAGTACTACGTCTCAACGGTCCACGGAGAGCGCGAGGTGGAGGAGACCATAGCCGCATGGAAGGGAGCGCTGGAGGAGCTGTAAGGGCTACGAGAACCGCCCCAGCACCTCGCGCGCGAACCGCTCGTAGTTGTCCAGCAGCGCCTCCGGGCGGCACAGCGCGTTGACGACGATGTGCCCGACGCCCGCCTCCGCGAACGCCGCCACGCCCTCGGCGCAGTCCTCCGGTGTGCCCAGCAGCAGCGAGTCCGGGTCCAGCTCCCACGCGTCCTCGCCGAAGCGCTGCCGCATCGCTTCCCGCACTTCCGCCATCGCGTCCTCACGCGTCCGGCCCATGCACAGGTACATGTTGCACGACCACTCGAATTGCGACGGGTCTCGGCCCAGCCCCGTTGCCATCTCCTCGATGGCTGCCTTCCCCTCGGCGTAGCCTTGCGGCGTCATGCCGTGCGGGTGGAAGCCGTCGGCCCACCGGGCGGTGCGCTCCAGCATGCGGCGCGCAAAGCGCCCGTTCCACATGGCGCCCGTCCAGATGGGCAGGTGCGGCTGCTGCACGGGGCGGGGCTCCAGCGCCATCCCCTCCATCCGGTGGTGCGCCCCGCTGTGCGTCACCCGTTCCTCGCTCAGCAGCCGCCGCACCAGCTCGAGCCCCTCGTCCGTCAGCGACCGCCGGTCCTCCGGCCGCACGCCCTGTACGAGGAAGTCGTCGTTGAACACGCCGCCTGACCCGAGCCCGAGCACCATCCGCCCGCCGGACAGCACGTCGATGGACGCCGCGATCTTCGCCGTCTGGTACGGCGACCGGAAGGGCAGCACGGCGACGCCCGTCCCCAGCCGCATCCGCTCCGTGTGCTGCGCCACCGCCGCCAGCAGGATGAACGGGTCCAGCG
>JAPPNT010000120.1 GCA_028873745.1 Chloroflexota bacterium | reverse complement strand
GGCTAAAGTCGCACAAATTGGGGCTGTAATGGGTCATCAAGTTTGGGTTCCAAAGCGCGACAGGACGGCGGTAAAGGAACTAACGCCTAACGGCCTGTTGAACAGCTTCGCCGAAAGTTTACCAATGAACTACGATCCACCAACAATGGGGACAATAGAGGAAATTGATGTGATTTGGTTGGATGGTGGTTACATGGTTCGGGCGTTTGAGGTAGAACACACCACTGCCATTTATTCGGGTTTGCTCCGCATGGCTGATTTATTGGCGTTGCAGCAGAACATTGGTATTAGGCTACATATTGTTGCCCCAAGCGAGAGAAGGGAAGATGTTTTCAAGCAAATCAAGAGACCAGCGTTTGCCCGCTTGGGAAAGCGAGCGTTGAGTAAAGAATGCACCTACCTATCATACGAGGCCGTAGATGAATTGGCAGGCAATGAGGATTTGGAGTATCTGAATGAAGGCGTGGTAAATAAATATGCAGAGAGTGCAGAGGATCACTAGCGCAAAGGAGACCGGCTGAATCCAAGGAGTAAGGTGTACGTTGACACTATCACGGGTTTGGAACTCAGTCGGGATTTGTACCCGCCTTCCCATCCACATCAATCGGCGATAAGGCGTCGCCCTGGAATCACTGCTTATTCAGGCCGGGTTCTAAGCTTGCGCCCTGATTTGCTTCAAGAGGGAGCAAACTAGCTACAGGTTTGCCACGCTTGGTAATGACGATCTCCTCACCCGTAGCCGCCACCTCCCGCATTAGCTGCAGACACTTTGTCCTGAATTCAGAGGCCGTTATAGTGCGTTTCGTAGGCTCATCCTTTGATGGGAGCATGAAAAACCTCAAAATGAAGCTCACTTAGTTTAACACAATGGTATGCGGTTCGTGGGCAAGCCATTAGGAGACAGACAGGCATACTGACCGTTGCGATGCCCTACCCCCTACCCCGGCAGCGTCTTCGCGCGCTCCCGCATCCCTGCGCGGACGATCTTGGCGTCGTCCATCGCTTTCAACACAACGCGCCAGAACGCCTTCGAGTGGTTCCGCACCTTCAGGTGCGCCAGCTCGTGCACGGTGACGTAGGCCACCTGCCGGCGATCCAGCATCATGCACCGCCAGCTGAACCGCAGCACCCCGTCCGCCGAGCAGCTCGCCCACTGCGACCGAGCGTTGCTGATGCGGATCTCCGGCTTCTTTCGGGGCGCCACGTCCGGCAGCCACAGCTCCACCTGTTCCGTGAACTCCTCCAGCGCGCGTGCCCGGTACCACGCGACCAGCGCCCCGCGAACGCCCGCCCGTGTCGCCGCCTCATCTGCGGCCATCGGCACGGTCGCGTGCAGGTGGTGCCAGTCGAGGCGACCGGCGTCCAGTGTCTCGCACTCCGCGTTGTGGAGGGCGACGTGGAACGCCCCGCCGGGCTCCGGCACGACCAACAGCGGGACCTTGCGGCCAAGGTAAGGCACAATATCGCCGTACCCCAGGGGCGGCACCTTCGCCCGCTCCCTGTGCTCCCGCAGCTTGTCCCGCACCCATTGCCGCTTGGCGTGCACAAACTCCCGGATCCTCTGCGGCGATGTCCGCATCGGCGCTCGCACCTCGACCTGCCCGCCCACGACGAACAACCCCAGCGTCCGCCTGCGCCGGGGACTGCGAATCACCGTGAAGTCGATGCGCACGCCGTTCCAGTCGATGGAGTCCGCTTCAGGCGGAGGCGCCGGACGCGCCGGTCTTTTGCGAGGACGGGTGATGGCGAGTCTCATAGGAGTAGTGTAGGAGCGTGAATGTGGAGACGCTACGGGCTCAGGAGGGACTTTCGGGACTGAAGGGGAATGGGCGGAATGCCCCTACCGCCACTCCACGTTCGGCACCGTCTCGTCCAGCCCGATGATGAAGTCCCGCAGCAGCCGGTTCATCGTCTCCGGCCGCTCCGCCATCGGCAGGTGCCCCGCCCCGTCGACGACCGCCAGCCGTGCGTTCGCCATCCGCGCCCGCAGCCGTTCTCCCTGGGACACCGGCGCGATGCCGTCGACCGCGCCCCACGCCAGCAGCGTATCCGCTGTCAGGGCCTCGACGGCCCGCGTCAGCCCCGCGTCGCCGATGCCGTCCGACAGCTTCGCCAGCGTCTCGCGTCCCTTCGACTGCCGCATGAACTCCGGCCCCTGCCGCACGTTCTGCCACTCCGTGCCGAAGCCCGTCCGGTCCGCCGTCGCCACCATGCCCAGCCGCGCGAACATGCCCGTCGCGAACTCCTCCTCGTCCAACCCCGCCATGTTCACGGCCGGCGCGTCGTCCCACGAGAGCCCCAGCGGGTCGACGAGCGCCAGCCGCTGGAACCGCTCCGGCTGCTCCGCCGCCAGTTGCAGCGCCACCCACCCGCCGACACAGTGGCCCACGAGCGTCGCCTCGTTCACGCCCACGCCGTCCAGCAGCCCGCGCACCAGCCGCGCGTAGTCCGCCAGCGCCCCGACGCCCTCTGGCGGCGCCCCGTCGGCCCAACCGGGCAGCTGCGGCGCCCAGACGTCCGTCACCGTGCCCAGCGCCATGTGGAAGCTGTCCCACCGGCCGGCCGGCCCCATGCCGTGCAGGTACACCACCGGCGCGTGCCGCTCCAGCCGCCCGCCGCGGAAGTAGTTCACCTCCAACCCGTCGACCTGCGCCGAGTGCCTCCCATACACCGCACCGTCTGCCGCACCCATCTTGCTACCTTCTTCTTGCTATCTCAGGAGTACGTTGTAGGGGCGATTCGTGAATCGCCCGCCCTCAACCCACGTTTTACCGGCGAAAGCCGGTACCCAGAAACCCTGCGACCGACCGCAACCGCCATTCTCAGCCCCCCCAATCGTCGTTCCCGCGCAGGCGGGAACCCAGGGGGGATGGGGGTCCCCTACGCCGACTCGTTCCACCACAGCTTCACGCAGTCGATGCGGAAGCTCGACCCCGCCGCCGTCGGGTCCGGCACGGGCCCGCCCTCCGGCGCCGACACTTCGACGCGCACCAGGTAGTCCTCGCCCGCCTCCACCCGCCGCTGCGCCGACAGGGTCGAGTCCGGGTCGTCCTGGTCCGCGATGCCGCTGAAGTCCCCGTACGCCCCCGCGTAGATGGTCTGCCGCTCCGAGCCCGTTTTGTAAAAGCTCTGGATGAGCACCTGCGCGTCGTCCGGCGCCGAGCCGCCGCCCTTGGCCGCCATGTGCAGCCGCACCGCGCTTCCCCGGTGCTCCGCCGTCGGCCCCACGAAGATGAACAGGAACGGGTTGCCGTCCGGCCCCGGCTCCGGCACCGCCAGCTCCCAGCCGCCCACGGCTGCCCCGTCGCGCGACTCCTGGATGATGCGCGTCACCTCCGGCGAGTCCTGGTCGAGGACATGGTTAGCACTGCTGTACAGGGGCAGGGGCATGACCGTCTCCTTTACAGCTAGGGGAGGGAACCACTGTGGCCGTTCGTCCTGAGGGAAATCGAAGGACGAACGGGGGAGGCCCTTCCCGGCGTACTCTAGCTGGCGTTCACACCCGCCAGCTTCGGCATGACTTCCTCGGCAAACAGCTTCTTGGACTTCATCACGTGCTCGTGCTTCAGCTTCCCGCACCGGAACATGCCCAGGAAGTGGCCGTAGCCCGCCGTCTCCATGTCGTTCCGAAGCCACTCCGTCACGTAGTCCGGGTCGCCGCACACGATGTAGCCCGTCTCGCGCAGCTTCTCGAACGGCGTCCCCGGCGCCGGCATCTCGGCCCCCCGCGAGCGCTTCCGGTAGTCGAAGCTGCGGTCCGTCTGCACGCCCGGCAGCGGTGCGGGCATCGGCACCGGCCGGCTGAACGCCGTCAGCCGCCGGACGTACATCACCGCCTCGCGGCACTCCTCCTCCGCCTGCTCGTTCGTCTCCGCGACGTGGATGTACCGCGACCCGATGCAGTAGTCCGGCGTCGCCTCCCACCCGAACTGCTCCCGCGCCACGTCCTTGTAGTACTCGAAGGCGTCCTGGAACACCGCCGTCGGGTTCCACACCCGCGCGATGGGGATGCGCCGCTCCGCAGCGAACTCGATCGTCTCCGCCGACCCCGCCGGCATCCAGATGGGGAACGGGTTCTGCAGCGGCTTCGGCCACACCGACACCGCCCGCAGGTTGTAGAACTTCCCCTCGTAGTCGAACAGCTCCTCCGTCAGGCACCGCCGCACGATGTCGTACGACTCCGCGAACCGCTCCCGGCTCGTGAACGGGTCCACGTTGTACGAGATCAGCTCCTGCGGCACGCCCCGCACGATCCCGCCGATGAACCGCCCGCCCGACAGGCAGTCGAGCTGCGCGAACTCCTCCGCCGTGTGCACCGGGTGCCGCAGGGGCAGCACGTGCCCCATCACGCCCACCTTCATCGTCTTGGTCTTCGCGATGAGCGCCGACGCCAGCGGCGTGCTCGACGGGTTCAGGCTGAAGTACGTGAAGTGGTGCTCGTTGACAAACACCCCCTCGAACCCCAGCTCCTCGCAGAGCAGGAACTCCTCCATGTGCTCCTGGTACGTCTGCGCCGCCAGTCCGGGGTCGCAGAACCGGTTCGTCTGGATCGTCTCCGGCCCAACCTCGTCGGGCACGCCGGGGTACGTGAACTCATCAAAGCCATAGAACTTCATGGGAAGGCAAACTCCTCTCCAGCGTGGACTCCCCCCGCAAACTACAGAGTGATACCACGATGCCCGCCCTTCACGCAACCTCAGAAACCCCCCGGCGCACCCCGTTCGCCCAGAGCGTGTCGAAGGGTCGGCCCCCCCCCCCCCCAGGCACCCCCCCCGGGGGCCCCCCCCCCCCCCCCCGCGCGGGGGGTATAAAAAAAAA
>JAPPNT010000240.1 GCA_028873745.1 Chloroflexota bacterium | reverse complement strand
GTGTTCAGCATCGAGTACGACCCGAACCGCTCGGCCCGCATCGCCCTCATCCATTACCGCGACGGCGACAAGCGCTACATTCTGTGGCCGACGGGCGTGAAGGTGGGCGACCCCATCATGTCCGGGACGCAGGCGGAGATCCGCCCCGGCAACGCCATGCCCCTCCGCTCCATGCCCTTGGGTACGGTGGTGCACAACATCGAGCTCAAGCCCGGCCGCGGCGCGCAGATCGTCCGCAGCGCCGGCGGCAGCGCGCAGGTGATGGCCCGCGAGGAGCGTTACACGCAGCTGCGATTGCCCTCCGGCGAGATCCGTCGCGTGCTCAGCGAGAACTACGCGACGATTGGACAGGTCGGCAATGCCGAGCACTCCAACATGACCATCGGCAAAGCCGGGCGGAACCGGTGGCTGGGCAAGCGGCCCGAGGTTCGCGGCAAGGTGATGAACCCGCGCGACCACCCGCACGGCGGCGGTGAGGGCCGAAACCCCATCGGGTTGCGCTACGCAAAGACCAAGTGGGGCAAGCCTGCCCTGGGAGTCAAGACGCGCCGCAACAAGGAGACCAACCGGTTCATCGTGCGGCGGAGAAGGATTGGTTATGGCCAGGTCCGTTAAGAAGGGGCCATACGTTCACCCCAAGTTGCAGAAGAAGGTGGACGCGGCCCAGCGAACGCAGGAGAAGGTGGTCATCCGTACGTGGTCGCGGGCGTCCATGATCATGCCGGACATGGTGGGCCTCACCATCGCCGTGCACGATGGGCGCCGGCACGTGCCCGTCTACATGACGGAGAACATGGTGGGGCACCGCTTGGGCGAGTTCGCCCCCACGAGGACCTTCCGCGGGCACGCGGGCCGCAGTGAGCGGACCACAAGGCCGCGAGGGTAGGAGAGAAGTCCGTGGCCGTACAGGCAACGCACAGGAACTTTGGAATGTCGCCGCAGAAGGTGCGGCGCGTGCTCGGCATGGTCCGGGGCAAGCCGGTCTATCAGGCGCTGGCCACCCTCCAGTACGTGCCGAGCCCGACGGCCGCGGCCGTCGCCAAGGTGATTCGTTCCGCCGTTGCCAACGCGGAGAACAACAGGTTCATGATTCCGGACACGCTGAAGGTGGTGGCTGCCTACGCAGACGACGCCCCCAGGTTGCGGCGGTACCGCCCGCAGTCCCGAGGGCGCATCAGTCCGATCAAGCGAAGGTCCTGCCACATCACCGTCGTAGTGGACCGGGGGAGTTAGGCTGTGGGACACAAAACACACCCCATCGGCTTCCGTCTCGGCATCATCAAGGACTGGGACAGCCGCTGGTTTGCCGCCAAGAAGCAGGACTACCGCAACACGTTGCAGGAGGACCTGCGGCTTCGTAACGCCATCCTGACCCGCTACCCCGAGGCCGGCATCCCGCGGGTCGAGATCGAACGCGGGCCGCAGGAGGTCTCGGTCGTCATCTGGACCGCGCGCCCCGGCATCGTCATCGGGCGCCAGGGACAGCGCGTCGAGGAGATGCGGCAGGCGCTCGAAGCGCTGACCGAGCGGCGTGTGCGAATCTCCGTACAGGAGGTCCGCCAGCCCGAGGCCGTTGCCGCGCTGGTCGCGCGCAGTTGCGCCGAGCAGCTCGAACGGCGTGTGGCCCACCGCCGCGCCATGCAGCAGACCGCCACGCGGGCCATGCAGGCCGGCGTGCAGGGCGTCAAAATCATCGTCGGTGGGCGCCTGGGCGGCGCCGACATCGCGCGCAAGGAGAAGGTGATGATGGGCCGCGTGCCCCTCCACACCATCCGCGCGGACGTCGATTTCGCCATCAGCGAGGCCAGCACGACGATGGGCCGGATCGGCGTCAAGGTGTGGCTCTACAAGGGCGACATCGTGCCGCTGCGCGAGCAGGAGGCCGCCGAGGACCTCGGGCCAATCGAGGTGACGATGCGGGCCGAGGACGAGGCCGCGGACCAGGCCGCCATTGACCGGGCCGAGGCTGCCGCGGAAGGAGAACCCGATGCAGCAACCTAAGCGGCTGAAGTACCGCAAGGTGCACCGGGGCCGCCGCAAAGGTGCGGCAACCTCGGGTGCGACCCTGCACTTTGGCGACTACGGCCTCAAGACACTGGACACCGCCTGGCTCACCGCCCGGCAGATCGAGGCGGCCCGCCGGGCTGTTGTGCGGTACCTGCGGCGCGGCGGCCAGCTCTGGATTCGCGTCTTTGCCGACAAGCCCGTGACCAAGAAGCCCCTGGAGACTCGCATGGGCAAGGGCAAGGGCGGCGTCGACCACTACGTCGCCGTCGCCAAGCGCGGACGCATGCTCTTCGAGCTCTCCGGCGTGTCCGAGGAGCAGGCCAAGGAGGGACTCAGGCTCGCGGCGGCCAAGCTGCCGGTGCAGACCAAGATCGTGACCCGGGAGGACTACTTCCTCCACACGGTGAACTAGGAATCGAGTGGACCCATGCGTGTTGACGAAGTTCGGGAAAAGAGCACGGACGATCTCCGCGAGGAGCTGGATGAGTCCTACCGTGAGCTCATGAACCTCCGGTTCCGGTGGATGACGCACCAGCTGCCCAGCGTCAGTGAGATGAAGCAGGTCAAGAAGACCATTGCGCGCATCAAGACCGTGATGCGCGAGCGAGAGTTGGGGATTCACTAAATGGCTGTGAACCGGAGAAGCTACGTTGGGCGCGTCGTCAGCGCCAAGATGCAGAACACGCTCGTGGTCGCAGTCGACCGCGTGCGCCACCACGCGGTCTACGGCAAGGCGATGCGCCGCAAGACGAGGCTCTACGTCCACGACCCCCTCGGCGAGTCCCAGTACGGCGACCTTGTCCGCGTGATCGAGTGCCGGCCCGTCTCCAAGACCAAGCGCTTCCGTTTGCAAGCAGTCCTGCAGCGGCACGAGGTCCTTCGCCCCGAAGAGGTGGCGCAGACCGAGGCCGTCATTGCGGTGGACGAGGCGGTCGCCGAGGCCCCGGCCGTCGTGGCAGTGCCGGGAGCAGAGCCCGTGGAAGAGGCCGCTGCCGAGGAGGCCGTCGCGGTAGTGGAGGCTGCCGATGAGGCGGAGGATACTTCCGACGCGGAGGAGCCCGTTGCTGACGCAGACGCCGCCGAGGATGAAGCCCCGGCAGCGGAAGCAGAGGACCAGGCGGCCGACGAGAAGCCAACAGAAGAAGCAGAAACGGCCGAAGCCGTCGCTGAGGAGCCCTCGGCAGAGGAGCCGGAAGCGGCAGAGGCCGTCGTCGAGGAACCCGCGACAGAAGAAGCGGAAGCGGACGAAGCCGTCGCAGTGGAACCCGCAACCGACGAGGTAGAGGCGACAGAAACGGTTGCTGAGGAGCCGTCGGCAGAAGAAGCGGAAGCCGACGAAGCCCCTGCTGAGGAGTCCTCAGTGAACGAAGTGGAAGCTGCCGAAGCCTCAGCGGACGAGCCCGTAGAGGAAGACGAAGCCGCGCTGGACACGGAAGCGCCGGCGGACGCCGAGCCCGATGCCGCGGAGGCAGAGACCCCGGCCTCGTCAGAGGCCGCAAGCGCTGACGGGGAGACCGCCGGTGAAGAGACGTCCTCGGAGGATGGGGAAGCGCCCCGGAAGGAGGACGCATGATCCAGCACATGTCGCGGTTGTCTGTGGCGGACAACTCCGGGGCCAAGCAGGTGATGTGCATCGGCATCCCCGGGTCCAGCCGAAGGCGTTACGCGGGCCTCGGTGACATCATCACGTGCTCGGTCAAGGACGCCATTCCCAACGCGCCGGACCCTGTGCGGGCAGGCAAGGTTGTGAAGGCCGTGATCGTTCGAGTGGTCAAGAACACGCGGAGGCCGGACGGCACGCACATCCGCTTCGATGAGAACGCGGCGGTCGTGCTGACGGACGCGCTGAACCCCATCGGCACGCGCATCTTCGGGCCTGTGGCCCGCGAGCTTCGCGAGAAGGGGTTCATGCGGATCGTTTCCCTGGCGCCCGAGGTGTTCTAGGCAGGTTGGCGGGAGAGAAGGATAGGGCAATGGCGCAGAAGGTCAGACGCGGCGACACCGTCGTCATCACCAAGGGCCGGGACCGCGGCAAGGAGGGCACCGTACAGCGGGTCTTCCCTGCAGACGGCAGGCTCTTTGTGGACGGCGCCAACATGGTGAAGCGCCACCGCAGGGCGCAGCCCGGCATCAGCCAGGCTGGCATCATCACCATGGAAGCCCCGGTGTCCCTGTCCAATGTGAAGGTGGTGTGCCCGCTGTGCAATACCGCGGCGCGGATGGGTTTCACCTTCCTGAATGACGGCAAGAAAGTACGGCTATGCAAGAAGTGCAACCAACCGATCGAGTAGAAGAGCCGCAGGAGGCCCAGGGCGGCGGAAGGTCTCGGGGGCGGAGCAGGGCGCAAGCCAAGCCCGCGGCGGCCCCGCAGGCCCGCGTGCTTCCGCGTCTGCTGGCGCGCTACCGCGAGGAGCTTGCGCCCCAGATGCAGCAGGAGTTCTCCTACCCCAACGTGATGGAAATCCCGAAGGTCGACAAGGTCGTCATCAACGTCGGCCTCGGCGAGGCGCTCACCAACGCTCGCGCCATGGACGCGACGATGGGCGACATCGCGGCGATCACGGGCCAGCGGCCCATCTCGCGGAAGGCGCGGCGCTCGGTCGCTGGCTTCAAGCTGCGCGAGGGCCAGTCGGTCGGCGTGATGGTGACGCTGCGCGGCGAGCGGATGTACATATTCCTGGACAAGCTGTTCAATACCGCGCTGCCGCGCATCCGGGACTTCCGGGGCGTGTCCCGCTCGGCGTTCGACGGCCGCGGCAACTACGCTCTCGGCCTGCGCGAGCAGATCGTGTTCCCGGAGATCGACTACAACCAGATCGACCGTCTCCGGGGCATGCAG
>JAPPNT010000191.1 GCA_028873745.1 Chloroflexota bacterium | reverse complement strand
GTCATACAAACGTAGCCCTCTCCCTGCTCCTCCGCAACCCCCACAGGCACGTTGCGTTTCTTGCCGCACACGGAACAGTTCACCGCCACAAGCGGCGTGTTCCCCGGACGCGATGGGTCGCTCTCATACCCCCGGAACCCCTTGTAGTCCGGGTTCTGGCGGAGGTTCGCCAGAAAGCGCTCCTTGTCTTTTCGGCGGCTCATCGTCCACCGCCTTTCGTGCGCTTCAAGCGCACGCATACAGCCCGCTCGCCCCCGAGCGATGTCCGAAGTGACGCCGACGGGGGCGGTTGCGGGCTAACGCTGTTGCGGACCTACGAGACGGAGACCTGCGCTCCCGCCGCCTCGATCTTTGCCTTGACCTCTGCAGCCTCTTCCTTGGACACGCCCTCGCGCACGGGCTGCGGCGCGGCCTCGACGAGGTCCTTGGCTTCCTTCAGGCCAAGCGTCGTGACTTCCCGGACGGCCTTGATGACGTTCACCTTGTTCGCGCCGATGTCGGTCAGCGTGACGGTGAACTCCGTCTGCTCGTCCTCGGGCGCGGCGGCCTCAGCGGCGGCCGCGGGCGCTGCAGCGACGGCCGCGGCCGCTACCGGCATGGCCGCGCTGACGCCCAGCTTGTCCTCGAGCTCCTTCACAATCCAGGCGGCGTCCATAAGGGACAGGCCCAGAATACCGTCCAGAATCTCTTCCTTGGTCATTGCCCTTCCTCCTCCAGATTTCTGCTTTAACTGGCCTGCTTTTCCGCGTTCCGCTGCAGCACCGTCGCGATGCTGCGGCTCGGTCCGTTGAGCGTGGTGGCGAGCCCCTGCGCCGGCCCGTTGAGCGAGCGCGCCAGCCGCGACGCCACCCCCGCGATCTGCCCCATGAGCTGCGCCATGATCACCGGCCTCGGCGGCATGGTCGCCAGCGCGTTCACCTGCTGCGCGCTGAGCACCTGCCCGTCGACCATCGCGCCGTTCACCTGCATGGTGATGCGGGATGCGCGAATGTGCTCCGTCAGCAGCTTGGCGGCCTCGGCCGGGTCGCCCTTGCCCATCAGCAGCCCCGTCGGGCCCGTCAGCAGCTGCGAAATCTGCGGCGTGCCGAGCTCCTCCGCCGCCAGGGTCGCCAGCGTGTTCTTGACCACGCGGTACTGGAGCCCCTGGCTCTGCAGCTTCCGCCGGAACTCGGTCATGGTCGCCACGTTCAGCCCGGTAAAGCCCGTGCTGATCAGGAAATCGCTGTCTGCCAGCCTCTCTTTCAGGTCGGCCAGCGTTTCTACGTTCTTCGTTGACGGCAACGCTCACACTCCCTATGTCCGAATCACAAAACAAGACCCCGGCCGAAGACCGGGGCGCAGCGCGGCAAAGCGCTCTTCACACCACCTGCGCGGGGTTTACGCCTCTCGGCCACCCACGGTCTTCGGCGACTATGCAATTGTAACGGAGACTTGCGGTCTCTGCCAGTCCGGCCCCGAATCCGTTCGCCCTCAGCCTGTTGAAGGGCCCCTGTGAGGGGATTGGCCGGTCCGACCTACTCCACCCGCAGCGCCTGCGCCTCCTGGACGTTCACCCGGAGGCTCGGCCCCATGGTCGACGTCAGGTGGATGGTCTTGAACAGGTTGCCCTTCACGGCCTCCGGGCGAGCCTCGGTGACGGCCAGCACCGCCGCCGCCAGGTTCTGCAGCAGCTGCTCCTCATTGAAGCTCAGCTTGCCGATGGGCATGTGCAGGTTCGCCGAGCGGTCCATGCGGAACTCGACGCGCCCGCCCTTCGCCTCGCGGATGGCTCGCGGGATGTCCTGCGGCTGCACGACGGTACCCGTACGCGGGTTCGGCATCAGCCCCCGCCGGCCCAGCACGCGACCCAGCCGTCCGATCTGCCCCATCATCTCCGGCGTCGCAATGGACACCTCGAAGTCTACCCAGCCTTCCTGCTCGATCTTGCGGATCAGGTCCGCGTCGCCGATGAAGTCCGCCCCCGCCTCCCGTGCGATAGTCTCGGCCTCGCCCTGCACGAAAGCCACCACGCGCTGCGACTTGCCCGTGCCGTGGGGCAGCTGCGTCACGCTGCGGATGAGCTGGTCGGCGTGCCGCGGGTCCGCATTCGTCTTGATGTGCAGCTCCACCGTCTCGTCAAACTTCGCTGGCGCCATCTCCTTCAGGATGCGGACGGCCTCTGCCGGCGGGTACGGGTGCAGGTGCTCCCGCTTCTTGATGGAGTCGTCGTGGCGCTTGCCGTGCGACCGGGTGACTGCTTCCGTCGACATTTAGCCCTCCACCACTTCGATGCCCATGCTGCGGGCCGTGCCCTTGATCATCTCGACTGCCGCGTCGACGTCGGGCGAGTTCAGGTCCTCCAGCTTGGTCCGGGCGATGTCCCGCACCTGGCTCAACGTCACCGTGCCCGCCTTCTCCCGGCGCGGCATGGTGCTCCCGCGCTCCACCCCGGCGGCCCGCCGGAGCAGGTCCGACGCCGGCGACGTCTTGGTGACGAAGGTGAAGGAGCGGTCCTCGAACACCGTGATCGCCACCGGCACGATGTTCCCCTTCTGGTTGGCCGTCTTGGAGTTGTACTCCTTGACGAAGCCCATGATGTTGACGCCGTGCTGGCCAAGCGCGGGCCCCACCGGCGGCGCAGGCGTTGCCTCTCCCGCCGGGATCTGCAGCTTTACGATTGCCCTGACCTTCTTTGCCATGCGAGCCTCTCAAAATGCGACGTACGTTCGACCTGAGGGAATCCCCCCATCCGTTCGCCCTGAGGGAAATCGAAGGGTGAACGTACGCCCGTTGTCCGTGCCTAAACTGAGTAGCCTATGCGCTCCGCCTGCCTCTCGCTAACGTCATTCCCGCGGAGGCGGGAATCCAGGGCCGCCCAATAGGCTTCCACCCTAGCCGATGCGCTCCGCCTGCAGGAAGTCGAGCTCCACAGGCGTCTCGCGCCCGAAGAAGGACACGAGCACGCGCACCTTGCCCTTCTCCGCCATTACCTCGTCCACCACGCCGATGAACTCGCTGAACGGCCCGTCCACAACCTTGACGCTCTGGCCCTTGGCGAGCCCCACCTTGGCGCGCGGCTGTGTGTCCACCATCCGCTTGAAGATGTTGTGGACCTCCTTCTCCGTCAGCGGGACAGGGCGGGCCTTGCGCTCGCCCTCCTCGTCGGCGGAGATGAAGCCGGTAATGCCGGGCGTGTTCCGCACGACGTACCAGCTCTGGTCGTCCATGTTCAGCCGGACGAGCACGTAGCCCGGGAACAGCCGCTCCCGCTTGGGGCTCCGTCGCCCGTCCTTGATCTCGACCACCTCTTCCGTGGGGACCACGACCTCGAAGATCTTGTTCCGCACGTCCATGGTGGCGATGCGTTGTTCAAGGTTCTTCTTCACCCGGTCTTCCATGCCGGAGTAGCAGTGGACGATGTACCAGTGCCCTTCCTCGCCGCCGGGTATGCCCTGCGTGTCCTCCGCCATCTGGTCTACGTTTTCCTGCGTAGTCATTGCGTCCTCCCTTCCAGCCAGGCCCTAGGACAGGGTGTTTCGAGCCAGGATGCTGAAGAGGAAATCCAGGAGACCCAGTATCGCGCCGACCAGCCCGGCAACGGCGATCACCACGCCGGTCAGCCGCGTGGCCTCCTGCCGAGTCGGCCATTCGGCCTTGCGAAGTTCCGCATAGACCTCCCCGAAGAAGCCCAAGCGGAACATGCCCCGCTGTGCGGCGGAGCTCATGCTCTGCTGCAGGGACTGCCTGCGGACCGTCTGCCGCGCCATCGCTCCTACCGGACCTCGCGGTGGAGAGTGTGACTCCGGCAGCGGCTGCAGTACTTCCGGCGCTCCAGCCGCTGCGGGTCATTCCGGCGGTTCTTCTGGCTGTGGTAGTTCCGCTCCCTGCAGTCCGTGCACTGGAAGGTTATGGCGTTCCGGTCGCCCTTCTTTGCCATGACGCTCCTACTCGGACACGTTGGTGATGACGCCGGCGCCCACCGTGCGCCCGCCCTCTCGGACGGCGAAGCGGAGGCCCTCCTCCATCGCCACGGGGATGCTGAGCTTCACGCGCATCTTGATGTTGTCGCCGGGCATCACCATCTCGACGCCCTCCGGCAGGCCGATTTCACCCGTCACGTCCGTGGTCCGGATGTAGAACTGCGGCTTGTAGCCGGGGAAGAACGGGGTGTGCCGGCCGCCCTCCTCCTTGGTCAGCACGTACACCTCGGCGTCTGCCTCGGTGTGCGGCTTCACGGAGCCGGGCTTCGCGAGCACCTGCCCGCGCTCGATCTCGTCGCGGTCCACGCCCCGGAGCAGGCAGCCAACGGCGTCGCCGGGCTCGGCCTCGTCCAGCAGCTTGTGGAACATCTCGACGCCCGTGACCACGGTCTTGCGGGTGTCGGTGAAGCCGACCATCTCGACCTCGTCCTGCACCTTGACGATGCCGCGCTCGACACGGCCCGTGACTACGGTGCCGCGACCCTTGATCGCGAACACGTCCTCGATAGGCATGAGGAACGGCAGGTCTCGCGGGCGCTCCGGCTCGGGGATGTAGTCGTCAACGGCCTGCATCAGCTCCAGAATGCCCTGCTGCGCCTCTTCGTCGTCGTCGAGCGCCTTCAGCGCGGACACCCGCACGATCGGGATGTCGTCGCCGTCGAAGCCGTACCGGCTCAGCAGCTCCCGCACTTCGAGCTCGACAAGCTCGAGCAGCTCGGGGTCGTCCATGGCGTCGCACTTGTTCAGTGCCACGACGATGGAGGGCACGTTCACCTGGCGGGCCAGGAGGATGTGCTCACGCGTCTGCGGCATCGGGCCGTCGGGCGCGCTGACGACGAGGATTGCGCCGTCCATCTGCGCCGCGCCGGTGATCATGTTCTTGATGTAGTCGGCGTGGCCGGGGCAGTCGACGT
>JAPPNT010000088.1 GCA_028873745.1 Chloroflexota bacterium | reverse complement strand
CGGCTTCGACGGGCTCGGGGCGAACGGGTTGGCGGCTGACCGCCCTGTATACCGGCTTTCGCCGTTAAAACGGGGAGAGGTCGCTCAGAGCGAACAGCGAGACAAACGATGATCCACGACGGTAAAGACCGGTATGGCCGCTACCTGGAGGAGTTCCAGGTGGGCGACGTCTATCGCCACTGGCCGGGCAAGACCATCACGGAGAGCGACAACAACCTCTTCTGCCTGCTCACCATGAACCACAACCCGCTGCACCTGGACGAGCACTACATGCAGTCGCACCAGCACGGGCGCATCCTCGTCGCGGGGCCGCTGGTGCTCAGCGTGGCCGTCGGCATGAGCGTCATCGACACCTCGGGGCGCGCCATCGCGAACCTGGAGTACGAGCGGGTGACCCACGACGGGCCCGTCTTCGCCGGCGACACCATCTACGCGGAGAGCGAGGTGCTGGAGGTGCGGGAGTCGGCGTCGCGGCCCGACCGGGGGCTCGTGTACATCGAGACGCGGGTGCACAACCAGCGCTACGAGCGCGTGCTGACGTACCGCCGCCGGTTCCTCGCCCCCAAGAGGCCGGCGTGATGGCGGACGAGTATACACCGCTGGACTACACCGTCTCGCTGCACTACGACCGGCGGCTCTACCGCGAGGATATCGCGGGGTCGCAGGCCCACGCCCGCATGTTGGCGCGGCAGGGCATCATCACCGCCGACGAGGCGGAGCGCATGTGCGAGGGTCTCGACGCCATCCGCGCCGAGATCGAGGGCGGCTCGTTCCCATGGCGGCCGGAGCTGGAGGACCTGCACATGAACGTGGAGGCGCGCCTCCACGAGCTCATCGGCGAGACGGCGGGCAAGCTGCACACGGCCCGCTCCCGCAACGACCAGATCGCGACGGACATGCGCCTCTTCGTGCGGCGCGCGGCGTCGGAGACGGCGGAGGCGCTGCGCGGCCTGCAGCGCGCGCTGGCGTCCGTCGCCGTCGAGCACACGCACACGGCGATGCCGGGCTACACACACCTGCAGCGGGCGCAGCCCGTGGTCCTCGCACACCACCTCCTCGCCTACGTGGAGATGTTCGAGCGGGACGCCGAGCGGTTCGGGCAGGCGGGCGCGCGGGCCAACGTGCTGCCGCTGGGCAGCGGCGCGCTGGCGGGCTCGCCGTACCCCCTCGACCGGGAGTCCGTCGCGCGGGAGCTGGGCTTCGACGGCGTCACGGCCAACAGCATGGACGCCGTTGCCGACCGCGATTTCGTGCTCGACTACCTGTTCGCGGCGGCGGCTTGCATGGGGCACCTCTCGCGCATGGGGGAGGAGTTCGTGCTGTGGTCGTCGGAGGAGTTCGGCTTCCTGCGGCTGGCGGACGAGGACACGACGGGCAGCAGCATCATGCCGCAGAAGCGCAACCCGGACCTGGCGGAGCTGGCGCGGGGCCGCACCGGCCGCGTGTACGGCCACCTGATGGCCGCGCTGACGACGGTCAAAGGCCTGCCGCTGACGTACAACCGCGACCTGCAGGAGGACAAGGAGGGGCTGTTCGACACGGTGGACACGCTCCTGCCGACGGTCGCCGCGTTCACGCGGATGGTGGGCGGCGCGTCGTTCAACCGCGAGCGCATGGCGCAGGCGGCGGAGGGCGGCGGGTACAGCCTTGCGACGGACCTCGCCGACTACCTCGCCCGCAAGGGCCTGCCCTTCCGGCAGGCGCATGGCGTCGTCGCGCAGCTCACGCGCCACGCCGAGGAGCGCGGGGCCCGCTTCGACGAGCTCTCGCTGGAGGACTACCGCGTCTTCTCGCCGCTCTTCGACGAGGACGTGCTCGGCACGACGGTTGCGACGGCGCTGGAATCGCGCAACGTGCCGGGCGGCACGGCGCCGTCGCAGGTGGCCGCGGCGCTCGCCCGCGTCCGCGAGCGGCTGGGGATGTAGCGGGGCTCGCATCGCTCGAGGGCGCCCATGTCTCACCCTTCGCGGGAACGGCTCCCCGCGCTGACCCGTTCAATTTAGGGGCCTTCGGGCTTCCCTCGCAAACGTCAAGAGAATGTAGAGAACGTTGACACAGTTGACGCCGGACATAGTGCGGAGACGCACCAGCAGAGTGTTCTTCGGATGGTGGATTGTCGCCGGGGCGGTCTTCATCCAGTTCCTGCACGGCGGCCTCCTGTTCCAGGCGTTCGGCGCGTACTTCGTGCGGCTGCAGCAGGAGTTCGGGTGGAGCAGCGCGGCGCTCTCGTGGTCGTTCTCGCTGCTGCGCATCGAGAGCGGGCTGCTGGGGCCGCTGCAGGGCTGGCTCATCGACCGGTTCGGGCCGCGCTCCGTGCTGATCGTCGGGCTGATCATCTTCGCCGGCGGCTTCATGATGATTGCGCGGGTCAACTCGCTGCTCGACTTCTACCTGGCCTTCGTGGTCATCGCCATCGGCAGCGGGCTGGGTGGCTTCCTGACGCTGTTCGTGACGGTGTCCAACTGGTTCCGCCGCCGCCGGGCGACGGCGCTGGCACTGTCGCAGACGGGCGCGAGCATCGGGGGCATCTTCGTGCCGGTGGTGGCGCTGGCGCTCATCCACATCGGGTGGCGGGAGACGGCCTTCATCTCCGGCCTCATCATCCTGTTTGTGGGGCTGCCGCTGTCGCCGCTGTTCCGGACGCGGCCGGAGAACTACGGCATGGTGCCCGACGGCCGCCGCTACGAGCCCGCGCCGCATGAGACGCGTCCGGCGCTCCAGATCGAGCCGGAGCGCGAGTTCACTGCGCGGGAGGCGCTGCGGACGCCGGCCTTCTGGTTCATCTCCTTCGGGCACGGCAGCGCGCTCTTCGTCGTGGGGGCCATCATGGTGCACGTGATCCCGCACATGGTCCAGCATCTGAACGTGCCGCTGGAGTCGGCGGCGGCGGTGATCACCGTCATCACGGCGGCGCAGGTCGTCGGGCTTGTCGGCGGCGGGATCCTGGGCGACCGGATGGACAAGCGGCTCATCGCGGCGGCGTGCATGGTGGGCCACACGGTAGCGCTGATGGGGATAGCCTTCGCGGGCTCGGTCTGGCTGGTGTACGTCTTCGCCGTCATCCACGGGCTGTCGTGGGGCGCGCGGGGGCCGCTCATGGGAGCGATACGCGCCGACTACTTCGGCGTGAAGGCCATCGGCACGATCATGGGGCTGTCGTCGCTCATCGTGACCATCGGCAACGTGTTCGGGCCTGTGTTCGCGGGGTGGATGTGGGACGTGCGGGGCGACTATCAGCTTGGCTTCATCATCCTGGCGGCGATGACGGGCGTCGGCACGGTCTTCTTCATCGCGGCCAAGCGGCCGTCGAGGCCCGAGAGCACGTGGGCGCGCGGGCGGCGGCTCGTCATGCAGCGGCGGGCTCGCGAGCGCATGTCGTCCGGCGACGGCCGGGGCGGCGACGGTGCTCGGGACTAGCCGCACACGCCGGGCCATAAACGTCGGGCGACGAACCCAAGTGAGGGGTGCCGGGTGAACCATGCCCGGCGCGTCCGCGTTGTAGAGAGGTGGGCATACCGCCAGTGACTGCACCGGGCATACTCAAGCGAAACGCCGGCCGCCTGTTCTTTGGATGGTGGATTGTCGTCGCGGCAATCGTCATCCAGGGCCTGCAGGGCGGCCTGTTGTTGCAGGCCTTCGGCGCATACTTCCTCGAGCTGCAGGAGGAGTTCGCGTGGAGCAGCGCGGCGCTGGCGTGGTCGTTCTCCATCCTGCAGCTCCAGAACGGCCTCCTCGGCCCCGTGCAGGGCATGCTCGTCGACCGCCTCGGCCCGCGGGTGGTGCTCACAGCCGGCATCATCGTCCTCGCACTCGGCTTCCTGCTCCTGAGCCAGATCCAGTCGCTGCTGGCCTTCTACCTCGTCTTCTTGGTCCTGTCCGTCGGTTTCGGCCTGAGCGGGTACCTGACGCTCATCGTGGCCGTGGCGAACTGGTTCAACCGCTACCGCTCGCTGGCGCTGGCGCTGTCGACGACGGGGCTGGGCATTGGCGGGATGCTGGTGCCGCTGGTGGCCCTCTCGCTCAACACCTACGGATGGCGCAACACGGCCATCGCGTCGTGCATCATCATCCTCGCGCTGGGGCTGCCGATGATGCCCATCATCCGCGGCCGGCCGGAGCGCTACGGGATGCTGCCCGACGGCGGCCCCGGCCCGAGGTCGGCGGCGACGGCCTCGCAGCCGACAAGCGCGACGCGCGACTTCACCGTCGGCGAGGCGGTCCGCACGCCCGCGTTCTGGCTGATCTCCCTTGGGCACGGCAGCGCGCTGCTGGTGGTCGGCGCCATCATGGTGCACCTCATCCCGCACGTGGTGCACCGGCTGGACGTCTCGCTGGAGTCGGCGGCCCTCGTCGTCACGGTGATGACGATGACGTCCATGGTGGGGCAGATAGGCGGCGGGTTCCTGGGCGACCGAATGGACAAGCGGCTCATCTGCGCGGCGGGCATGGTGGCCCACGGCGTCGCGCTGCTGGGCATCACGTACTCGACGGCGCTCTGGCAGGTCTACGTCTTCGCGATCCTGCACGGGCTCGCGTGGGGCGGCCGGGGCCCGCTCATGGGCGCAATCCGCGCCGACTACTTCGGGCGGCGGGCGCTGGGGACGATCATGGGGATCTCGGCCGTCATCGTGACCATGGGGATCATGTTCGGGCCGGTGTTCGCTGGGTGGATGGCCGACAGGCGCGGCGACTACGAGCTCGGGTTCGTGATACTCGCGGTGATGACGGGGCTGGCGGCGGTGTTCTTCCTGGCTGCGAAGAGGCCGCCGCTGCCGCCGAGGCGGTGGGCGGAGATGCGTTCACGGGTACTCGCGCGACGCGAGCAGGAGGACCGGAGGACGGCGCGCGGGGTCCGGGGGCGCCGGCCGCTCTAGGGC
>JAPPNT010000200.1 GCA_028873745.1 Chloroflexota bacterium | reverse complement strand
GTGGACAACTTGACTATGCCTTCAAACTCCCTTTTTTCTTTTTCGGTAAGTGCATACGCAATTGGGTTCCTTTGTTGTTCTTGCAAGCATTGTTCGATATAGGCCCCGTCTTCAGCGGTTAGTATCCTTAGTGACCCGCGAAAAGACCCTGTCCAGGTGCTGGAGCCAAGCTTGTGCTCCTTTGTGATCGACAGGTGGTTCCATAGGACTTCGTGTCGAATAGGTATCGAATGCTCCGGATCCAAGACCACTAGTGGCTTGACCCTGAATCTCACCACAAAGGGATCAGGGTCATCATAAATCGGGGTATCATCCCAATATGGAGCTGACTCGACTTCAAGTATCCCACACCACCGCGAAAGTCTTGTCATGTAGCACAGAAAAACGTCGCCTATTTTGACTCTTCGGTGAGCAAGCTTGCTCTGCCCAGATCGAAACCCTGAGACTTTGCCTTCGGACTCACAGAACCTAGCCCAAGTTTCCGGTGTGAACAGATCCAGAATGTAGGCCACCTCCCCACCTCCACGCCAAACTCAAACTCTTACACGCCCGCCCTGGGAGAGTAGGATGTGACGCGGCGGCGGGAGCGGCGGGCTACGCCGGTGCGCTGGGCGGCGGCGGCCACTTCCCGGGCGACGCGGCGGACCACACCCTTGTCGAAGATGCTGGGGATGATGAAGTCCTCGTTCAGGTCGCTGTTGGGGACGCCGGCGGCAATGGCCTGGGCGGCGGCGAGCTTCATCTCCTCGTTGATCTCGCGGGCGCGGACGTCGAGGGCGCCGCGGAAGATGCCGGGGAAGCAGAGGGCGTTGTTGATCTGGTTGGGGTAGTCCGAGCGGCCGGTGGCCATGACCCTCGCGAGGCCCTGGGCTTCCTCGGGCCAGATCTCCGGGTCAGGGTTGGCCATGGCGAAGACGATGGGCTCGTCGTTCATGTCCTTGACCATGGCGGGGGTGACGGTGTTGGGGCCGGAGAGGCCGAGGAAGACATCGGCGCCCTGCATGGCCTTGGCGAGGTCGCCCTCGATATTGTCGGGGTTGCTGATCTCGGCGAACTCGTCCTTGGCCTTGTTGCCGCGGTTGTCGCGGCCGCGGTAGACGATGCCCTGGGTGTCGCAGCCGATGATGTTGAAGCAGCCGGCGGTCATGAGGATCTTGGCGCAGGCGATGCCGCTGGCCCCCACGCCGTTGACCACCACCTTGAGATCCTCCATCTTCTTGCCGTTGATCTTGACGGCGTTGATGAGGCCGGCGAGGACCACCACCGCCGTACCGTGCTGGTCATCGTGGAAGATGGGGATGTCGAGCTCGTCCTTCAGCCGCTGCTCGACGTAGAAGCAGCGGGGGGCGGAGATGTCCTCCAGATTGACGCCGCCGAAGCCGGGGCTGATCGCCTTGACGATCTCGACGATCTCGTCGGCGTCCTTGGTGTCGAGGCAGATGGGGTAGGCGTCGACGCCGGCGAGCTCCTTGAAGAGGACGGCCTTGCCCTCCATGACGGGCATGGCGCCGCCGGGGCCGATGTCGCCGAGGCCGAGAACGGCGGTGCCGTCGGTGACGACGGCAACGGTGTTGCCCTTGCCGGTGAGGGTCCAGAGGGCGGCAGGGTCGTGGTAGATGGCCATGCTGACGCGGCCGACGCCGGGCGTGTAGACGATGGACATGTCATTGCGGGTGGTGACCGGCGAGCGGCTGTTGACCTCTATCTTGCCGCCAAGGTGGCGCAGGAAGACGGGGTCAGAGACGCTGAGGACGCGAACGCCGGGGACCTTGCGGACCCGGTCCTCTATCTGCTCGCCGTGGGAGACGTTGCGGGCGTTGACAGTGATGTCGCGCGTCATCGTCGTGCGGCTGGAGCTGACGGTGTCTATAGCGCCGATGTCGCCCTCGACCTCGCCGATGGCGGAGGTGATGACGCCCAGCATGCCGGCCCGGTTGGGGTACTGGGCGCGGATGGTGATGCTATAGGCGATGCTGGGGTTGTTCCTGGACGTGGTCATGCCCGATTTCCTCCCTGGCGGTCTGGGGCGTCATGCATGAGGGCCGGACACCCTCTCGCAGCGCAGCCGACGAACGTCAGCTAGCGCAGATTGGGGTAATGGTACCCAACTTGGGGGTGAATGGGCAAGGACGGCGGGCATGACCGACAGGTTTGGAGCGGGTCTACCCCGCTTATGGGCTGCTTGCGAGCCAAAGGATTGGCCTATAGCAGAAGGCCCACGCATACCCGAGCGAGCGAGACAAATCCCGGCGTGTCTACAATGAGCATTGAGACCGCCCTGGAGGCCTGCATGATCGATGGACGGGTGTTCGTGACGCGGGAGATCGCGCCGGACGCGCTGGCGCGGTTGCGGGAGGAGTTCGCCGAGGTAGACGTGTGGGAGGCGTTCGAGCCGCCCACGCCGGAGCAGCTGGCGGAGCGAGCGGCGGGGTGCGTCGCCGTCGTGACGATGATCACTGACCGCGTGGACGCGGCGCTGCTGAACGCTGCGCCGACGGTGCGGGTCGTCGCGAACATGGCCGTCGGGTACAACAACGTCGATGTGGCGACGTGCTCGGGCCGCGACGTGCTGGTGTCGAACACGCCGAACGTGCTGGAGGAGACGACGGCGGACCTGGCCTTCGCGCTGATGCTGGCGGTGGCGCGGCACGTGGTGGCGTCAGACGCGGACACGCGGGCGGGCAACTGGGGGCTGTGGCACCCGGCGCTGTGGCTGGGGAGGGACGTGTGGGGGGCGTCGCTGGGCATCGTGGGCATGGGGGGCATCGGGAGCGCGGTGGCGCGGCGGGCGCGGGGGTTCGACATGCGCATCCGCTACACGGCCAACAGCCGCCGGACCGAGGCGGAGGCGGCGCTGGGGGCGGAGTTCGTGCCGGACCTGCGGGAGCTGCTGGCGGCCAGCGACTTCGTGTCGCTGCACGTGCCGCTGACGGCGTCGACGCACAACCTCATCGGCGCGGCGGAGCTGGCGGCGATGCGGCCGACGGCGTTCCTGATCAACACCTCGCGGGGCGACGTGGTGGACACGGAGGCGCTGCTGGCGGCGCTTCGCGCGGGGCGCATCGCGGGGGCGGGGCTGGACGTGACGGCGCCAGAGCCGATCCCGGCGGACCACCCGCTGCTGTCGCTGCCGAACGTGGTGGTGACGCCGCACATCGGCAGCGCGAGCTTCGCGACGCGGCGGCGGATGGCGATGATGGCGGTCGAGAACGCGATCGCGGCGTGCAAGGGTGAGCCGATGCCGAGCCGGGTCGTGGGGTAGGCGAGGCGGGTGGCCGACAGGCGCCCTTCGACAGGCTCAGGGCGAACGGAGCGATCGGCGCGGTTGACCGGCGGGCGGCGCGATTCCTATAATGAAGCCCTGCACCAGCGGAAGTAGTTCAGTGGTAGAACGCCTCCTTGCCAAGGAGGAGGTCGGGGGTTCGAATCCCCTCTTCCGCTCCAGTCTTCCCCTCTACTGAGCCGGTTCGTGGCGCTTGACGCGCCGCTCCAGCTCGCTCCTCGGCAGCATGACGCGGCGGTTGCACGTCCGGCAGACGATGCCGATGTCCATGCCCACCCGCACGACCTCCCACTCGGAGCCGCCGCAAGGGTGCGGCTTCTTCAGCGTGAGGACATCTCCCAGGTGCAGGTCAAGGATTGGCGGCATGCCTGTGCCCCTTAGGCGTTCCAGCCGAGGCCGCGGTCTTCGAGGACGCGGTTGATGGTGTCCCGGAGGCGCTGGGCGGCGTTGCGTGCGGCGTCGGGGTAGGTGGTGGGGTCGTCGCCGGCGTAGATGACGCCCCTCGACGCGTTGACGATGGCGTTGCGGCCGCGCTCGTCGACGCCGACGGCGACGGAGCGTTCGAGGGCGCCCTCCTGGGTGCCGACGCCAGGGATGAGGATGGGCATGTCCGGGCAGAGGTCACGGACGCGCTCGAGCTCGTCGGGGTAGGTGGCGCCGACGACGAGGCCGACGTTGCCGTTGTCGTTCCACTTGACGGCGGTCATCGCGACGTACTCGTACATGGGGAGGGTGTCGCCGCCGGCCATGGGCGTGACGCGGAGGTCCTGGAACTCGCGGGCGCTGGGGTTGGAGGTGCGGCAGAGCACGAGGATGCCGCGCTCCGGGCGGGCGAGGAAGGGGGCCAGGGAGTCGCGGCCCATGTAGGGGTGGAAGGTGGCGGCGTCAAAGTCCCAGACATCGAACAGCGCGCGGGCGTAGCCGGCGGAGGAGTTGTCCAGGTCGCCGCGCTTGGCGTCGGCGATGACGGGGACCCAGTCGGGGATGGCGTCGAGGGTGGCGCGGAGGGCGTCGAGGCCAGCGGGGCCGAGGGCCTCATAGAAGGCGAGGTTGGGCTTGTAGGCGCAGACGAGGTCCGAGGTGGCGTCGATGATGGCGCGGTTGAACTCGGCGACGCCGGCGACGGGCATGCGCGCCGGGTCGGGGTCGAGGCCGACGCAGAGGAGGCTTCGGTTGCGCTCGGCGGCGGCGGCGAGTTTGTCGGCGAAGGCGGGCATGGGCGGCTCCTGTGGAGGGTTTCACGGACTGCTCTGAGTATAGCAGAGGGGCTAGCCGCCGAGCGCCTCCTCCAATGCCAAGACTTGCGTCGTGACGTAATTCTTTAGCGACTCCACATCCGTAAAGCAACTAAAGCCATGTTGGCTAGCGATCGCCTCCACCCCGGCGTCCTCGTCAATGAGGAGTGCGACAGGTTGGCTAAGGCCCTGCTGCAAACCCTCGGGCCACGCCAGATCTAAGGTCGCCAACAGGATGCCATGAGCTTCATTAACGATTTCGAAACCGAATTCGCCTTCAGGCAATCCTTGCTCCGATACCCAAATGTTGGCATCTAACAGGATGTCGTCTTCTGAGTGACTGGCCAGGAGGTCTGCTTGCGCCTGCACGGTGTCCGACGAGGCTTCTGCTGGTTCCGTGTTTGGTACTGTGCCCGCGTAAAGGG
>JAPPNT010000093.1 GCA_028873745.1 Chloroflexota bacterium | reverse complement strand
GGACAACCCCGTCTACTACCTGCAGTACGCGCATGCCCGCATTGCCGGCATCCTGCGGAACGCGAGCGAGCGCGGGCTTGACTTCGCGGAGGGTGACGTCGGCCTGCTGGGCGAGCCGGAGGAGCTGGCGCTGGTGCGGCAACTGCTGCTTCTGCCGGAGATCGTCGACACCATCGCCGAGACGATGGAGCCGCACCGGCTGCCGCACTACACGCTGGAGCTGGCGACGGCCTTCCACTGGTTCTACGACCAGTGCCGCGTGATCTCCGATGACGAGGCGCTCTCCAAGGCGCGGCTCAAGCTGGTGGAGGCATCGCGCATCGGATTGGCCCGATGCCTCTCGCTGATGGGCATGGCCGCGCCGGAGCAGATGTAGCGCGATGAGGCGTATGCCCTTCGACAAACTCACGGCGGACTTCCTGGATACCGGCTTTCGCCGGTAAAACGAGGGTGGTTGGGTTCGCCGTACGGCTTTGGGGAAAGAAACATGATCAGCAGACAGCCGCCCGAAGCGCCACTGCGGGCAAGCATGCTCAGCGCGAGCATCGCGGCTGTCGCGGCTTCACTGCTCTCCCTGCCGCTGGAATCTCCCCACGACGGGCTTGTGAACACCGCGAGCATCGTTGTCATAACGCTGATTGCCGGGGTTGTTGCGGGCATTGCGTGGAAGCTGATTCCGGAGGGGCCGCATCGGACGGCGCGCTTCTACGCGCTCGTCCTGCTGGGTTTCGCGATCGTCGCGGGGACGACGGCGCTGGCGCAGACGCAGATCGAGCGGGCCGTGTCTTTCGGGCTGCCGGTGGCGGCGGTGGCGGCGGTGATCATCGGCGGGGGCGTGCCGCTGCTGGCGGACAAGGGACGCGCGCTGCCGTGGTGGCTGGCGACGGCAGCGGTCGCCGTTGCGCTGGCAATCGGCGTCGGGCTTGCCGGGCAGGGCGACCAGGAGAGCGGCGATCTGGAGCTGCCGCCACGCGCGGCCAGACTTGGCGGCTAACTTTCAGACTGGACCTGACGTTTCCAAGCTCAGGTGATTGCTACACCGGACACGGCCCACACTGACAGAAAGGCGCGCGTTTTGATGAACACCGGCTTCAAGAGAGTCCTCGCCCTAACGATATTCGCCGCACTCCTGGCGCTCGCGCTGGCGGCCTGCGGCGGGGAGTCGGACGACGAGGCGACGACGGCGGACACCGTGCAGGAGCCGGTTTCTGCTCCGGCGGCAGAGCCGACTGCCGCACCGGAGGGTGTCGAGGGGCCCGCGTCGGAACCCGCGCCGACGGTTGAGCCGACGGCGGCGCCCACGGAGGAGCCAGCCGCGCCTCGGCAGACGGGTGAGGTCGACGGCATCACGTTCATCGTGGGCGAGGGGTCGGAAGCGACGTTCAGCGTCGGCGAGGAGCTGAGGAACCTGCCGCTGCCCATCGTGGCGGTGATGCGGACGGAGGAGCTCTCGGGCGAGGTGCACCTGGACGGGCGGGAGTCGCGGGTGAGCATCGACCTGCAGACGCTGTCGAGCGACCAGGCGTTTCGCGACCGCTGGACGCGCAACAGGCTCTTCGGCCAGCACCCGACGGGGACGTTCATCCTGCCCGACGCCACGCCGCTGCCGGACGGGTTTACGAACGGCGACACCGTCGAAACGCAGGTGACCGGCACGCTGGAGCTGCTGGGGCAGACGTTCCCGGTGACCTTCGACATTCAGGCGCGGGACGACGGGGACGTGGTCGTCATCCTCGGCAAGACGACGTTCACGTGGGATGACTTCGGCATCGAGAAGCCGACTGCGCCGTCGGTGGTGTCGCTGGAGGACGAGGTGACAGTGAACGTGCTGATCAGCGCCCGGCCGGGGTAGGGGTGGGCGGCTTGCCATGAATGTACAGGCGCGCTAGGCTTTATCACAAGAGGACAATGGCAGGGAAAGCCATGCGCATTACAGATAGCGGTCGGATCACCATACCCAAGAAGCTGCGGGAGCGCCTCGGCTTGGGCGAGGGCGTCGAAATTGACATGGTTCCCACCGACGACGGGCTGCTCATCAAGCGGTGCGTGCCGACGGGTACCGCCCCGGATGGGGTCCGAGAGATTCCAGACAGTGTGCTTGGGATCTTGAAAGGCAGTGACGCCCTTGCCGGTCTCTACAGCAGCGTAGACGAGTATATCGAGGACATCAGAGGGCGGTGATCACCGCAGTCGACAGCAATGTCCTCTTCGACGTCTTTTTGGAAGACGCGGAATTCGGCCAAGAGTCTTTGGGCAGACTGCGCGCCTATAACCGCCTCGGCTCATTGATCATTTGCGACATTGCCTACGCAGAGCTAGTACCACGCTTCAGCGACCAAGCGCTTCTCAACGAGGCACTACGGCAACTCAACCTCACTATTTCATCGATAGACACGACGATTGCCTATGAGGCGGGGCTGCGCTGGGCACGGTACCGGCGCGCAGGTGGCCCGAGAAACCGGGTGCTGCCGGACTTTCTCATTGGCGCGCATGCACTTCACCGCGCTGATGCACTCCTGACGCGCGACCGCGGGATCTTTGCGGGCTACTTTCGGGACGTGCGGCTGGCTTAGCGTTGCCCGGCTTTAGCCCTCTCCGAGCTCACGATATTTGGCGGCGAGGGCTACGTAGTGGTCGGCGTTGCGCTTGAAGCGCTCTATGTGGCGCTCTGTGACCTCTCCCTTGACCTCTGCGGGGACGCCGGTCATGAAGGTGCGCGGGGGGACTTTGGCGTTCTCTCGGACTACGGCGCCCGAGGCGATGATGGAGTAGTCGCCGATCTCCGTGAAGCCGCCGTTCACCACTGCGCCGTTGCCGATGACTACGCCGTCGCCGATCTTGTCGGCGTGGCAGAGGACGCGGTGGCCCATGACGACGTTGCTGCCGATGACTGCGCCCCGGCCGTCAGTGTGGATGGTGCTGTTGTCCTGGATGCAGGTGTTCTCACCGATGAGCACCTTGCCGACGTCGCCCCGGATTACGGTGCCGGGCCAGACGCTGCTGCCCGCGCCAATCTCCACGTCGCCGATGACGTAGGCGAACTCGCTGACGAAGGCCTCCGGGTGAATCTTCGGGGTCAGGCCGTTCCATGAGCGTATCATCTGTCGTCGTCCTCCCCGGTCAGGATGCGCGGCTTGTCGCCGTCGGTTCGGAGGCTACTTGAGCCACGGCAGGAACTTCCGCCACTCGTCGAGGATGGCGCGTCGGTGGAACATGGCGTAGGGGTTTGGCTTGGGGGCTCGGGGCTCGGTGAGGAGGGTCATTCGGGCTTCTCTGGGGGTGTTGCCGGCTTTCTTGTGGTTGCAGGGGATACAGGCGCTGGTGACGTTTTCCCAGACGTGGGGGCCGCCTCTGTGCCGGGGCATTACGTGGTCAATGGTGAGGTCCCTGGTCTGTTTGCCGCAGTACTGGCATCTGTGGCCGTCTCTCAAGAACACCTCCTGTCTTGAGAGGCGTCTCTGCTGGACGGGTCTCTTGACCATGTAGATGAGGCGGATGACAGAAGGGATGTCAATCTCGTGCTGGGACGAGTGGATGACGCCCCTGCCGTTCTCAAGCATCTCCGCCTTGCCGCGGCCGAGGAGCACGACCGCACGACGAACGTTGCAGACGTTCAGGGCCTCATAGTTCTGGTTCAGCAACAGTACAGGCAGCTCAAGGGCGCTCACCTGGCAGGCCTCCCCTCAGGTAGGGTTCCTGTTCCTGACGTTGCCATAATACCAAATCCTTGGGCGCTGCCCAACCACCCGGCGGCAGGGAGCTTTTGTAGTTTCCGGGGATACGCCCTTCGACAGGGCTCAGGACGAACGGGGTCTCCGCCTGTGGCCTCTTGGATTCCCGCCTTCGCGGGAATGACGGTGCGGGGGCTCTCGGTGGACGGGCGATTCGCGAATCGCCCCTACGGGCCTTGTAGGGCGCCGCGTTTCTGGATACCGGCGTGCGCCGGTAAGCCGAGTGGGCGCGGTTACACGCCCGTCAGGGCGCGGGTGGCTTCGAGGAGCTGGCGGACGCGGTCCGTGGAGGGGGCTTCCGCGTAGATGCGGAGGAGGGGTTCCGTGCCGGAGAAGCGCACGACGGCCCACTCGCCGCCCTCCAGGCGGTAGCGGATGCCGTCGACGGTGTGGGCGGCGGCGGCGGGGGCGCCGGCGGGGTCGCCCGGCGGGGCGTCGAACAGGCGGCCCTCGACGGCTGGGCGGTTGGCGGCGTCAAAGACGACATCGAGTCGGTCGTAGTGGTGGGGACCGACGAGGCCATAGATCTCGTCGATGACGGTGGAGAGCGTCACGCCCTTACGGGCGACGAGGTCGAGGAGGAAGAGGGCGCTGAGGACACCGTCGCGTTCGGGGATGTGGCCTCGGAAACCGAACCCGCCGCTCTCCTCGCCGCCGATGAGGGCGTCGGTCTCGAGCATGAGGGGGGCGATGTACTTGAAGCCGACGGAGGTCTCATGGACGGGCACGCCGTAGCGCTCGCCGAGACGGGACACCATGTTGCTGGTGGTCAGCGACTTGACGAGCGGGCCCCGGAAGCCGCGCACCTCCAGAAGGTAGTAGGTGAGCAGGCCGAATACCTGGAGGGCGGTGATGTACTCGCCGGAGCCGTCTATGGCACCGACGCGGTCGGCGTCCCCGTCCATGGCGACGCCGACGAGGGCGTTCGAGGACAGGACGGCGTCACGGAGGGGGCGGAGGTTGCGGTCTATGGGCTCGGGGTTGTGCATGTCCGGGAAGGCGGGGTTCACGTTGCCGCGAACCTCGGTCACGGTGGTCGCGCCGCCGGAGAGGAGGGCGGTCAGGTAGCCCGCGCCGGCCCCGTGCATGGCGTCGACGGCGACGTGGCAGCCGACGGCGCGGAGGGCGTCGAGGTCGACCAGGCGGGCGACGTGGGCGATGTACTCGGGCGCGGGGTCGATGTCGGTGACGAGGCCGGCGTCGCGGGCGGTCGCGAGGTCAAGGCTGCGTAC
>JAPPNT010000229.1 GCA_028873745.1 Chloroflexota bacterium | reverse complement strand
AGTAGAGGCAGCGCCACTCCTGGGTGCAGGTAGTCACGGAAGTGGCGGTAGAAGTCCGGCTCGTAGCCCTGGGGGATGATGAAGTCGTGGAAATCGAAGAGGTCCGTGTCGCCGAGGAAGGAGATGGTGTCGTCCTGGCGCTGCAGGGGGGCGATGCCGATGGTCTCGCCGTCCTGCTGGAAGGCGAGGAGGAGGAGCTCGCGGCCCTCACCGAAGCTCTCCCACCAGAGGCGCTGCCAACGGTGAGAGAGGAAGAATGCCTTGACCTCACAATCGGGCACCAGGGGGTCCCAGGAGGGCTCCAGGGACGAGAAGGTGTGGACGTTGGTCTGTGCGGGCATCTGACCCCCTGCGCATACGAATGTGCGCGGTTTAGACAGGCAGGGGGCGCTGCTCACGCCCCCCTGACGCTGGACTTCGCTAGGATGCCGGCGCGGGCGCCGTGTTGGGCCCGGAGGAGCTCCTTGGCGTCCGCTGCCGGGACTTGGACGGCTTCTTGGCCTCCGGCTCGGGCTCGGCGACGGCCGTGGCGGCTTCGGGCGCCGCCCGTTCGGCCGCGGGCGCGGCGGAGTCGAAGAGATCCTCCAGCTCGTCGCCCTCCACGGTCTCGTGGACGATGAGGTACTTAGCGATCTGGTGGAGCTTGTCGTTGTTCTCCTGCAGGGTGGTGCGGGCCAGCGTGTAGGCCTCGTCCACGAGCTGGTGCACCTCGGCGTCGATGTCCTCGGCGATACGGTCGCTGTAGTCGCGCTGCTCGGAGATCTCGCGGCCGAGGAAGATGAGCTCCTCGCGCTTGCCGAAGGTGCGCGGGCCGAGCTTCTCGCTCATGCCGTAGCGGGTGACCATCTGCCGGGCGATGTTGGTGGCGGTGGCGAGGTCATTGCTGGCGCCGGTGGTGACGTCGACGAAGATGATCTCCTCGGCGACGCGTCCGCCCATGGAGACGGCGAGCATGTCCTTGAACTGCTGCTTGCTCCAGAGGTGACGGTCTTCGTCGGGGACCAGGCGGGTGTAACCGCCCATGCCGCCGCGGGCGACGATGGATATCTTGGTCACGGGGTCCGCGTGCTCCAGCTTCCGCGCGACGAGGGCGTGCCCCGCCTCGTGGTAGGCGGTGACCTCCTTCTCGTGCTCGGAGAAGACACGGCTCTTGCGCTCCGGGCCGGCGACGATGCGGTCGATGGCCTCGGTGAACTCGATGGTGCTGATCGACTTCTTGCCGATGCGGGCGGCCAGAATGGCGGCCTCGTTGACGAGGTTGGCGAGGTCTGCGCCGCTGAAGCCCGGGGTCTGCCGGGCGACGGTGCGCATGTCGGCGCCGGGCTCCAGGGGCTTGCCCTTGGAGTGCACGTTCAGGATGGCCTCGCGGCCGACGACGTCGGGGAGGTCGAGGACGACGCGGCGGTCGAAGCGTCCGGGGCGCAGCAGCGCCGGGTCGAGGATGTCGGGCCGGTTGGTGGCGGCGATGATGATGATGTTGGTGCCGGTGTCAAAACCGTCCATCTCCACGAGGATCTGGTTGAGCGTCTGCTCGCGCTCGTCGTGGCCGCCGCCGAGCCCGGCGCCGCGATGGCGGCCGACGGCGTCGATTTCGTCAACGAAGATGATGCAGGGGGCGTTGCGCTTGGCCTGATCGAAGAGGTCACGGACGCGCGAGGCGCCCACCCCGACGAACATCTCGACGAATTCCGACCCGCTGATGGAGAAGAAGGGCACCTCGGCCTCGCCGGCGACGGCCCTCGCGAGGAGGGTCTTGCCGGTGCCGGGCGGGCCGGCGAGCAGGACGCCCCGGGGCACGTGGGCGCCGAGGGACGTGAAGCGCTCCGGGAACTTGAGGAACTGGACGACCTCCGCGAGCTCCTCCTTGGCCTCCTCCTCGCCGGCGACGTCGGAGAAGGACACGGTGGGGCGGTTGGCCATGACGACGCGGGCGCGGCTTCGGCCGAAGTTCATGGTCTGCGATCCGGAGCCCTGGGCCTGGCGCATCATGAAGAGGAGCAGGCCGCCGAAGAAGATGAGCGGCAGGAAGTTGATGAGCAGGCCGAAGAAGCTGCCGAGTCCGCTGGCGCCCTTGACGACGATCTCCGGCCCGGAAGCGGCCTCCGTATCTATGCCGGCGCGCTCCAGGGTCTCGACGAGGCTGGAGTCGGCCTCCTTGCGGGAGGTGAAGGTGCGTCCGCCGAGGCCCGTGATGAAGAGGTTGTCGCCATTGATCTCGATCCGGGTGATGTCGCCCGCCTTGGCCATCTGCACGACCTGGCTGATGGGCAGCTCCTCAGAGCGCGCGTTGGGCGTAAACACCGTGTAGAACATCGCGATGACGGCGATGGTGATGACGACATAGATGATGCTGTTTCTCAGCATTCTCGGGCTCATAGAACCTCCAGAGGGGCGGCGAAGCGGTCCCTACTAGGCTCATCATAACGCACAGGGGGGAGAAACGCAAAGACGCGGCAGCTACGGATGAGTCTCAAAACGGGGGCTTGAGGAGCGGGTTTTCAAGGGGGGAACTAGACTTGCTGGGGGGACGTGTCGTAGGTGCAGAGGGGGTGGCCCTGGTTGATGCGGCCCGTGCTGCTGACCGGGGCGTCCAGGACCTCCGCGATGATCTCCCGGTCGAGGGTGCAGACGACCTCGCTATGGGTGGCGACGCCTCGGTAGGGGCAGTTGTGGAGGGTGACCAGCACGCCGTCGGGGGACTCCTCGACGGCGGGGGAGAACTGCTCGTCCTCCAGGATGCGGCGTAGGAGCTCGATGCGGCCGATCTCCTCGTCCTCCGGCGTGCGGGCGCGGTGCTCCTCGACCATGACGCGGGCGACCTGGGTGAGGAGGGCCTTGGCGGCGTCGCCGTTGCCGTTGAGGGAGCCGTTCATGCTGGAGAGGAGGCGCTGGAGGAGGAGATGGTAGCGCTTGGGCATCAATTCCTGGCCCTCGTCGGTGAGGGCGAAGAGGTGCTCGGGACGGCCGGGCTTGCGGCGGATGGGCTCGAAGGCGACGAGGCGGTCGCGCTGGAGGATCTCGAGATGACGGCGCACCGCCGCTGCCGCCATGCCCAGTTCAGAACTCAACTGGTCCACGGTGGCGGGGCGGCGCTGCAGGCTGTTCAGGATGCTTAGTCGTGTGCCGTCCATAGCTGCAAAGCGGGGGCGTTCTCTACTCGCAACCATTGTAGCCCGGTGGATTTTGGGGTGTCAAAGGGTTTAGTAAGGATTTCGTCTTAAAATTTGTTTTTACGCGAAAATGCTTGACAAAGACGAAATCGTGTGCTACGGTGTCGCCATGGAGATTGCAGAATCGTTCAAGAGAGCGAAGGAGTAGATGCCATGAACCTGGAGAAGGAAGCCCTGCTGGAAACGAATTCTCAAGCCCTGCCCGTGTCGCGGTGCGCCCACCACTGGGTCATCGACACGCCGGCAGGCCCCGTCAGCCGGGGACAGTGCAAGCGGTGCGGCGAGGAGCGAGAGTTCCTGAACTCGCCGGACAGCTCCTTCTACTGGGAGGACGACTCGGCCCGCAAGGCGTCGAGCGACACGACCTTCCCGGTGCCCGCGGGTCTCGCAGGGCAGTCGCTCGACGAGTAGCCGCAACCGGCAACTTCGCAAAAGCGGAGGAGCGCCCGAACGGGCGCTCCTCTTTTTGTTCGACACCCGGTAGCCCGGCTACGCTTCGGAAGCGCCCTCCTCGGCGTCGCCGGCGGCCTGGGCAGTGACGGGGCGCTCGCGGTAGTAGACGCCCCAGCGTTGCATGAGCGCCTCGACGGCGGGGGACTCGAGCTTGACCAGCTCCCGCATGAAGCCCGCGAGGGCGTGGGCATGGAGCATCTCCGGGGTACACACCCAGGACATCTCGCCCGGGACGGTGTAGAGCACACCGCTCTGGTGCTCGCACTCGAGCTCGATGCGGGTGCCGCCGGACCCGAGGCTGACCTTGACGCCGGACTCGGCCATGATCTTCGCCTCCTCCATCGATTAGGGGACCAGGGCGTCCCGGCCGTGGACGTACTGTTGCAGGTTCTGGGAGGCGTTCCGGTTCACGAGCGACCGTTGGAACATGGGGTGGGTGGCGCTGCGGACCTCATGCTCAATCTTGAAGAGGGTCTCGCCGGTGTCGAGGTCGACGATGTCCTCGAAGCGGTACTGGTAGTCGTTTGTCTCCTCCGTGATGAGGCCGCGCGCGTTCAGGAAGGCGTGGGGGCCGGAGAAGTTGGAGATGTAGACGGCGATGTGGTGGCCGTCATACGGGGGGAGCTCCTCATCGGTCTCGCGGAAGCGGAGCTCCTGCTTGAGGCCCATGCGGACGTGGGCGACGTTGTCCTCGACGATCGAGGGGGCGTCGATGATCTCCCGGTAGAAGCGGGCGATCTTCTCGGCGGCGCCGGCGGGGACGTGGAACTCGACGTAGGGGATGCCCACGGGCCACTCGTTGGCGTAGGCCTCGCCCTGGGTGCAGCGGAAGCGGTTGCCCCACGGACAGGTGGCGAGAACGGCGTCGCCATCGACGGAGCAGGAGAACTGCGTTCCCTCCAGCAGGGGCTTGACGGCCTCCAGGCGGGCCTTGAGGGCCTCGATGTCGGGGACCTCGATGCCGATGACGCCGCGAAGGACCTGCTGGCCGCGGGTGGGGAGGTGGAACTGCTGCTTGCCGGCATTGGCCCACATGTTGTCCTGGCCGACCATCATGTAGGGGTCGCGGGTGAGGCCGAGGCCGGAGATGTAGAAGATCTGGGCGAGCCGCTGGTCCGGCACGAGCACGTTGACGTGCTCCATCATCAGGATGTTGCCGACGTCCTGCACGGAACGATCGAACGGGGCTTCAACCACCATGGCTTCCTCCTTTGACCGCGGTCGCGCTTGCGGGCGCGAGTGCGCGACTGCTTGGCGGCAGGTTTCGCCCATTATGCCAAACCGCGGGGCGGTCGGCTAGGGTGTGGTGGCAGGGGGAGGCCCTTCGACGGGCTCAGGGCGAACGGGGGTGGGCGCCCA
>JAPPNT010000018.1 GCA_028873745.1 Chloroflexota bacterium | reverse complement strand
GCGCACAACACCGCCCACGGCATCATCCCCACCGGCATCAAGAAGGAGGTCCGCGACATCACGGAGCGCGTGAAGCAGGTCGCCGAGACCCAGGCAGACTACCGCCCCGGCAGCCACACCGCCCCCGCCGCGTCGCAGGATCTCTCCCGCGACGAGATCGCCCGCCTCGTCCGCGAGTACGAGCGCCAGATGAAGGAAGCCTCCAAGCGCCTGGAGTTCGAGAAGGCGGCCATGCTCCGGGACCAGGTCATAGACCTCCGCCGCATCATGGCCCTGCAGGAAGACCCCATCATGCCGCTGGGACGGTGACGGCGGCCTCCGAAAACCCATACTTGACCATATATGTCAACAATTGACATGACCCCGTCCGTTTCCTAGAATGAGCGTGACCATTGTCAATGGAGTGGAGATATGCGAAGCACAACGCAGCAGATGGTTATAGAGGCCCTCCGTGAGGTCTACGACCCCGAGATCCCCGTCAACGTCTACGACCTCGGCCTCATCTACGGCATAGAGATCGACCCGGAGAACAACGTCGGCGTGACCATGACCCTCACCGCACCTGGCTGTTCAATGGGTCCGGCCATCGCCCAGAACGCCGAGTGGCGCATCTCGGAGATCGAGGGCATCGGCGAGGTCTCAGTCGAGATGGTCTTCGACCCGCCCTGGTCGCCTGAACTTATCACTGAGGACGGCAAGAAGCTCCTCGGCATAGACTAGCCCGAAATATACAGGCACGCACTGACACTGCGTGACGCTACCTCTCGTCGTGCGCAAGGCCTCGGGATCTAATTTCCGGGGCCACTTTGCTGACCAGCCCCCTCCCAATAGAGTTTAGGACGAGCAGATGCTAACTGACACAGGCTTTGAAACGGTTGAGAACCTAGTAGAGTTGCGCAAAAACCGTCTCATGGAACCCAATCCGGAATACCAGCGAGGCGAAGTTTGGACGCGTGACCAAGAAAAGAAACTAGTCGACTCAGTATTGCGTGGCTATCAACTCCCCATCATCTACCTCCACGACAAAAGACTAGTGATTGCGGGCAGGACCAATGACCGCTATGAGATCATTGATGGGCAGCAGCGCATAACCGCCCTCAGCAATTTCGTTGAAGGGGCCTTTACCCTCTACCGTGTTGACGATTCTCAAGCCCGGTTTCCAACTTTTCTTCAGGAACAGGAATGCCCTTGGGGCGGTAAGGACTTCTCGGGGCTTTCCTCCGAGCTGCAAAACAAGTTGCTGAAGTCCACAATTCCTGTGGCTTACATCAAAACTGACGACAACAATGAAGTGCGAGATCTATTCGTGCGTCTGCAATCGGGAAAACCTCTGAATGCACAAGAAAAGCGAGATTCCTATCCTGGTGCATTCACCGAATTCATCCTTAGGTTAGGTGGCAAGCCAGCAATTCAAAAATATCCAGGCCACGACTTTTTCCAGCGTGTTCTGAAGATGAAACCAGGACAGGACAACGGCAAAACCCGCCAGTTGGCAGCTCAGATTGCCATTCTATACTTAGAGCGCAAGAAGAATGGCATGGACCACTATAGCGACATTAACAACAACGCAATTGACAACTATTATTACTCACATCTCGATTTTGATCCTGAGAACCCGGAGTGCGTTCGCCTTCGTAATATTTGGAATTTCTGGAAAGTCGCTTCGGCAATTGGAGTGGCCCCAAGCTAGTTGCTCACAATGCTATCCATCTGGTTTTGTTAGTGGATTCACTGATGACCCAAGACTACACTCTCTCTTGGCAAGAATCACTGCACAATGCTCAAAGGTTGTTCTCTCACGATCTCGTTCAGGCGAGTAAGGATAGCAAAGCAGGTACCCATAATGAGACATGGCTCCAATATGGGCAATGGACAAGAACGAATTCAGACCGTGGCGAGAGTATCAAACGTCGGCATCACTATTTCACATCGCGTATGGTTGAATACATGGGGAACCTCACCCCAAGGGATCCAAAGCGAGCGTTTAATGACATCGAACGGCAACTAGTGTATTGGAGAGATAATGGAAAGTGCCAGAAGTTTGGCTGTGGTGCAACAGTTGAATGGGCAAAGGCAGAGATTCACCACGTGATTGAACATCAATTCGGAGGACAAACGGTAGTTGACAATGGGGCGCTAATGCACAAAGAATGTCACCCTAAAGGCGAAGCGGCCTTAGAGTTCGCAGAGCGATACAAGATCTTGTTCCCCGAGCGCTTTAGCGATTCGGTCTAGCCCATTCAATGGACGTTCTCGTCTAGGAGACGCATGGCAACCAGAGAGCCTACGCCCCAGGAGAAGGCGCGCCTCGACGCCATTCGAGCGCAGTGGCAGCAGCGCCGCAAGATCAACGAGCGCTTCGGCAAGATCGCCCACAAGATCGCCGTCTACTCCGGCAAGGGCGGCGTCGGCAAGACCACCGTCTCCGTCAACCTCGCCGCCTCCCTCGCCGCCCAGGGCGAGCGCGTCGGCATCCTCGACGCCGACATTGACTGCCCCAACATCGTCAACGCCATGAAGGTGCAGTCTCAGCCCGACTACAAGAACGGCGAGTTCACCCCCGCCACCCAGTGGGGCGTCAAGGTCCTCTCCATGGGCTTCTTCCAGGAGAACCAGGAGGAGGCCATCATCTTCCGCGGCCCCATGATCCACAACACCCTCACCCAGTTCATGGAGAACACGGATTGGGGTGAGATGGACTACCTCATTGTGGACATGCCCCCCGGCACCTCGGACGCCGCCCTCACCATCATGCAGACCCTTCCCCTCGACGGATTCGTCGTCGTCACCGGCCCGCAGGAGCTCGCCGCCCTCGACGCCCGGCGTTCCATCAACATGGTGCGAAAGCTCAACATGTCAGTCCTCGGCGTCGTCGAGAACTTCTCCGGCGAGATCATGGGCTCCGGCGCCGGCGAGGTGCTCGCATCCAGCATCGGCGCCCCCTTCCTCGGGGCCCTCGAGCTCCGGGCCGACTACCGCGACACCTCCCGCCCCGGCGTGCTCATCAGCCCCGCTGTCAAAGGGGAGTACGAGTCCATCGTCGAACGGCTCAAGGAGTCCCTGTCCAACCTGGAACCGGCATCCTGAGGATCGCTTGCTGCCACAACACAAGCACGGCACAAGCCAAATGACGGCGCGGAGAGGCGCCGAGTAGATGCTTAGTTTGCACCCCCACCGCCAACCGAAGGCTCCAGAGTCCTCCATTCCCGCGTCGCCATCCCGTTTCGCGCGCCCGGCCATGCCGCCCGCGGCCTCACCCGAAATTGCTCGGCATCGGCCGAGCCGAAAGGCAGTAGATCGTGCACAAGGTTGAAGACGCCGGCCTCCACTCGCTCTTTGACTACGCGGACCTGCTCGATCATTCCCTGCTCGAGGAGCTCGAGTGGCTCGCGCGCCAGCTGAAGGGGATGAACATCGCCCACGTCAACGCCACCGCCCGAGGAGGCGGCGTGGCCGAGATCCTGCATTCCCTGCTGCCGCTCTACCACGGCCTCGGCATCGACGCCTCGTGGCTCGTCCTCCGCGGCGACGACCCCTTCTTCAACGTCACCAAGCAGATGCACAACTGCCTGCAGGGCGCGGTCTGCGGCCTGACGGACGCCGATTGGGACACCCACGCCGCATGGAACAAGTACAACGCCGAGTTCCTGGAATCCACCTACGACGCCATCATCGTCCACGACCCGCAGCCGGCCGCCCTTCGCGAGTTCGCGCCCAACGCCGCCCGTAAGTGGGTGTGGCGCAGCCACATCGACACCTCCGCGCCCGACCCGGCTGCATGGGCACGGCTCAGCGCCCTCGTGCACAACTTCGACGCAGCCGTCTTCAGCCTCCCGGAGTTCGCCGGCCCCGGCCTCAACGGCCTGCACATCGACGTGATGCCGCCCGCCATCGACCCCTTCGTCCCCAAGAACGTCATCATGCCGGAGCACGAGGCCCTCGCCATCGTGGCCCGCTACGGCATCGACCCCCAGCGTCCCTTCATCACGCAGGTGTCCCGCTTCGACCCGTGGAAGGACCCCCTCGGCGTCATAGAGTGCTTCCGGCGGCTCAAGCCGGACTACCCGGAGCTCCAGCTCGCCATGCTCGGCAACTTCGCCGACGATGACCCCGAGGGCCGCGTAATGTACGACAAGGTGGTCGTGGCCGCGCAAGGTACGCCCGACGTGCATATCATCCTCGGCCTTACGGACCTCGTCGGCCCCTTCCAGCAGATGTCCGCAGTCGTGCTCCAGAAGTCCCTCAAGGAGGGTTTCGGCCTCACCGCGACGGAGGCCCTGTGGAAAGGCACGCCCGTCATCGCCGGCAACGTCGGCGGCCTGCGGCTGCAAGTCAAGGACGGCGTCGGCGGTTTCCTCGTCGATAGCGTCGAGGAGTGCGCGGAGCGCGTCGATTTCCTGCTCAACCACAACGCGGAGCGGGAGACCCTCGGCGCCGCCGGCAGGGACCACGTCCGCAAGCAATTCCTCCTGCCCCGCCTTCTCCGCGACGAGATGCGCCTCTTGCACAACCTGCTCAACAGCAACGGCCATGCCGCCCCCGACTGGCGCCCGGCCGAGTCTGAAGCGCAGCGCGAGCTGACCGGCTAACCTGCCGCAGCCCAGGGTTCGTGCAGGCGGCGTGAAGCGCGCCCACACAGTCTCCCGGAGGTGAGCCACTGATGGAGTTTGACCTGAACCTGCCGGCGGCCATCGCCCTGTTTCTCGGTTCCTCGGCCGTCGTCATCTTCTCGGCTATTGCCCTCGCGCGCGCAGGCGACGTCATCGCCGCGCGAACGGGGCTGGGCCACCTCTGGGTCGGCTCCCTTCTGATTGCCGGCGCAACGTCGTTGCCGGAGCTCGTCACCAACATCACCGCCGTCCGCATCGACAACCCAGGCCTTGCCGCCGGCAACATCCTCGGCGCGAACATGCTCAACGTCAGCAACCTCGCTGTTATCGCGGCCGTCTTCGGCGGCCGGGTAATCGACGAGCGCCTCTCCAGGGGTCAGGAGTAACTCCCCAAAGAGGCCTTCATATTTAA
>JAPPNT010000034.1 GCA_028873745.1 Chloroflexota bacterium | reverse complement strand
CCCCCGTTCGCCCTGACTCCGTCCTGAGGCCCTCGAAGGAGCCTGTCGAAGGGCTACCCCGCGTGCCTCGGGTTCTCGTGCTTGTGCGACGTCGTCAGCGAGCGCACCTTGCCGTTCTCCATGACCACCGTGTCCTCGATGCGCACGCCGCCCCAGCCGGGGATGTAGATGCCCGGCTCGATGGTGAAGATCGTCCCGTCCACCAGCGGGTCGTCGCACCGCGGGCTGACCCGCGGGTACTCGTGCACCGCCAGCCCGATGCCGTGGCCGAGGCTGTGCCCGAACCGCTCGCCGTACCCCGCCTTCTCAATGATGTCCCGCGCGATCTCGTCCGCCTCGCCCGAGGTCATGTCCGGCGTGACCGTGACCGACGCCGTCTGCTGCGCGTTCAGCACCGTGTCGTACACAATGCGGAACATCTCGTCCGGCTCGCCCAGGCAGATGGTGCGCGTCATGTCGCTGTTGTAGCCCATGTACCGCGCGCCGAAGTCCATCACCACCGGCTCGCCCGCGCCGATGGGCCGGTCCGTCGGGTGGTGGTGCGGCTTGGCGGCGTTCGGCCCCGACGCGATGATGGTCTCGAAGGCCAGCGCCTCCGCGCCCGCCTCGCGCATCGCCCACTCCATCCGCCACGCCACCGACGCCTCGGTCTCGCCCACCTCGATCGTCGGCGAGACGACGGCGAAGGCGTGGTCGGCGATCTCCATCGCCCGCGTCACCAGCGCCAGCTCGTCCGGGTCCTTGATGGCCCGCAGCGGGTCGATGAACTGCGCCGTCGCGACCAGGCTCACGTCCTTCGCGTCCTCGTCCTCCTTCATCGCGTTCACGATGGCCGAGTGCAGCGCGACCGTCATGTGCCCCGCCTCGAACCCGACGCGCTTGACGCCCAGCTCCTTGAACAGCTCCGGCAGCCACCCGAGGCCGCCGCTGATGCGGTCGACGCGGAAGTCCGGCGCCTGCAGGGCCGCCTGCTCCGTGTAGCGAAAGTCCGTCGCCAGCACGGCGGCGTCGCGGCTGATGACCAGGTACCCGGCCGAGCCCACGAAGCCCGACAGGTACCGCCGGTTCTCCGGCGACGAGACAAAAAACGCGTCCAGCTCCAGGGTGGCAAACTTCTCCCGCAGCCGCTCCAGCCTGTGCTTCATGACCCACTCTCCTTCAGGTGCTCCACCAGGTAGTCTACCGCATACAGGTATCCGCGCCACCCCAGCCCGGCGATGGCGCCCCGCGCCACCTCCGCCGTGACCGACTGCCGCCGCCACCGCTCCCGCGCGTGGATGTTCGACAGGTGTACCTCGACGACGGGCAGCCCCGCGTCGACGAGCGCGTCCCGCAGCGAGAGCCCGTAGTGCGTCAGCGCCCCGCCGTTCAGGATGACCCCGTCGGCCCCCGCCGCGTTCGCCTGCAGGAAGTCGACGATCGCCCCCTCGTGGTTCGACTGGAAGCACACCGCCTCGGCCCCCAGCTCGCTCGCCCGCGCGGCAACGGCAGCCTCGATCTCCGCCAGCGACGTAGTCCCATACAACGACGGGTCCCGCCGCCCCAGCATATTGATATTGGGACCATTCACCAACAGAATCCGCAAACTACCTCCACCGGCCCATGCGCGCCGGTGTCCCCAGTCTACCTGAGCGGGGGCGCGTGCGCCAACCTTGCCGCACTCCGTCATACCGGCAGAACCGGTATCTAGGGGGAGGACAAGGGTGGGGCCGTTCGCCCTGAGGGAAATCGAAGGGTGAACGGGGGCCGCAAGCCCTACAGCATCCGCCGCGCCTCTCCCTCCGACCGCCGTCGCCGAGGCGCCCGACGGAACGTCGGCGCATCTGCCAGACCGAGGCGAGGCACATGAGGGCCATTCCCGTCCAACAAGTCTTCAATGGTCGCAATCTGCACCCGCGGGAACTGTTGGTCGGGAAAGTGTTCCGGCACGTAGAAGCCCGCTGACGCCGCTTCTTGCTCCATCGGCCGGGTTGGCGGCTCCAGCGTCACCAGCAGACCCATCTCCGCCTTCTCTCGCTCCATGTCACCTTTTAGCGTGGCGATGACATTCCGCTGTACATGGCCGCTCTTCACCTGCACCAGCACCGTCTTGGCCTTGCCGGAGTTGTCGTCAAAGAAGTTGATGTACCCGTCCACGCCCGCGTCCGCGCCCCTGCGACGGTTGTTGCCGGGCCTCGCGTCCACCAGCCCCAGCGCCCAGTACTCGAACTGGAAACGCCCATCCTGCCCGCTCTCCGTCGCCAACGCCCGCGCGCTCTCAATGTCCTGGGGCACCCCCACCACGTCATACTTAGACAGCTTGCTTCCGAATGTGCTTTGCAGCCGACTCTAGAGCAGTGAGATTGCCAAATGCGTGATGTCTATGCCGATCCACCGCCGTCCCAACCGCTCCGCGACCGCGATTGCCGTTCCGCATCCGCAGAATGGGTCCAGCACTACATCCCCTTCGTCACTGCTAGCTTGAATGATCCGCTCAAGTAGCGTCTCTGGCTTTTGCGTGGGGTAGCCGAGGCGTTCCTTTGCAGCAGGCATCAAATAAGGCAAATCCCACACATCATCAACCTTTTCTTGGTCTATGGTTATGTACTGAACTCGTCCGTGCTCGTCCTTTGCGTTGACGATGCGTTTCGTGGTTTTGTCCCATTCGCGCTTAAGGAAGCGTTTGGAAGTCTTCAAAGGCGAAAATATCGGAGTAAAGGAGGCACGCTCTGAGCGAAGGTAGTAAAGGATCCTATCGGAATTGCGCGAGAAGTACTGCATGTCGGCCTTTTGATACTTCTTGTATCGCCAAATGATCTCATTCCGAAAATTGCGCGGACCGAAGACCGCGTCCATCACCAACTTGAGGTAATGGCTTGCTGTCGGGTCGCAGTGCAGATAGATACTTCCTGTTGCCTTGAGAACTCGATGCAGTTCAACCATACGTTGGGACATCATCGTCAAATAGGCCATCATGTCGTTCTGGCCTAGGAACTGGCGCATTGCTTGCAGCAGGTCGGCCAACCTTTTGGGCCCGTTTGTCACCACGTCCCGGTAGGCCCGCTCAGTCTCTATGTCCCAGTGCCAAGTGTCGTCAAAGGCCTGTATCTGTGCGGCTGAAGCCTCGCCAGTCGCCTCCTCAAATAGCACGTTGTACGTGGCGTTGGAGTTGAACGGTGGGTCCAAGTAGATGAGGTCAACACTCTCGTCCGGCACGTGCTCGCGCAGGATGTCAAGGTTGTCCCCGAAGTACAGCGTGTTCTTCCAGTCTGTCATGCGCTCTCCCGTCAATCGGCAGCCTCGCCAAGCATGATAGCAGGCTATGGCCTCTCAAGGGCATGGATAGTTGGTTAGTTGACAACGCTGCCTTGCGGGGATACGTTTCCGCAATCTGTTTTGTCGGGGGGAAGGCAGTATGCCGGGTGAAACGTCAGAAGACCTCAGGTCTGCGCTGGAAGATGAATTGGAACGCTATGCCAAAGAGTTGGAAGACATGCGGGGTTTGCACGCGCTCCTATTGAATATGCGATTCCAATGGCCACAACCCCATGAAGTGGTAGAGGCCAGTCAGTTCAGTGACCTCTTACGTGACCTTGAGGAAGAGAGAAAGAGGGTTGTTCAGCTGCAGCAAGAATTTTACCAGGCGGGGTGGGAAAAGCGTTATGCTGAAAGAGTTACGTCAGAGCATCTCCAAAAGCTCGCCATTGCGGTGATGCGGCAAGGGCGACAGCCTTGGCAGTTTGTCATTGAAGAAGAGGTGCAGATATTGGTGAAAATGCAGCTTATTCAGAATCAATTGATTTTGCTGCCATAAGAGACTTGACCGCGCCCGAACGCCTCCCACCCCCTAAAACGATGACTCCATCATCCCAACCGGCACCTCGATGAGCGTCGGCGCCTCGATGGCGATGGACTCCCGGATGGCCGTCTCCAGCGCGTCGGCGTCGTCCACGCGCAGCCCCCGCGCGCCGAAGGACTCGGCCATGCGGACGAAGTCGGGGTTGTGCAGCTCCGCGCCGTAGGGGTGGTCGTTGAACCGCCGCACCTGCTCCCGCAGCACGTTGCCGTAGGCGTTGTCGTTGAACACCACCGTCACCGTGTTGATGCCGTACTGCACCGCCGTCGCCAGCTCCTGCACGTTGTACATGAAGCCGCCGTCGCCGGACACGCACACCACCGGCGTGTCGGGCCGCGCCACCTTCGCCCCCAGCGCCGTCGGGAACGCGAACCCCAGGTTCCCCGAGTACGACGACGTGATGTACGTCCCCGGCTTGTACACCGGATAGTACGCCCGGCTGAAGTACCCGATCTGCGTCATGCCCGACACGAAGATGCCGTCCTCCGGCAGCGCGTTGCGGATGGCCCGCATGAACGACCCCTGCGGCTCCATCAGGTTCGCCGGGTCGAAACGCGCCGCGCGGAACGCCTCGAACTCCGCCTGCCGGCTCGCGCTCGGCCCGGCCAGCCCCGAGACCGCCTCGTGCAGCCGCTCCAGCGACAGCGTCGCGTCGCCCAGCACCGGCAGCGTGTCCTTCCAGTTGCGCCCGATCTCCTCCGGGTCCACGTCGATCTGCACGACCCGGTGCCCCTCGGGCAGGTTGGCCGTCGCCAGCCGCGTCCCCACCGCCAGCACGACGGGGTGGTCGGCCACCACCCGCTGCATCGCCTCCTCGCGCCCCCGCGGCGACCCCAGCGACAGGTAGTGGCGGTCCGAGATGGCGCCCTTGCCCTCACCTGTCGTGAACACCGGCGCCTGCAGCCGCTCCGCCAGCCGCGTCAGCGCGACCGACGCCGCCTCCGAGTTCGCGCCGCCGCCCGCCCAGATGAGCACCTTGCCGTCGTTCTCGGCCAGCAGCCGCGCCGCCTCCGCGATGGAGTCCGACGGCGGCTCGGGGCGAGCGTACATGGCCGGCTCCAGCAGCTCGACGTCCAGCGCCTCGGCCAGCGTGTCCGGCGGGACCTCGATCTCGACTGGGCGCGGGGGGCCGGGGTTTAGCAGCCCGGACCCCACGTGCACCCCCCCCGGCCCCACCTAGGCCCGCACCCCCCCCCCCCCCCCCATGGTGAACCCCATAAAA
>JAPPNT010000054.1:4865-5072 GCA_028873745.1 Chloroflexota bacterium | reverse complement strand
CCGCGTGCAGGAGGACCGCGTCCTGCTGGACCCGCGAACCGTCTCGGTCGACGACGACCCAGCGCTGCTGCGGGCGGTGGGCGAGGCGCTGGGATAGACCTGACTCAGATGCCACCAGGGGAGGGGAAGACATGGCGGACATTCTCAGGCATGACCAGATTGGCAGCTTTCTGCGGCCGACGCCGCTTCTGGACGCCCGGCTCGCTT
>JAPPNT010000054.1:0-4855 GCA_028873745.1 Chloroflexota bacterium | reverse complement strand
ACCGGGAGGCGCTGACGGCCATCGAGGATGAGGCGATCATCGAACTGCTGCAGATGCAGCACGAGGTGGGCGTCGGCATCTACTCGGACGGGGAGCTGCGCAGGCTCGCGTGGATGTCCGGGCTGTCGGACGCCGTCGAGGGCTTCACCGAGGGCCACCGCATGATGCACTGGCACAACCTGGACGGCAGCGAGGAGGACGAGCCGAGCCTGTCACGGGTGGCAGGCGCGAAGATCCGGCAGGTGCGCCGCCTCACGGGCGATGAGAGCGCCTTCCTGAAGGAGCACTCGCCGGGGCCGTACAAGATCACGATGCCGAGCCCGTTGTCCATCGCGGCCAGCGGCTATCAGGCGGGTGTGACGGACCAGGTCTACCCGGACCGCAGCGAGTTCCTGAAGGACCTCCTCGACATCGTGCGCGGCGAGATGGTCGCGCTAGCAGACGAGGGTGTGACCTACATCCAGCTCGACGAGGGCTTCACGGGCTACCTCGGCGACTACGCGCTGTATCCCGTCGACCTCGGCGGGGTGTCGAAGGAGCAGGCGTTGCAGGCGGATATCGAGGCGGAGAACTCGCTCTACGACGCCGTCAAGCGCGAGGGGCTGACGCTCGCGATGCACGTCTGCGGCGGCAACTCCCGCAGCCGGTGGGCGGGCACGGGCGGCTATTCCGGCATGGCCGAGCACATCTTCAGCGAGTTGCACGTCGACCGCTTCCTGCTGGAGTACGACTCGGACCGCGCGGGCAATTTTGAGGCGCTGAAGTACCTGCCCAAGGGCAAGGTCGTCGTGCTGGGTCTGGTGACGACCAAGACGGGGGAGATGGAGGACCCGGAGGAGCTGATGCGGCGCATCGACGAGGCGTCAAAGTTCGCGTCGCTGGACCAGCTCGCGCTCAGCCCGCAGTGCGGCTTCGCCTCGGGCGCGGACGGCAACCTGCTCTCCGAGGAAGAGCAGTGGCGCAAGATGGAGCTCGTCATCGAGACGGCTCGGCGCGTGTGGGGGTAGCGCCCGCTGCCGAAATGCAATCGCGGCAGCCCGCTGGCCCCGCGCTAGGAGCGGACGGTCTGCCGCGTGCTCTTGTCTCGAGGACGGCGTGCCGGCCTACGCGGCGGCTTCCTCGCCTACGAACTCCTCGCGGTCCTGCATGATGCCGACTCCGATGACCAAGATGCAGAGGGAGCCGAACAGCAGCACGATGTTGCTGAATACGATGACACCGTGTAGGTCAATCTGCGATATGTGCTCGGCGATGATGAGTACGATGAAGCTGAGCAATCCCGTGAGCGACAGCCCCAACGACGCGAGCTTGAAGATGCTCATGCCCGCGCACCGTTGCGCCAGGCCCCACCCGAATATCGCCGAGCCGATGGCCGTTACGTAGAGGAAGGCAAAATGCAGGCCCCCGGCCGCCGCAAAGAGGGCCGTCGCTATGGCCTTTTCCTCGGCAGCGGAACCGCCGACGCCATGCTCCAGCACGTGAATCAGGACGTGCCGGATGCTCAACTCAACAATGAGAAAGGCATATCCGACGAGGAAGATGTTCAGCGCGAACCTGGAGACGCGGTCCATGACCGAGCCGCCGGCAAACGCCCGCTGCAGTGTGCTCAGCCCAAACCAGTAGAGCACCACGCTGATGACGAAAATGAACGTCGCGTACTGCCCCAACGCGGCATTGTCGCCCAGCACTTCGGTCGCCTGTATGAAGTCGCTGGCGTCTACCGTCTCGGTGAGCAGGCCGCCGGGAGTGAGCAAGGCCGCGACGAGACCAACCACAACCGCCAGGACCAGGGAAATGCCAGCCAGTTTGTTAAATGTCATTTCCGCCTCCTACACTCCTAGCTGAGTCTCAACAACGTCAACCGCACAGTATCACTGGAAACATTTGCATTCAAGCACAATTCTCGCGAGAAACTTCAAGTGTTGCGGATGGCCACAGCCTGTCCGGCTTACGCCACTTCTTGAGGCCAAGCCGTCATGGGATATTTGTCCGCTTGCTGCCCGCACACCCGCAAACTACACTTGCGTACACCTCAACGGAGCCTTGAACATGACTGATCTCTTTGCCTACGCGATGCAGCAGCGCGGCGACGCGGACGCTCCCCTTGCGGCCCGCATGCGGCCCCGGACGTTCGACGAGTTTGTGGGGCAGGAGCACCTGACGGGGCCCGACCGCGTCCTGCGCCGCGCCATCGAGGCTGATCAGGCGCCCTCCATGCTGCTGTGGGGGCCGCCGGGCTCCGGCAAAACGACGCTGGCCAACCTCATCGCCGCGCAGACGAAGGCCCACTTCGAGACGGTGTCGGCGGTTACGGCGGGCGTGGCTGACCTGCGGCGGGCCGTCGAGGGCGCGCGGGAGCGGCTGTCGCTGAGCGGGCAGCGCACCATCCTCTTCGTGGATGAGATCCATCGGTTCAACAAGGCGCAGCAGGACGTCATCCTGCCCCACGTCGAGGCGGGGACGGTCACCTTCATCGGCGCGACCACGGAGAACCCCTCGTTCGAGGTCATCGCGCCGCTGCTGTCGCGCTCGATGGTGTACACGCTGGGGCAGCTCACGGACGAGCACATCGGCACCATCGTCGACCGGGCACTGGAGGATGAGCAACGGGGTCTCGGCAGGCACCGGTTCGTGCTCGAGGAGGACGCGCGGGAGCTGCTGATCGAGGCCTCCACCGGCGACGCCCGCACGGCGCTGAACATCCTGGAGCTCGCCGCACTAGTGACCCAGCCGAATGTCGACGGCGTCCGCAGCATCGCGCTCTCGACGGTGGAGGACGCACTGCAGCACCGGGCGCTGCACTACGACAAGTCGGGCGACCAGCACTACGACACCATCTCGGCCTTCATCAAGTCGGTGCGGGGGTCGGACCCGGACGCGGCGGTCTACTGGCTGGTGCGGATGCTGGACGCAGGAGAGGACCCACTGTTCATCGCGCGGCGCATCATCATCCTCGCGGCGGAGGACATCGGCATGGCTGACCCGGCGGCGCTGCCGGTGGCCGTCGCGGCGCAGCAGGCCGTGCACTTCATCGGCCTGCCGGAGGGTGCGATCCCGCTGGCGGAGGCCACGGTATATCTCGCGACGGCGCCCAAGTCGAACTCGGCGTACGCGGCGCTCCGCAAGGCGCGGGAGGACGTGCAGAAGCACGGCGGCCTGCCGGTGCCGCTGCACCTGCGGAACGCGGTCACGGGACTCATGCGCCGGCAGGGCTACGGGGAGGGCTACAAGTACGCCCACGACTACCCCGAGCACTTTGCGAAGATGCAGAACCTGCCCGAGCGCATCAAGGGCCACCGCTACTACGAGCCGTCAGACCAGGGCTACGAGAGCGATGTGGCGAAGCGCATTGCGGCGTGGTGGGGTCAGGCGAAAGGGTAGTGAGCCAAAGATTCGTGACATAAAGAAGGGCGGGTCTTGTCCCGCCCCATCCGGTCCTCATCGGGGAACCATCGGCGTCCGCGACTACTCCACGTGGACCAGCTTGTAGCGCATGACGCCTTTGGGGGCGGCGACCTCCACCTCGTCGCCGATGCGCTTGCCGAGGACCGCCTCGCCGACGGGGGAGCTGGTCGATATCTTGCGGGCCATCAGGTCGGCCTCACGGGGGTCGACGATGGTCCACTCCAGCACCGCGCCGGAGGCGATGTCCTCCAGCCGGAACATGCTGCCGTGCCGCACTTCCTGGGCGTCCCCGGCGTCCTTGTCGACGACGCGCGCCTTGGTCAGCGTGTCCTCGGTCAGGAGGAGGCGGGCCTGGAGCTGGCCCTGGTACTCGCGGGCGGCTTCCAGCGGGGCGTTCTCCCGCACGTCCTTGTCGGCGGCGGCCCGCTGGATCTCCTTCGCGTTCTTGGCCATCTCGCCCTTCAGGTGTTCCACCAGCTCAAGCAGTTCAGCATGGCCCTCGGCGGTTAGCTGCACGACCTCCGGCTCCTGCGCGCCCGGCCGTACCGACTTGGCGCGGGACTGCCTTGACGGGCGGCGCAGCTTGACGTGCTGCGACAGGTTGTCGTCGACGATGCCGGACTTTCGGGCGTGCTGCAGGAAGTCGCGGACGGCCTTGATGCGGTCGCTGCCGCCCATCGTCTCGGCGGACGCGTCGAGGGAGTAGGCCTCGAGGTCGGCGGGCGTGAGGGAGGTGAGGAGGCGGTCGTCACCAAACCAGCGGAGGAAGCGCGTCAGGGCCTGTCTGCGCTCCGTGCCGTTCCTGTGACCCGAGACGTATTCCTCAACGGCGACCATGAGCGTGAGGCTGCTTCCCTGTTCCGGCACGTTGCACTCTCCAGTTATGGTGGTTGAGGCCATTCTACGGGCCGCCAGAAAGGAGTGTCAAACGAGTCTGAGTTGACACTCAGAAGGGTCAATCCTAGAATAAAACGCCCAAAATCCGGACTGTTTTCCATAGCGCGGCCATTGCTTGCGCGCGCCAACAACACCAGGAGGGCAACACATGGCAACCAAGGCTTACGTGCTCATCGAGACCGCGGTCGGCAAGACCCGCGACGTCATGCATTCACTCGGCGGCGTGTCCGGCATGGACGCCGTCGACGCGGTCACCGGCCCCTACGACATCATCGCCGTCATCACGGCGAGCGACCTCAACGCGGTCGGCGAGATCGTCACCGAAAAGGTGCACACCATCGGCGGCGTGAACCGCACGGTGACCTGCCTGTCGGTCAGTGTCGGTTAGCTACGCCAACCGTGTCGGTTAGGGCAGCGGTTGCCCTTCGACAGGCTCAGGGCGAACGGGTCTCTGCGACCGGCGTTTCCTCGATCCCTCGGGATGGCCGAGTGAGGGCCTTCTGGGTACCGGCTTTCGCCGTTATGACGACGGGGATGGGCCGCTACGCCGTGT
>JAPPNT010000110.1 GCA_028873745.1 Chloroflexota bacterium | reverse complement strand
GGGCTCCGGGAGCTCCTCGGAGAGGAGGACAGGCATCCAGAAGCGGCGGAAGAGCACGCCCATGGGCGTGCCGGGGCCGGTCTGGGTCAACAGCTCATTGTCCTCTCTGGACAGCATGTATTCCTCCCGATGGTGCTACACGAACCCGCTTTGTCCCTGTCTACACTTTAGCCTTGCCCGCGTCCCCGTGTACCTCCATAAACCTGTTGAAGTCACCCTCCGGGCTGACGATGTCCATGGAACGCACACCGTACTTGTGGCCCTCGTGGGCGATGGCGGGCTCGATGCCCTCCTGCAGGTCGCGGGCCATGCGGATAAGCGCGCGGCGCCCGGCGATGGTCGCCTGGTCGGCAGTGCCGAGGTGCTCGCGGGTGCGGTCGACGATCCGGCCCATGCCCTCCTGGAGGCCGCGGTCCTGCTCGTTGACGCCCCAGATGCCGGTGAAGTTCACCGTCCGCTGCATGTCGCGGTCGATGAGGAAGTCGTTGGTCTTGTTGGCGACGCCGACGTTGTGGTCAATGACCGTCCCGTCCGCCAGCATGTGCCGTTCACGCGTCGTGCGCGGCGGGAAGGCGCGTCCCGACTCGATCATCGTGATCTGCTCCTCGGTCAGCGGGGCCTCGGCGTTGTAGTTATAGCCGAAGACGTTGGTGTTCTCGTCGTCAATGGGCACCCATGCGCGGCCGCCGATGGGCCACGTCTGCGCGGCGATGACGCTCCACATGGGGTAGAGCCACTGCGTGACACGCCAGTAGTAATCGCCGTTGCCGGTGTTGCGGCGGGCGCCGTAGACGAAGCCGTAGTCTGTCTGGTGTAGCGTCAGGACGGGCGCGCCGTCGACGATGGAGAAGTTGCGCTGGGCGTTGCGGCGCTGCGGGGCCTGGCTCTGGTCCATCCAACGGTGCAGGAAGGAGATGTGGGACGTATCGATCTCACCCTCCATGCCCTGCGCCCAGTTGGTGGTTTGGAGCCAGCGGGCGATGTGGCGGTGGGTCTCCGGGACGCGCCCCCACTCGAACTGCGGGAGCTCCGGCTTGAGGTGCGCCGGGCCCATGTAGACCCAGATGAGGCCGCCCCACTCCTCGACGGGGTAGGCCTTGACCTTCACCTTGTCCTTGAAGGCGCTGTCCGGCGGCTCGTTGGCCATCTCCACGCAGTTGCCGTCCACGTCGAACTTCCAGCCGTGGTAGACGCATCGGAGCCCGCATTCCTCGTTCCGGCCGAAGAAGAGCGGCGCGAGCTTGTGGGGGCAGAGGGCGTCAAGGATGCCGACCTTCCCCTCGGTGTCACGGAAGGCGACGAGGTCCTCGTGCAGGATGCGCAGGCGGACCGGCGGGCAGTCGGGCTCCGGGAGTTCGTTGGGGATGAGCGCCGGCAGCCAGAAGCGCCGGAACAGATCGCCCATCGGCGTGCCTGGGGCCGTACGAGTCAGGAGTTCGTTCTCTTCCCTGGACAGCATGTGTCCCCCCTTCTTTGCTGGGCCGCGGTGCGGCCGTTTCTGCCTACTCGATGCCGTAAAGGGCCTTTGGGTTGTCCGACAGTATCTTGCGCATCGACTCGTCGCTGATGCCGTCCATGCCCTTGAAGACGGAGATGGCGTCGACCTCGCTGGACGGGTCGAAGTGGCCGTAGTCGGTGCCGATGAGGATGTTGTCATCGCCGGCGCAGCTCAGGATGTAGGGGATGTCGTCGTCCGTCTGGCAGGTGACGTAGATGTTGTACTCCTTGAGCACGTTGTCCGGGAACCTGCGGCCGGCGCCCATGTAGCGGTTCCTGGACTCCGTGATGATCCAGGGCACCCAGCCGGCGGAGGCCTCGATGAATCCCCAGCGGAGCTCCGGAAAGCGCTCCGGGATCTTGCTCATGATGAGGGCGTGGCAGGCGGCCACGGTCGGGATACGGAAGATGCCAAAGGCCGAGCCGGGGTCCTCCGGCGTGCGCAGGATGTTGACGATGCCCGGGTTGGCGTTGGCGATGTGCACGGCCACTGCCATATCCAGCCGAATGGCCTGCTCGTAGATGGGGTAGAAGTACTGGTCGAGGATGGTACGCTCGCCCTCGATGGGGCGCATGGTGACGGCGACGGCGCCGTTGGCCTTGGCCTCCTCCATAATCTCCAGCGAGGCTTCCAGGTTGCTGTACGGCGGCACGCATGCCCACCGCAGCCGGCCACCGCTCTTCCGCGAGACATCGCCGACCCAGCGGTTCCAGCCGCGGCAGATTGCGAGCTCGACCTCCGGCTGCTTTGCCACCTGTTCAATCCAGAGGGTGTGGTGCAACACCTGGACGTCGATGCCAAGTCGGTCCATGTCCTCCAACCGGAGGGCCACGTCATCGAGCTCGCGGGCGGCCTGGGGCGTCGTGATGTTGCGCCACCGCTGGGAGCGGGCCTCCTGCTGCATCTCCGTCAACGTGGGGAAGCGGAAGCCCCGCACCTCTCCCTCGATGACCCAGTGCTGGCGCGTGGGGTCGTGCAGGTCCTGCACCAGCTTCGGGCGGAATGACGCGTCCCCCGCATCCATGAAGTCCCAGGTGCGCTCGGTCTCAACGACGTGGGCGTCGGAGTCGATGACCAGGTAGCCAGTCTTCGTAGTCACGTTGCCCCCCTCAGTTGGGCTGTCTTCTACCGCTATTCCAACCCGTACAGCGCCTTCGGGTTGTCCGACAGGATCTTGCGCATGGCGACCTCGCTCATGCCGCTCATCTCACGGAAGACGGAGATGGCGTCGACCTCGCTGGACGGGTCGAAGTGGCCGTAGTCCGTGCCGATGACGATGTTGTCCTCGCCGGCGCACTGGATGATGTATGGGATGTCGTCGTCGGTCTGGCAGGTCACGTAAATGTTGTACTCGCTGAGGACGTTGTCAGGGAACCTGCGGCCTGCGCCGTTGTAGCGGTTCTTCGCCTCCGTGATGATCCACGGCACCCAGCCGGCCGAGGCCTCGATGAAGCCCCAGCGGAGCTCCGGGAAGCGTGTAGGAATCTCGCTCATCATCAGGGCGTGGCAGGCGGCGACAGTCGGGATGCGGAAGAGACCGAATGCCGTGCCCGGGTCGTAAGGCGACCGCATGACGTCGACGATGCCAGGGTTGGCGTTGGCGATGTGGACGACGATGGCGAGGTCCAGCCGCACCGCCTCCTCAAGGATGGGATAGAAGTAGGGGTCGATCATCGTGCGGTTGCCCTCGATGGGACGCATGGTGACCGCGACGGCGCCGTTCTCCTTGGCGAAGTTCATCTCCTCGACAGCCGCGTCGAGGCTCATCCACGGAGGGACGCATGACCAGCGGAGGCGTCCCTGCCCCTGCTTCCAGATCTCGCCGAGCCAGCGGTTCCAGCTCCGGCACATGGCGCGCTCGATCTCCGGGCGCTCCGTCACCTGCTCGATCCAGAGGGTGTTGTGGAGGACCTGGATGTCAATGCCGAGGCGGTCCATGTCGCGGAGGCGGAGCTCGACGTCGTCCATCTCACGGGCGGCCTGGGGGGTGACGATGTTCTTGCCGGACCGGCGGGAGCGCTCCTCGAGCTCCATCTCGGAAAGGCTCTGGGGCTGGAGGCCGCGGATCTTCCCGTCGACCTGCCAGTAGCGCTTGGGCGGCGACTCCTGCGAGAGGAGAAGGTTGGGACGGAACTGGGCCTCTGGCCCGTCCATGTAGTCCCACGTGCGGAGCGTCTCGACGACGTGGGCGTCGGCGTCTACGACCTGAAAACCGTTGGAAGGCATGCCGTTCCTCCCGGCCCCGCGACAGCGCGAGGGCCTACCACATGCTGGTGCCGCCGTTGACGGTGAGATTCTGCCCGGTGATGTAGTCGCTGTCCTCGCTGGCGAGGAAGACCATGGTGCCCGTGAGGTCGTCGGGTACCTCGCGGCGGCCGAGCAGGTTGCCCGAGTTGGGGACGACCTGCGGGGACTCGTCGTCACGTTCGACGACGGCGCCGCTGGCGGTGCCGCCGGGCGCGAGGGTGTTTACGCGGATGCCGTACTGGCCGAGCTCGCGAGCAAGAGCCCGGGTCAGGCCGGTGACGGCGGCCTTGGAGGCGACGTAGGCGGGCGTGCCGCTGCCGCCCCAGTGCCAGATGCCGGAGCCGATGTTGATGATCTTTCCGTAGCCCTGCTCCATCATCTGGGGCACGACGGCCCGGCAGCAGAGGAAGATGCCCTTGACGTTGACGTCCATGACCCGGTCCCACTCCTCCATGTCCGTGTTGAGGATGGTGCGGGAGTGGAGGCCGTCAAAGAGGCCGGCGTTGTTGACGATGCAGTCTATGCGCCCGAAGCGCTCGATGGTCTGGCGGGCCAGCTCCAGGGTGTCCTCCTCGCTGGAGACGTCCGTGCGGAGAGCGAGGACCTCTGCGCCGGCCTCGATGCACATCTCGGCGGTGGTGCCGCAGTCGCGGACGTCGCAGATGACGACCTTGGCGCCCTCCTGGGCGGCGCGGACGGCGTAGGCCTGGCCGATGTGGTGGGCGGCCCCGGTGATGATGACCACCTTGTCCTGCAGGCGCATCTCAACCTCTCCTCTCAAACGCAAGGTTATAGCGAGGTTTGCGTATTGTATACATCTTGGGTCTCGCGCTCAACCGTGCGCGTGGGCGCGTGCGAGGTTTTGCGACGACAGGGCTAGGGAAGAGAGGGCTAGTACATACCCATGCCGCCGGTGACGGCGATCATTTGGCCGGTGATGTAGTCGCTGTCCTCCGAGGCGAGGAAGACGACCGTACCGGTGAGGTCCTCCGGCACCTCTCGGCGGCCGAGGACGTTGCCGGAGGGTGGGGGCACCTGGGGGGCGCGCTCGTCGCGGATGACGACGGCGCCGCTGTTGGTGCCGCCGGGCGCGATGGTGTTGACTTTGATGTTGTCGGCGCCGAGCTCGCGGGCGAGGGCTCGGGTGAGGCCGGTGACGGCGGCCTTGGAGGCGACGTAGTGGGGGATGCCGGAGCCGCCGAAGAACCAGATGGCCGAGCCGATGTTGATGATCTTGCCGCCGCCCTGTTCGCGCATGTAAGGGACGACGGCGCGGCTGCAGAGGAAGATGCCCTTCACGTTGACGGCCATGACCCGGTCCCACTCGTCGAGGTCGACCTCCAGCATGGAGCGGGCGGTGAGGCCGTCATAGATGCCTGCGTTGTTGACGATGCAGTCGATGCGG
>JAPPNT010000099.1 GCA_028873745.1 Chloroflexota bacterium | reverse complement strand
GCGTCATCAAGAACAAGACGACATACGAGATCATGGACCCGAAGACCGTAGGGTGGTCGGGCGAGAGCCTTGTGCTGGCGAAGCTGAGCGGGCGGGCCGGTCTGCGCGCGCGGCTGGAGGAGCTGGGCTACGACCTCGACAAGGAGGATCTCGACCGGGTCTTCGCCGCCTTCAAGGAGCTGGCTGACAAGAAGCGCGAGGTGACCGACCGCGACCTCGAGGCGCTCATGGCGGAGGACCGGCGCGTCGAGGATGAGACGGGCTATCGCGTCGAGGAGGTGGCCATCGAGACGGGCTCGGGCCGCATCCCCACCGCCACCATCACGATGACGACGCCGGACGGGACGCAGAGGACGGAGACCACGGAGGGCAACGGGCCGGTGGACGCCGTCTGCAAGGCCGTCGTCGCGGTCATCGGCGTGCGGCCGCGGCTGGAAGACTACACGGTGCGCGCCATCACGGGCGGGCTGGACGCCGTCGGCGACGTGACGGTGCGGCTGCGGCACGAGAACCGCATCTACAGCGGCCGCGCCGCGGACACGGACATCCTGGTCGCCAGCGCAAAGGCGTACACCAACGCGATGAACCGGCTGCTGGCGCTGGACGGCACGGAGCCCATGGACAAGATGCCCGGCGTGTAGGCGTCGACTCCCGTAACTGCTCGTGAAATCACAGTCCCCCGGGCGATGGCGGCCGGGGGACCGGTTCGTTTCTCATCGAGAGATGGCCCGCTCCGCCCTCTCGTAAGGCACGTCTCTGCAATGCTAGTCATTCTTGCCATAAGCGTGTAGAATCTGGGAGGCCCAAATCCATTCGTGCGATCTTTTGGGGGGAGAAGGGGACAGCATGATTTCTTACGAAGAGAACATGGAACTGATGCGAGTCGGGCCTGGCACGCTGATGGGCGATCTGATGCGCCGCTACTGGATGCCCGTCGCGGCGGCCGCAGAACTGGACGACAACCCGATCAAGCAGATGCGGCTGATGGGCGAGGACCTGGTGCTGTACAAGGACAAGGACGGCAACTACGGGATGTTGGACTTGCACTGCGCGCACCGCCGCGCCGACCTGTCGTACGGCATCCAGGACCAGCATGGCCTTCGCTGCAACTACCACGGCTGGCTCTTCGACCACACGGGCGCGTGCCTCGAGCAACCCTTCGAGGAGGTCGCGTACCCGGACGCGCGGTTCAAGGACCGGATCAAGATCAAGGCGTACCCGGTGGAGGAGAAGGCCGGGATGCTGTGGGTCTACATGGGACCGGGGCCAACCCCGCTGGTCCCGGACTACGACCGCTTCTACGACAAGGGATACAAGCAGGTGGTCTACACGGAGATCCCCTGCAACTGGTTCCAGTGCCAGGAGAACAGCATCGACCCGGTGCACGTCGAGTGGCTGCACGGCCGCTGGTCGCGGGTGCTGGGCGTTGGCCGAGGGCCGGAGCCGAAGGCGCACGTGAAGGTCGGCTTCGACGAGTTCGACCACGGCATCGTCTACCGGCGCGTGTCCGAGGACACCAATGAAGAGCACGAGATGTGGACGGTGGGCCGCGTCTGCCTGTGGCCCAACGCGCTCTACGTCGGCCACTTCGAGTGGCGGGTGCCCATCGACGACGAGAACACGCTGAGCGTGGCATGGTTCAACGTGCCCGTCCCCGGCGACGCGCCCTTCGAGCAGGAGCGCATTCACTACTGGACCTCCCCGTTGACGGACGAGGTCACGGGCCGGTGGATCGACACGCACGTGATGAACCAGGACTTCATCGCGTGGGTGGGCCAGGGCGCCCTCGCCGACAGGACGCAGGAGCACCTGGGCGGCAGCGACCAAGGCATCATCATGATGCGGCGGCGCATGCTGGAGGAGGCGCGGGTGGTGGCCGACGGCGGCGAGCCGAAGTGCGTCTACCGGGACCCGGATACGAACCAGAAGCTGTACCTGCCGCGCCAGGGCCGCAACCGGGACGACCAGGCGATCCCGCCGGGGCTTCGCGGCATCAGGGACCCCAACAAGGCGCCTCGGAACGTCCACCTTGCCAAGCAGCCGCAGTGGATCCTGGACGAGATGGACGGCATCTGGGAGGAGCGCCTCAAGGCGACGGGCAGCTACACGCCCGTCGAGGCAGAAGTCGAGTAGGCACGGCCGGGGCCGCCTGATGACGGCCCGGAATGAACAACAGGCACAGTCGCTGGGAGCGCCCGATTTGGTAGGGCGCTCCTAGCTGTGCTATACTGACCGATGCAAATTTAAGAAGACCGCTCATATTCTTTGGGCGGCGGGGTAGTGGATTGGCGAATCCGAGAGCATACGAGCTTGTCGTTGTCTTGAGCCCGGCGCTGGACCAGGAAGAGGTCGATGGGACCATGGGGCGCATCCACGGGATCATCACCGGGGCGGGCGGCGAGCTGACCAACCAGGAGAACTGGGGGATGCGGCACCTGGCGTACCCTATTCAGGACTACATGGAGGGGAACTACTTCCTCACCCAGTTCACCACGGACCCGGACCAGACGCGGCCTTTGGAGAACGCCCTCGGCCTGTCCGAGGACATCCTGCGTCATTTGCTGGTGCGCATCGAGAACTAGGACCTCACACACCTTGCCGGGACGGAGGCGGGACAACCATGGTCTCCATGAACAAGATCACCATCATTGGCCACCTGGGCCGCGACCCGGAGATGCGGTACACGCCGCAGGGCGCGGCGGTGACGGACTTCTCCGTCGCCACGTCGCGCAGATATACGGACGGCATGGGAGAGCGCCGGGAGGAGACCGACTGGTTCCGCGTCAGCGCGTGGCGGCAACTGGCGGAGCTCTGCAACCAGTACCTGCAGAAGGGCAGCCTGGTGTACGTGGAGGGGCGCCTGCACACCCGCACCTATGAGGCGAATGACGGCTCGACCCGCTTCTCCAACGAGGTAACCGCCTCCGACGTACGATTTCTCAACCGGCCCGACCGGGACGGCGAGGGCTTTTCCGGCAGTGGGTTGAGCGGACAGTCAGGCGGAGGGTTCGGCGGAGGGCCGACGGAGCCGGATGACCTGCCCTTCTAGCACTCGGGGCACCAAGAGCATCGTGGAGGACCATTAGCGATATGACGACAACTGGAGAGCAGAGCACGGCGCCGGCACAGGCACCATCGGGGGCGCCGCGCGGCGCGCCGCCTGGCGCCCCGCCGGGCGGGGGACCAACCCGGCCGCGGCCCCGCGGGGGGCCGCGGGGGCGAGCGGGCGGGCGAGGACGCCGCTTCTATCCGCCGCGCCGGCGCGTGTGCGCGTTCTGCGTGGAGAAGCGGAGCGTCATCGACTACAAGAACGTGGGGATGCTTCGCCGGTACATCACGGAGCGGGCGCGCATCAGCCCCCGCAGGCGGACGGGCACGTGCGCGCGGCACCAGCGCATCCTCTCGGAAGCCATCAAGCGGGCGCGTCACATCGCGCTGCTGCCGTACACGCCGGAGCACGTCCGGGTGACGGGCTGGCACGGGTAGATCCTGCGCCGTCTGCAACCCTTCGGGCCGACCGAGCGTTTATAGTTCATATGACCCATCGCCCGCCGTAGCACTACGGCGGGCTGTCATGCAACAAGACCAAGGGACAGGACGCGACACGCAGTGGAAAGACAGAGGATCCTGGCGGCAAACCTGAGCCGGCGCAACCGCGGCGGCAACCTGGAACGGGACAAGCGGCGGCAGAAGGTCGCCATCGCAATTGCGGTGGTGGTCGTCCTGCTGGTCATCGCCATCCCGATCTACGGGTGGGTGACCAGCTTCGTGCTGCCGCCGCGCGAGGTCATCGTCCGGGTCAATGACGTGGAATACGACATGGGCTACCTGGTGAAGCTCATGCGCATGGTGCAGCGGCAAACGGAAGCCGGCGGGCAACCCGTAAACCTGGGCACCGTGCCCTTCCAGATGGTGCAGGACCTCGCGACCAACGAGCTCATCGTGCAGGGCGCGCAGCAACGCGGGCTGACGGTGACGGAGGAGGAGCTCGACGCCGAGGTGCGGTCGCGCATACTCGGCACCGTGGACGAGACCTCGTCGACGCCGGCGGAGATAGAGACGGAGTTCCAGGAGAGCTACCGGCAGTTCCTGAACCAGGTCCAGGTCACGGACGATGAGTACCGCGAAATCGTCGAGCGGGACATGTACCGGATCAAGCTGGAGGAGTTCGTGGGGGACACCATCCCGAGGGAGCAGGAGCACGTCCACCTATACGCGATAGTGCTGCAGTCGCGGGAAGAGGCCGAGGAGGCCAGAACGGACTTCGCGCGCGGCTCTACCTTCACGGAGCTGGTGGAAGATTACGGGCAGGACCCTGAGACGCTGCGGCGCGAGGGCGAGATCGACTGGGTGCCCCGCGGCCTGTTGGAGGAGCCCATCGCGGACCTGGTCTTCGACGAACTGCTGGTTGGCGAGCTCTCAGAGCCCATCCCGGACTTCGACGTGAACACCGGGCAGGAATTCTACCTCATCTACTACGTGCCGGAGCGGGAGGAGTCCCGCATGGTGTCCGACGACAACTTTGAGGTCCTGCGCTCGCAGGCCGTCTCCGAGTGGGTCATCGAGGAGCGGCGGCGGCAGGACGTGGTGACCGACTTCGACTCCAACCAGTATGCGTGGCTGGCCAAGAAGCTCCGGCTGACCACGACCATCCCCACACCCTCGCCACAGCGGTAGCGGAGCCACCGGCATGGCAGAGAAGCGTCCTCTCGGCGTGGGCTTGCTTGGCGTGGGCCTCATCGGCAGCCGCGTTGCCTCGCTGCTGCTGGAACAGGCGACTGCCGACGCACTCGGACGGCCCATCGAGCTGCGAAAGGCGCTTGTTCGGCGGCTTGACGCGCCCCGCGACGTCGCGCTGCCGGAGGGCGTGCTTACCAGCGACTTCACCGACGTGCTCGATGACGACGGCATCGACGTCGTCGTGGAGGTGATGGGCGGCGAGCAGCCGGCGGCGGACTATCTGACGCGGCTGCTTTCGAAGGGGACCAGCGTCGTCACGGCGAACAAGGAGGCCGTGTCCAAGCACGGCCCGGCGCTGCGGGCGGCCCCAAAGGCCCCCCCCAACACACCAACGTGTAGGGGTGTGGGTATAAGCGTTGGGCGGGTTTAAGAATAGGGTTTATGAAAAACCCCCCCCCGGCAAAGGGGGGGGGGGTGTTTTT
>JAPPNT010000141.1 GCA_028873745.1 Chloroflexota bacterium | reverse complement strand
ATGCAGTCCCGCAAGCAGGGCGCCGGACTCGAACTGCCGGCTGTCGGGGTTGATGACGGCGACGTCCTCGGTCAGGACGGGCAGCACGCCGTCGACGTCCGGGTCGGCGTCAAGGTCCGCCTCCAACGCGAGGACGCTCCCGGCGGAGAAGCCCTTCGGCAGCTCGCGGCCCTCCCACAGCTCGGAGTCCTCGTCGACGACGACAAACTCGTCGAGGGAGCGGAGGGACTCAGTGGCGACGCGCTTGATGCTGTAGGAGACGGAGTCGCCGACGGTGAAGGCGCTGGAGATGATGGCCGTCGCAAGCATGAGGCCCGTGAGGATGAGGAGGCTCTGGCCGGGGCGTCGGCGGGCGTTCCGGACGGCCATGGTCACGAGGATGGGGTTGCGGAGCCTGATGAAGAGGAGGAAGCCCATAAAGGCGGCAAAGATGACGGCCAACACCGTGGCTATGTTCTCGATGGGCGCCCCGAATAGCTCGTCCATGCCGCTACGCCGTGCCCGTGCCGTGGTCGACGATTAGGCCGTCCATCATGCGGACGGTCCTGTGCGACAGCTCGGCCACGGCGTCCGAGTGGGTGATGATCACAAAGGTGTTGTTGAGCTCGCGGTTGAGCCGGGTGAGGAGGCCCATCACCTCGGCGGCGGTCTCGCTGTCGAGGTTGCCCGTCGGCTCGTCCGCCCAGACGATCTCAGGCTGGTTGACGAGCGCTCGGGCGATGGTGACGCGCTGCTGCTGGCCGCCGGACATCTGGGAGGGGTAGTGGCCAGACCGATCGGAGAGGCCGACGAGATCAAGGGCGGTGCGGGCTTTCTCCCGCGACTCCTTCGGCGGAAAGCCGGAGATGAGGAGGGGCATCTCGACGTTCTCGAGGGCGGTCAGGACGGGCAGCAGGTTGAAGGCCTGGAAGATGTAGCCCATCTTCGTTGCGCGGAAGCGGGTCTTCTCCGAGTCCTTCATCTGCGACAGGTCGGAGCCGCCGATGGTGATGGTGCCGGAGTCAACGTCGTCGAGACCGGAGAGGCAGTTGAGGAGCGTCGTCTTGCCGCCTCCGCTGGGGCCCATGATGGCGACCATCTCGCCTCGGGCGATGTCGAGACTCACGCCCTTGAGGACGTGGACCTGCACCTCGCCCGTGCCGTAGGTCTTGTGCACGTCCCTGGCGACGACGACTGGGGCTTCCCCGTTGGTGGCCATAGAGCTCCCCCGGATACTTGCTCAATGAGCAAAGATTGCCTGGTACGTGGTGCCCCCAGCGGGATTCGAACCCGCGATCTCCACCTTGAAAGGGTGGCGTCCTAGGCCGCTAGACCATGGGGGCATTGTGGTGCGCCGTAGACGGGGGATAGAACCCCCCAGCCTGCGACGAACGGCACATCTCCATTATGGGCTTGGCTACGGATACAGGGCAAGCGTCTCCAGGCCCATCGACTCCGGCAGGCCGAACATGAGGTTCATGTTCTGCACCGCCTGTCCGGCGGCGCCCTTGACGAGGTTGTCGATGGCGCTGACGACGGTGAGCCGGTCCGTCCGGGGGTCGATGGCGGGGTAGACGAGGCAATCGTTGTTGCCGAGGGTGTGCTTGGTGTGCGGCGGCTGGTCGACTACCTTGACGAAAGGCTCGCCGCGGTAGAAGTCGCGGTAAACCTCGAAGAGAGCGGCGGCCGCGGCGTCACCGCCGGGGAGCGCGCCGGGGTTGAGGTCGGCGTAGCAGCTGCTCAGGATGCCGCGCGTCATCGGAATCAGGTGCGGCAGGAAGGTGACGCGCGGCTCCACCCCGTCCGAGCGCAACTCCTGGGTAATCTCCGGCAGGTGGCGGTGTCCGTCGATGGAGTAGGCTCGAACGCTCTCATTGACCTCGGAGTAGTGGGTGCTCAGGGCGAGCCCGCGGCCCGCGCCGGACACGCCGGACTTGCCGTCGACGACGACGTTGGGCTCGATGATGCCGGCCTTAACGGCCGGCGCGAGGGCCAACACGGCGCCGGTGGGGTAGCAGCCCGGGTTCGCTACGAGACCGGCCGCCGCGACCTCGTCCCGGTGGAGCTCGGTCAGGCCATAGACGGCGTCCTCGAGGAGCTCGGGGAACGGGTGCTGCACGCTGTACCAGGACTCGTACTCCGGCAGGTCCTTCAGGCGGAAGTCCGCGCTGATGTCGACGACCTTGACGCCCTGCTTGTAGAAGGGGCCGCACGCCTCGGCGCTGGCCTTGTGCGGCAGGGCGGAGAAGACAACGTCGACGCTCTCCTCGATTTCCTCGGTGATGGGGAGGTCCGTGGCCGCGAGGTGCGGGAACACCTCGGCGAGCCGCTGCCCCGCGGCGCTGCGGCCGGTCACGGAGACCATCTCGGCCTCCGGGTGGTGCGCAAGGATGCGAGCGAGCTCACTGCCCGCGTAGCCGGTTACGTTGAGAATGCCTACCTTCATGGGTCCTCTCCAAATGCCTTTGTTGCCGTTTACAGCTTAACCCCGCGCCAGCAGTTCTTCCAACTTCTCAACGAAGCGTGCCACATGCTGCAAGTTTGATGTGACCTCATCCTTGTCCATGTGGCCCTCGTAGAAGTTGGTGTGCATATCGCCGGCTACATGAAAGAGGCGACGGTAGGCACGGTCGCGCTCCTCCACACTCAGCCTTTGCGCAACCGAATGGAGCAAGTCGTGCCTCTCATGCCGCCATCCACGCGACTGCGCCAGGGCTTTCACCATCTGTGACGCCGCACCCCATCCCTTCTCCGACGCTTGTCGAAGGTCGTCTCGCGCCAACTCTTCAAATGCCTGCGCAAGGAACGTGCGGCTCTGTTCCCGGTAGCTGGTTCGGGCCACGACTCACGCCTATGGGGAGTAAGGTTGGTCCGGTTCATCCCGGACAGCGTGGGGCAACGCCGGGCCGCCCACGGCCAGCATCCGATCCAGCGCGGCCACAAACTCGGCGACATCATCAAGGCAGTCCTGAACAACCTCTTCAGCGCCCGTGCCGTCAAAGGAGCCTGTGCGCAAATGCCCGGCGGCGGCGAATAACATGTTCAGGTCCGGCTCCGACGACTCGCGCTTCAACATTCTCAGCAAGTCGTAGGTCGCCCACGGCTCCGCGGGGTCCTCCGGCATCCAGCCCCAAGCGGCGGCGAGGGCGTGCACCTTATGCGACGCGGCCTCCCACCCCTTATCCCCCGCCTCCAGCAACTCACCATCGGCGAGGGCGGTCTTGGCCTCTGCGAGGAGGGTGCGGCTGAGCTCGTCATGTGGTGTGTGGGGCACGGTGCGCTCCTTCGGGCTGCGGGCGGCGAGAAACAGGGTGGACATCGCCGCCAAGCACCTTTGAGTATAGGCTCCGGTGTACGTTGACGGCAACGAACGAAGCCTATTGCTGGCTCTCCAGGAGCATGCGGTAGACCTGCAGGAGGGCCATTACTACGGCGCGGCGCTTTACGAGGGGGCGGTCAGGGGGGAAGCGCATCACCGTACTCTCTACGGCGCCGTTCATTGCGACGCCCGCGAAGACGGTGCCTGCGGGGATGCCGTCCTGCGGGCCCGGGCCGGCGACGCCAGTGATGCCGATGCCGACGTCGGCTTCCAGGGCGTCGCGCACTGCCTCGGCCATCGCGCAGGCCACCTCCGCGCTGACGACGCCGTGCTCCTCGATGAGCGCGGGGGCGACGCCGGCGATGGACTTGACCTCCGTCGCGTAGGTGACGAGGCTGCCGCGGAAGTAGCGGGACGCGCCAGGGACGTCGGTGACGGTGCTGGCGAGGAGGCCGCCGGTGCACGACTCCATCGCTGCGAGGGTCAGGCCGCGCTCGGTCAGCAGCGCGCCGACGCGCTCCTCGGGCGTCTCGTCGTCGATGCCCCAGATGGCGGAGTCCAGGGCCGCCCGGATCTCGGCCTCCATGGGGGCGATGAGGTCGAGGGCCTCCTCCTGGGATGCGGCGCGGGTGATGATGCGGAGGTGGATGCCGTCCTGCCGGGCGTAGATGCCGAGGTAGGGGTTCTCTCGGCCAAAGAGTCCGCTGACGTACTCGCCGACGGCCGCTTCGCCGAGGCCGATGGTCTTGAAGGTACGGGACATAATGACGGTGCCCTGGGCGCGTTCCTTGAGCCTCGGCGCCGCCTGCTGCGCCCACATCAGCACCATCTCTCCCGGCACGCCGGGCATGGCGATGATGATTACCCCGTCCTTCTCGGCCCACCAGCCGGGCGCGGTGCCCCGCGGGTTGGGGAGCACGGTGACGGAGGGGATGACGCCGGCCTGCTTCTTGTTGGTCTCCGGCATCTCCTGCCCGCGGTTGCGGAAGTTCTGCTCCATGGCGGCGATGAGGTCCGGGTCGAGCGTGATGGTCTCGCCGAAGCACTCAGCGATGGCTTCCCGAGTCAGGTCGTCCTTGGTGGGGCCAAGGCCGCCGGTGCAGATGATCACGTCGGAGCGGGTCATGCACTTGCGGAACATGTCCACCATGTCGGCCATCTCATCGCCCATGATGGTGACGGTGTGGAGGTCGACGCCGAGCGCGGGGAGACTCGCGGCGATGTGGGCGGAGTTGGTGTCGACGGTCTCCCCCATGAGGAGCTCCGTGCCAAAGGCGAGTATCTCAGCGCGCATGCGGGAATCCCCCTCAGCGCCGGCGGCCACCGCCGGCGGCGAATGGGGTGAGTATAGGGGAGCAGGGCGGCGAGGGGGAAGGGAGTGGATGAGGATGCCGCCGCCCCGCCGGACGGAATTGATTCAAAAAATCGAATCCGAATCCGGACGGCCTGCCATCAGCTACGGATTCTTCGTTTTTTCGTTTTTCGTTTTTTTCACCGCGAAAACGAATAGGCCAAGCCTACCAGCTCCGGTAGCGGATCTGAACTTCCATCATGCGGGCGAGGACCGTGAATGTCCTGTTGATGAGGTTAGGGTCAGAGCTGGGATCGCGGACGAGTTCGGCGAGCCTGAGGCGCATGACAGCGAGGTCCTCGGTGAAGTCGCGGATGCCCAGGGCTTCCTCCATGGTCTCCGCTCTCTCCGGAGGGAGAAGCTTGGAGTAGAAGCCGTACTTGCGGGCGTTCTGGTTGCCGGGCTGGCCTCCGCGCTTCCTGTGCTCAGGTTCCTCCTGGGGTTCCATATCCAACCCATCTTCGAGGGCGTCGAGGTCTTCGAGGTCCTGGAGGGCTTCGAGTTCCTGAGCCTTGCGGTAGTTGTGGTAGTT
>JAPPNT010000236.1 GCA_028873745.1 Chloroflexota bacterium | reverse complement strand
CTCGCCGAACTGCGCCAGCTGCTCCTCCAGGACGTCGTTGGGGAACTGCAGGTGGAACGAGTCGACGCCAAGGCCGACGAACTCGTCGATGGTCGACAGGATCTTGTCGTCGTTGCCCATGAGCCCGCCGCGTCGACCGAACGTCTGGGGGACGACGGTGTCCGGGTCCTCGTTGCCGATGTAGCCCGTGCCGTTGAGCACGCGGTAGATCGTGCTCGGGTCGCGGCCCGCGGCCTCGGCGGCGGCCTCGATGGGGCCGAGGAGGCCCAGGTATTGCTCGTGGCTCTCCGGCCAGCCGCCGTTCTTGATCCAACCCTCGGCGTGGGCGCCGGTGTAGCGGAGCATTCGCGGTCCGCCCGCGCCGATGATGATAGGGATGGGGCCGAGCGGGGCCGGCGGCGCCGAGCACTCCTCGACCGAGAACTGCCGTCCCTCGTACGAGAAGCTCTCGTTGGCCCAGAGGCCACGCATGATGGCGATGGCGTCTTCAAGGTCGGTCACGCGCTCGCCGGGCGAGCCGAATTCGATGCCGTAGGTGCGGTAGTGGGTCTCCTGCCCGCCCGCGCCAAGGGTTAGGATGACGCGCCCGCCGCCCGTCATCACGTCCAGCGTCGAGGCCATCTTGGCGAGCAGCGCCGGGTTGCGGAAGGGCACGTTCAGCGTTGAGTGGGTGACGGCGATGCGCTGCGTCTGCACGGCGACGGCCGTCGCCAGCGTCCATCCCTCCATGCTCGGTTCCGGCGGGCGGTCGCTGAAGGAGATGACGTCGAACCCGGCCGCCTCGGCAGCCTGCGCGACGGACACCACGCGCTCGTACGGGATGTTGCGGGGGTTGATGCCGAACCGTATAGGGTTGGAGCTCCTTGCCATGCCATTCCTCCTCTGTAGCTGTCAGACGCCCCTGTCCGGAGCGCGCTGCTGCTGCGCACGGAGCACCAGGTACTCGAGCGCGTTAGCGTCGAAGCCGAGCGCGACCGCGCGCCGCTTGTCCTCCCGGCTCTGCGCGTCGTTGCCCAGCAGCGCGTGGGCCATTGACCGCAGGGCGTAGGCCGACGCCGACTCAGGGTCGATCTCCAGCGCGCGCGCCAGATCGGGCAGCGCCTCGTCGGCGCGACGCAGCTCGATGTACGAAGCCGCGCGGTTGTTGTGGGCGTCGCGGTGGCCGGGATCCAGCTCGACCGCCCGCGTGTAGTCGTCGATGGCCTGCAGTGGCTGGTGCAGGGACGTGTGCGCCATGCCGCGATTGTAGTAGGCCTCAGCCGACTCAGGCCGCAGACGGACGACGTGGTTGAAGTCGCGGAGGGCCTCCAGCGGCGCGGCCATCTGCCCGTACGTGACGCCGCGGCGGTAATACGCGTCGGCGTCATCCGGGTCCCGCTCTATGGCGCGGGTGAGGTCGTGGATGGCCTCCTCAAGGCGGGAGACGGCGGCGGCCTGCTCGTCAGCGCGCGCGTCCTCGTGGGTGCGCCCATCTTCGTGGGCGTGGCCGTTGGTCATGGTTGGGTTACTCCTCGGCAAGCTGGTTGGCGAGGAACTCGGCGAGATGCATGGGCGTGACGCCCGTGCCGTGCTCGACCTGCTGGCGGCAGGACACGCCCGTCGTAACGACGACGGCGCCGGGGTTCCCCCGCACCGCGGGGAAGAGGGCGCGCTCGCCAACGGCCATCGACACGTCGTAGTGCTCCTTCTCGTAGCCGAAGGCACCGGCCATGCCGCAGCAGCCCGCGTCCGGGACCTCGACCTGCGCGCCGGGCACGCTGCGCAGCGCGGCCAGCGACGCGTCGACGCCGGCGAGCGCTCGCTGGTGGCAGTGGCCGTGGAAGAGCACCTTCCCCTCGTGCGGTCGGAACTCGAGCGGCAGGCCGCCCTCCTCCTTCGCGATGCGGTCGAGGAGCTCGTCGAGCATCACTGACTGGCGGGCAACCACCTGTGCACGGGGGTCGTCCGGCAGCAGGTCGAGGTACTCGTCGCGGAGGGTCAGCAGGCACGACGGCTCCGTCCCGACGATGGAGATGCCCGCGTCGGCGAGGGGGAAGAGGACGTCGACGTTGTGGCGGGCGTGCTCGATGGACTTGGGGAGCATGCCCTTGGACATCATGGCGCGGCCGCAGCACCAGCGCGGGGCCGTCTCGACGCTGTAGCCCAGCCGCTCCAGCAGCTTCGTCGCAGCGATGCCGACGCCCGGGTAGTTGCCCTCCATGTAGGTGTCGTTAAAGAGGACGACACGGCCGCGCGGGGCGTTCTCCCTTCGATTTCCCTCAGGGCGAACGGGAGAAGACGCCGCCGTTCGGGCTGAGCCTGTCGAAGCCCGCTTGTGCTTTCGGAACCAGCTCGTGAAGGTCTGGCCCGCGAACTTCGGCAGGCGGCGCTTGGGGTGGATGCCGAGCAGCTGCTGTCCGAGGCCGGCGCCGGGCATCCTCGACGCCACGTTCAGCACGGGCGCGAGCCGGTTGCCGAGCGGGTTCAGCCGGTGGACGTTGCCGAAGAGCTTCTCCCGCATCGTGAAGCCGTGCTCGGCGTGGTAGTGGCCGAGGAACTCGTACTTCAGCTTGGCCATGTCCACGCTCGAGGGGCACTCGAACTTGCAGCCCTTGCACTCGAGGCAGAGGCTCAGCACCTCGTGCAGGCGCTCGCCAGTGAACTCGGTGTGCGGCACGAGGCCGGAGAAGACGGTGCGCAGCGCGTTGGCGCGCCCGCGGGTCGAGTGCTCCTCGTCGCGCGTGGCCATGTAGGACGGGCACATCTGGCCGCCGAAGGTCTGCCGGCACGCGCCCTGGCCGTTGCACATCTCGGCGTGCTCCGCGATGCCGCCATCGCGGGAGAAGTCGAAGTACGTCTCTAGCTGCATGGGCTTCCACTGCGGGTCGAAGCGGAGGTTCTCGGCCAGCGGCGGGCAATCGACGATCTTGTTGGGGTTCATGATGCCCTGCGGGTCAAAGACGCGCTTGAACTCGCGGAAGGCCTCGTAGAGCCGCGGGCCGAACATCTTCTCCGTGAACACGCCCCGAACGATGCCGTCGCCGTGCTCGCCGCTGAGGGAGCCGCCGAACTCCAGCACGAGGTCAGACACGCGCTCGGCGATGCGCACCATGCGGTCGAGGCCTTCCTGCTGCTTTATGTCCACAAGCGGGCGGATGTGCATGCAGCCAACGCTGGCGTGGCCGTAGTAGGCGGCAGTGGTCTTCTCGTCGCGCACCATCTCGTCGAAGCGCTGGAAGTACTCCGGCAGCCGCTCCGGGGGCACGGCCGTGTCCTCCACGAAGGGCAGCGGCTTGGCTGTACCCTCGACGGACATGATGAGTCCGAGGCCGTCACGGCGGACGGCCCAGATGGTCGACTGCTGGCGTGGGTCGGTGACCTTGAGCGTGTGGTAGCCGAGGCCGCGCCGCTCGATGGTGCGGGCGATGCGCTCCAGGCCCGCCTCGGCCTCCTTCGGGGTGTCGCCGGACGCCTCGACGAGCAGCATCGACGCCGGGTCGCCCTCGACGAAGGCCATGCGCGGTGAGAGGCCGGGGTGCGCGCGGCCCTGCCGGACGATGGTGTTGTCCATCTGCTCGATGGCCGACGCGCCGGAGTCGAGCAGCGCCACCGTCGCCTCGAAGGACTCGAGGATGGTGTGGAAGTGGACGACGGCGAGGGCGGCGGCCTTGGGGCGCGGGGCCATGCGCACCTTGGCGCGAGTGAAGGTGACCAGCGTGCCCTCCGAGCCGACGACCACCTTGGCCATGTTCATGGGGTCGCGGAGGACCTCATCCAGGTTGTAGCCGCTGACTCGCCGCTGGATCTTGGGGTAGCGGCGGTCGATCTCCTCGGCTTGCTCCGCCGCGATGCGCCGGGCCTCGCGGTAGATCTGCCCCTCGAGGGTCTGGAGCGCGAGCTTGGCCTCCAGCTCCTCGGGCGTCAGCTCGCGGAAGGTCGTCACCGTGCCGTCGGCGAGGACGACCTCGAGCTCCAGGACGTGGTCGAGGGTCTTGCCATAGACGATGGAGCGGGCGCCGCAGGAGTTGTTGCCGATGGCGCCGCCGATGTTGCCGCGGTTGGTCGTCGACGGGTCGGGCGCGAACTTGAGGCCGTGGGGCGCGCCGAGGGCGCTGAGCTGGTCCAGCACGATGCCGGGCTGCACCCACGCCCACCCCTCCTCCGGATTCATCTCGATGAGCTGGTTCATGTGCCGGGAGAAGTCCATGACGACGGCGTGGTTGACCGTCTGCCCGGCGAGGCCGGTGCCGCCGCCCCTCGGCAGCACGGGGACGCCCTGAACCGCCGAGAAGGTCACGGTGTTGACCACATCCTCGACGTCCATGGGGAACACCACGCCGACCGGATCCATCTGGTAGATGGAGGCGTCTGTGGCGTAGATGGCGCGCGTCATCCGGTCGAAGCGCACCTCGCCGCGCAGCCGCCTGCGCAGCTCCGCCTCGAGCTCGGCGTTCTCGCGGACCACCTGGCGCGTGGCCATGACCCCTCCCGTCTACGGCATGCGGTACAGGATAGCACGGGGAGAGGTGGAGGGAAGGGGGCAAAACAAATCGGACGCCGTAGCTGTCGGGGGATGATTGTTTCCGAAACAAAGCGTAGCTGCGCTATGGGAATTGATTCGGAAACAATGCGTAGCTGAGGGAGCATTTGTTTGCGAAACAATTCGTAGCTGCAGGCGGGGCCGGCAAATAGGAATTGTTTTGTTTTGCGCTCTGCGAGGCTGCCTACTTCCCTTCCACTCCCTCGATTCCCTCCGGTGGGAATCGGCAGGCGGGGTTGTGTGGGCATGGGGGAGGGTACAGAAGCCAGAGGGGTCTACGCGAGAGGCGGATGGCAGTGCCCTTCGACAGGCTCAGCGCGAACGGACACCTACACTGCACCCTGCTATACTCCCCCCATGCAGAAGACGGACGCTGAGCCCAAGCTGCGCCTGCTGGCTGAGGGGGCCCGCGCCATCGGCGTGGAGCTTGGGCCGACGCAGGAGGAGCAGTTTGCGGCGTACGCGCGGCTGCTGCTGGCGGCGAACCGGCGCGTGAACCTTACGGCTATCACGGAGCCGGAGGCCGTCGAGACGCTGCACTTCCTGGACTCGCTGACCGCGGCGTCGGCTCTGCCGGAGGCGACGCTGACGGGCGGGCGCGTGTTCGACGTCGACAGCGGCGCGGGGTTTCCGGGGGTGCCGCTGCGCATCGCCTTCCCCGGCCTGCGCGTCGAG
>JAPPNT010000245.1:1804-5262 GCA_028873745.1 Chloroflexota bacterium | reverse complement strand
GCTCAGCCGCCGGCTCCGGTACCCGCGCCGCCGACGATTGTCCCCGAGCCTGCCGCTCAGCCGACCGCGACGCCCACAGCAACCCCGACCCCCACGCCGGAACCAACGGCGACGCCTATTCCCACTCCTACTCCCACCCCCACACCTACACCGGAGCCGACCGTCGAACCGGCAGCCACGCCGGAGCCCTCAGCGATGAGCACTCCAGTGCCCGAGACGGTAGAGGAGCGGAGGGTAGTGTTCGGGATCGGCTTGCTGAATCCTGAGTCCAGCGTGGTCCGCAACAGCACGCAGGAGAGTTCGTTCCAGTACCGCCCGGAGTACGAGCACTTGATTGGTTGGGACCCCGCAACCGGGGCCATCGAGCCGCAACTGGCGACGGAGTGGGAGATCCTGAACGGTGGCCGCCTGTTCCGCTTCCACCTGCGGGAAGGAGTGCAGTTCCATCGTGGCTGGGGTGAGCTCAGGGCTCATGACGTGGTACATACCCACGACCTGATGGCCCGCGTGGACTCCCTGCACCCCCGCGCTGCCAACTGGCGTCGCGACGTCGCCCGCGTTGGGCTCACCAGCGACCGCGTGGTCGAGTTCCACCTGAACCGGCCCATCGCCGATTTCCTGAACGCCGTGGGCGAGCAGCAGGGTCTGCTGCCAATCCAGAGCAGGGAACACTTCCGGGCCCACGGGGAGCCACCTGATGCAAATTCGTACTTCATCTCGGGGACCGGCCCATACCAGTTGGTCCATCGCCGCGCGGGCACGAGCATCCTCTTCGAGCGTCCCGAATACACGCACTGGCGGGTGACGCCGGACTTCCACGAGTTCGAGTTCCGAATCGTGCGAGACCCCGCCATCAGGCTGGCTTCGCTGCTCACGGGCGAGACACACATCGCTGCCTTGCCCATCGACCTGCAGAGACAGGCACAGAATCTTGGCATGAGGGTCTCCCGGGGTCCTATACCCACGAGTCGGGTCTGGGTAAACCTCTTCTGCTGCTGGCAAGATCCGATAACGGGCGCTTATCCCGCCCGTCCGGGCAGCCCGTTGACGAACGTCAACGTGAGGAAGGCACTTGCCAAGGCCATCGACCGTCAAGCAATCGGCGATGCCTACTTCGAGGGCGAGGCAACGGACATGTACCTCAACCACTTCTACCCAACCGGCCTCGGTTGGAACCCGGTATGGGAGTCTGACTTCCCCGACCAATACGGGTATGACCCCGAGGCCGCCCGCTCCCTGCTATCCCAGGAGGGCTTCGGCCCGGGCAACCGGCTGGAGACCACCATCGAACTCATCGAAATGGCACACTTTCCGCTGGCATGGGATATCGGCGAAGCAGTAAGCGGCTTTTTCGCCGACGTGGGAGTGCGCACAAACCTGCTGTTCAGAATTCCCGAAGCTCGAAGGGCCGCAAGACTTGCCATGAAGGACGACAACCTCATGACCGTAGAGACGGACGATTCCAACCTGTTTGAGGGATTCCCGTTTTGGACCACGCCAATGATCAACGAGAACAACGCCAGCAACATGCCAGTGATCACAGATCTGACGGCGAGAGCCCTCAATACGTTCGACGTGGAGCTGCAAGACCAACTGTGGAGGCAGATCGGGGACCTGTCGTATGCTAACTACCTCTCCCTGCCGCTCTTCTGGTTTCACGCAGAAGCGACGTACAACCCTGATTTCATTTCACACTATGACTTCCCCGGCGGGAATGCGGCGAAGTGGAGCTACGTCCACAGCATCAAGGCTGCGAAGTAGGCAATCACCCAGCGCATCATTGACCACTGGATGGGCCAGAATAGGACTCTTGTCGTAGCCGCGTCGCCCTGCACATCCCGCCCCCTTCCCCACCTCGCGCCCCTGTGCTACCATCCCCCAAGTTTCGCGCCTATTGGCCTATGGCCATGCCATGCGATAAAGGAGAAGCTATGATTATCGACATCCACGGCCACTACACCACCGCGCCAAAGCAGCTCGGCGAGTGGCGCCGCCGCCAGATCGACAACTATCCCTCCGGCCGCCTCTTCCGCGAGCCCCTGAACATCAGCGACGACGAGATTCGCGAGACCATCGAGAACGGCCAGCTCAAGCTCCAGCGGGAGCGGGGCACCGACGTCGCCCTCTTCTCGCCCACTGCCGGCGGCATGGCCCACCACTACGGCGATTTCAACACCAGCCTCCAGTGGTCCCAGACTGTCAACGACCTGGTCAAGCGCGTCTCAATGCTCTTCCCGGACAACTTCATTCCCGTCTGCCAGCTCCCGCAGTCGCCCGGCGTCGCGCCGGAAACCTGCATCGAGGAGCTTGACCGCTGCGTCAACGAGCTCGGCTTCGTGGCGTGCAACGTCAACCCGGACCCTTCGGACGGCTATTGGACCGGCCCGCCGATGACGGACAAGTGGTGGTACCCGCTCTACGAGCGCATGGTCGAGCTTGACGTGCCCGGCATGCTCCACGTCAGCATGTCCTGCAACGACAACTTCCACGGCACCGGCGCCCACTACATCAACGGCGACACGACGTTCTTCATGCAGTGCATTACGGGCGACCTGTTCAAGGACTTCCCTACGCTAAGGTTCGTCATTCCCCACGGCGGCGGAGCGGTGCCCTACCACTGGGGCCGCTACCGGGGCATCAACCTGGACAGGGGCAACGACCCCATTGAGGAACGGTTCCTGAACAACATCTACTTCGACACCTGCGTCTACCACCAGAAGGGCATCAACGCGCTGACGGAGATCATCCCCTCTGACAACATCATCTTCGCGTCGGAGATGATCGGCGCGGTGCGCGGCGTCGACCCCTACACCGGCCGCAACTTCGATGACACGAAGCCGTACGTCGACAACTCGCCCCACCTCTCGGACGAGGACAAGCAGAAGATCTTCGAGGGCAACGCGCGGCGCGTGTACCCGCGCATCAACAACTATCTGAAGTAGGGTACACAGGAGCGACGGATGATCATCGACAGCCACGGGCATTACACCACCCTGCCGCCGGCGGTGGATGCCTGGCGTTCCCGGCAAATCGCGGAACTGGCTTCGCCCGCCAAGGGCTCCATCCGCGTCAGCGACGACGAGATCAGGGAGACGCTGGAGAACGGGCAGATCAAGCGGCTGCGGGAGCGCGGCACGGACAAGATGTTTTTTTCGCCGCGCGCGTCCTCGATGGGCCACCACTTCGGGGGCGAGAAGATCAGCCTGTACTGGACGCAGCACTGCAACGACCTCATCGCCCGCGTGGTCAGCCTCTATCCGGACGACTTTATTCCAGTGTGCCAACTTCCGCAGTCGCCGGGCGTGCCGCCCAAGGCTTCCATCGAGGAGCTGGAGCGGTGCGTGAACATGGGCTTCGTCGGCTGCGTGATGAACCCGGACCCCTCGGGCGGATACTGGACGGACCCGCCGCTGAGCGACAAGGACTGGTGGTACCCCTTCTACGAGAAGCTGGTGGAG
>JAPPNT010000245.1:0-1794 GCA_028873745.1 Chloroflexota bacterium | reverse complement strand
CGCCGGCCATGGTGCACGTCAGCGCTACCTGCAACCCCAACTTCCACAGCACCGCGTCTCACTACATGAACGCGGACACCACCGCCATCGTCCAGCTCCACCAGAGCACGGTGTTCGAGGACTTCCCGGGGCTCAAGATCATCGTGCCGCACGGCGGCGGCGCGGTGCCGTACCAGTTCGGTCGCTACCGCGGCATCGCCCTGCGCGACGGCTTCCAGCCCTTTGACGAGTTCATCAAGAACCTCTACTTCGACACTGCCATCTACGACCGGAACGGCTTGGAGCTGCTGCTCAAGGTGGCCGGCATCGACAACGTGCTCTTCGCATCCGAGATGATCGGCGCAGTCAACGCCATCGACCCGCAGACGGGCCGGTACTTCGACGACATCAAGCCCACCATCGACGAGATTGACTGGCTCACGGACGAGGACCGTACGAAGCTCTTCGAGGGCAACGTCAAGCGCGTCTACCCTCGGCTCAGACAGCACCTGAAGGACTAGGCCAAAGGAGGCAAACAATGAAGCTGGTATTCTTCAACGATTACCGCCTCGGCGTCCTGAAGAAGGACGAGGACCGGGTCGTGGACATGACCCTGGCCCTGGAGGAGATCCCCCGCGTCGGCCCCGGCGACTACATGTGCCGGCTCATCGAAAGGTGGGACGGGTTCAAGGTCCGCCTGGAGCGCAACGCCATCGACCTTCCCGGCATCCCGCTAAGTGAGGTCCAGTTGCGCGCGCCCATTCCCAAGCCGGGCAAGATTCTCTGCATGGCCGCCAACTACCTGGAGAACGGCGCGCTGTCGGAGCCCCGGCCCATCAACGGCTTCCTCAAGAACCCCAGCGGCGTCATCGGCGACGGCGAAACCATCCACCTCCCGGCCGCCGAGGCTACTATCTTCCACCACGAGGCGGAGTTGGGCCTGGTCATCGGCAAGAAGGCCCGCAACGTCTCGGAGGATGAGGCATCCAAGCACATCTTCGGCTACGTGAACTTCATCGACGTGTCCGCCCGCGGTCTTGGGCCCGCAGGCGCCGACACATTCTTGCAGGGCAAGTCGTACCACTACTTCGCGCCCATGGGCCCCTATCTGGCAACGGCCGATGAGGTGCCCAACCCGCAAGACGTTGCGGTGCGCCTCTGGGTCAACGATGAGCTTCACCAGGACTACAGCACCAGCGACATGGGCCACTCCATCCCCAAGACCATCGCATGGCTCTCCACCATCGTCACGCTCAACCCGGGCGACGTGATCGCGCTCGGCACCAACCACCAGGGGCTCGGTGCGTTGCAGGACGGCGACAAGGTGGAGCGCGAGAGCCCCGGCCTCGGCCGCCTGACCAACTACGTGTCGGACCCGCGCAAGCGCGAGTGGCCGCGGGGCATCGACCAGGAGATGGCGGACCGCGTCGCAGGCAGGATCTAACTCAACGGCCCTAGATGGCCACGGAGGAATGAAGCAGCCATGAAACTGGTCATGTACAACAACTTCCGGCTGGGCCTGCTGCAGGACGGCGGCGTCATTGACCTGTCGGAGTCTCTTTCCGACGTCAACGCGCCAACGCCACAGGACCTGGTCAACGCCGTCATCGCCGGCTTCGAGGGCACGTTCCGGGCACGCATCGAGGACATTGCCTCGAAGGGGCAGCCTATCCCGCTTGACCAGGTGCACCTGCGGTCGCCGCTGCCGCGCCCTGGCAAGATCCTCTGCATGGCGGCCAACTACCTGGAGAACGGCGCCCTGCCGGAGCCCAAGCCCATCAACGGCTTCCTCAAGTCGCCCGAGTCCGTCATAGG
>JAPPNT010000106.1 GCA_028873745.1 Chloroflexota bacterium | reverse complement strand
CACCAACCCCTCGCCCCTCCTTCCACCCCCGTGTATCCTGACCCCAAACCCTGCGCCGAGGAGCACCCCATGCCGGACGAGGACGCCGTCGTCGACGCCAACCAGGCCTTCTACCGCGCCATCGAATCGCTGGACAACGCCACCATGGAGGCCGTCTGGGACCCGGACCCGTCCGTGACTTGCGTCCACCCCGGCTGGCCCCTCATGGCCGGCCGCGACAAGGTCCTCCAGAGCTGGTACACCATTTTCGACAACACCATGGTCATGCAGTTCACCGTCACCGAGTCCTCGGTCATCGTCTCCGGCGACCTCGCCTGGGTCGTCTGCACCGAGTCCCTCCGCTCCGTCGTAGCCGGCCGCGTCAATGAGGCCACCGTCGAGGCCACCAACGTCTTCCGCAACCGCAACGGCCAATGGCGCATAGTCCACCACCATGGCTCCCCCGTGATGTAGCCCCTACGCCTCCTTCGGCGTCATCAGCCACCCCAGCGACGACGCCGCCGGGCTCAGCCACGCCGCGATCTGCTCCTGCCGCCCCTCGCCCAGCTCCACGCCGAGGCCGTTCGCCAGCCGCGACATGAAGTTGAAGTTGCATGTGATGAGCACCACGGACAGGATCTCCTCGTCGGAGAGCCCCAGCTCCCTTAGCGCGTTCACGTCCGCTTTCTTCATCGCCCACGGCTCCCGAGTGAGCTTCACTGCGAAGTCCAGCATCCCGCGCGTCTGCGGGTCCAGGTCGGCCTGCCTGTAGTCGTGCATGATGTGGCTGGCCAGCTCCGGGTCGTCCGAGTGCTGACGGAGGAACCCTCCGTGCGACATCGTTCAGTACCGGCACTCCAGCGCCGCCGCAGTCGCTGTCGCGATGGCCTCCTCCTGCACTCGCGTCAGGCACGACGCCCCGAAGGTGATCGCCATATTGTTCGCGCCTACCGCCTCCTGCGCCTTCGGGTTGATCGACAAGACCTCCATAATGGGCGGCTTGCCGCTCCGCTCCTCTCGAATCCACGACATTTCTGCCCCTCCCCGTGCGATGCCGGCATGGTACACCACCGGCGCTCGGGCGGGTCCTCGATGAGGCTCAGTTGTCATAAGGACGTAGAATTGCTCCAAAGGCTGCCGATTAGCTACAAATTCGCCACGATTGAAGCTGAAAAGCTGTTGACAAACGCAAGGCCACCCTATATTTTGGCAGCTACGTTCCATGTTAGAAGGAGGAGCTAATCATGGATGCCTACTGCTTCAAGTGTCGGACCAAGAAGGAAATCTCAGGCGCAACCGCGGTCACGTTGAAGAACGGCCGTCCCGCGACGCAAGGCACATGCGGCACCTGCGGGACCAAGCTATTCCGCATCGGCAAGAGCTAGGGTATCGTGTTCCTGGGGCCTCCTGGCCCCGAGAGTTAACAGCCGGGAATCTTGGGGTTGCTGAACGCAGCCTTAGGGTGGTTGTGACGTTGGGAGAGATGGGCTGCAGCGCTGTGGCCCATTTTTCTTTTCCGTGCGTTGGGCAGGTATGGTGTTTCCCTTCCGGACTATCCGCGGATGCGGTGGACGCTCAACGCTGAAGACAACGGCCTCCTCGCCCGCGTGGGGCACAGCACCCAATTGGCGAGTGCCTGCCACATCTGGTTTTCCACCATCCTTCCCGAAGAGGTCGCTCGCCCGACCCTCCCCCGTCCCCTCCCGCATCCACCGCGAGACCCTGATCGCGTTCCGCCACTCTGGCGACGGCGACGGCCTCGCCAACAACTCCCACAGATCCTTTCGCGCAACAAGCGCCGTCTCATGAACGGAGTGGCAGTCCTGTTTAGGTCGCGACGGAGACCACTCTGTTCACAGTCAAGGCGCCATTGGATTCGACATTATTTTGAGACACTATCTCTGTTGACGTCTTGGGAAGTTGCAGCTATGCTCTAGTTGGGCAACGATGAGGAAATCGGCAATATTATTGAGATAACATCTCTATTAATGTCGAGGGCGGTTAGAGCTTCCTCTAGTTGGGCATCGAGGGTGGACAGCGCCGGCGCCGCTTCGGGCGGCAAGGCGCTGGATCACTGCCCAGTCTTCCGGAGCACGCTTGCGTGACAGCCGCCTGAAAGCGAGCCGAGCGAAGAGAAGCCCCCACGCCGTTTCCTGTGCGAGCCCGAGTACAAACTACTGCGTTTTGCGCAATGGAGGATGTTATGGCCGATCTCACCGCATACTCGTTCAAGCTTCGCAAGACTGTCGTGATTAGCAATCCGAAGTTGGTCACGCTGAAGAACGGTCGTCCCGCCGTTCGCGGCGTGGCAGCGGAGGACCCCAACACGTCCGTTTTCCGCATTCTGAGCACCGCAGAGGCTGACCAGCTGCGGGCCTCGGGAACCCAGGAAGAGAAATAGACCAGAGTTAGCAGCCGAGCCTCGTGAGGTTGCGTCAGCGCAGCCCATGGTAGGTTCTGCTCTGAGAGGGATGGGGCGCTCACCGGCGGCCCATCCTCTTTTGCTGCGCGCCGCGCCGCCCTGGTGTATCCTTACCGGACTATCGCCGGAGGCGGCACATGCTCAATGCTGAAGACAACGCCCTTATCACCCGCGTGGGACCCAACACCCCCATGGGCGAGTACCTGCGCCGCTACTGGGTGCCCGCCCTCCTTTCCGAGGAGGTCCCCACGCCCGACTGTCCTCCCGTCCGTGTCACCATCCTCGCCGAGACCCTGATCGCTTTCCGCGACACCGAAGGCCGCGTCGGCCTCGTCGACAACTACTGCCCCCACCGCCGGGCAAGCCTGTTCTTCGGCCGGAACGAGGAGTCCGGCCTCCGATGCGTCTACCACGGCTGGAAGTTCGACGCCACCGGCGCCTGTGTCGACATGCCCTCCGAGCCCGCCGAGTCCAACTTCAAGGACAAGGTCAGGGTCACCGCCTACCCCTGCGAGGAGCGCGGTGGCGTCGTCTGGGCCTACATGGGCCCGCCCGACCGCCAGCCCGAGCTCCCCAACCTCGCTTGGGCGGCGGTCCCGGACAGCCACCGCTTCCTCTCCAAGTGCCGGCAGGAGTGCAACTGGCTCCAGGCGCTGGAGGGCGGCATTGACTCCAGCCACATCAGCTTCCTCCACAGCAGCCTCAAGGCCCGCGACTACGCCATCAACGCCTCCAGCCGCGGCCTCCAGGACGCCGCCCTCCACGACCGCTCGCCCCGCTTCTTCCTCGAGCACGCCGACTACGGCCTCGTCATCGGCGCCCGGCGCTCCACCGCCGACGGTCAATACTACTGGCGCATCACCCCGTGGATGCTCCCCTACTCGACCATCGTCCCCGCCGAGCCTCACGCCGTGATGACCGGCAACATGTACGTGCCCGCCGACGACGAGACGACCCTCGTCTTCCGCGCCTCGTGGCACCCGCTCCGCCCTCTCACCGACGCCGAGCGCCATGAGTACGAGACCGGCGGCGTCTTCCACGAGCTCGTTCAGCCCGTGACCTACCGCCCTTACGCCAACAAGGACAACGACTACCTCCAGGACCGGGAGATGCAGCGCACCGTCAACTTTTCGGGCATCAAGGGCATCCAGGCGCAGGACATGGCCGTCATCGAAAGCATGGGCGCCATCTCCGACCGCACCAGGGAGCACCTCGGCACCTCCGACTCCGCCATCCTCGGCGCGCGCCGCCGCCTCCTGCGCGAGGTTGCCAACTTCCAGGAGGGCATCGAGCCCGAGGCGCCCCATAACGGCGACCTCTACTGGGTCCGCTCCGCGGCCGTCGAGGCGCCTCAGTCCATGCCCATGCTCGACGTAGCCGAGCAGTACATGGCCGTCGAGAAGTCAACACTGGCAAAGCAATCCACCACGTGAACACAGCGCCCACGCGCTCGGCGTCAGGGGGAGACCAAGGAGAAGACATGGCTCTTTTGGGCACGGAGATTCTGCAACGATTGCGGGAGAACCGAAAAGCCAAAGACCCTGTGCCGGTAGTCAGGCTGTACAACCCCTACGGCAAAGAGTTCTTCCTGCTGGTCGCACAGGACGCCGAGGACAAGGAGAAGTACCTGTGCGTGTGCGACATAGGCTACGGGCCGGACTATGGCTTTGTGACCCTCTCCACCCTTGAAGACTACGACAATCGCGGCATTCCGCTGGTGTACGACGAAGGTGAAGTGTTCGACAAGCCGTGGGGAGCATATCTTGCCATGGCCAGAAAGCATGGCAAGATAGTCCCGTAAGGGAACAAGCGCAACGCCGGCGAACGCGGCGTCAGGGGGAGAACAAGGAGGAGACAATGCTGACGTTCCAGGAAAACGAGACCCTCGCACGCGTCGGCCCCGGCACCGGCATGGGCGAGACCATGCGCCGCTACTGGGTGCCCGCCATCCTCGATTGGGAGCTCCCCGAGCCCGACTGCCCGCCCATCCGCGTCAGGCTGCTCGGCGAGGAGCTCGTCGCTTTCCGCGACACTGATGGCCGAGTCGGCGTCGTCGACAACTACTGCCCCCACCGCCGCGCCAGCCTCTTCTTCGGCCGGAACGAGGAGTGCGGCATCCGCTGCGTCTACCACGGCTGGAAGTTCGACGTGAACGGCGACTGCGTTGACATGCCCTCGGAACCCGCCGAGTCCAACTTCAAGGACAAGGTCAAGATCAAGGCCTACCCCACCGCCGAGCTCGGCAACGTCATCTGGGTCTACATGGGCCCGCCCGACAAGCGGCCCCCGCTGCCGGAGCTCGAGTGGACGCAGGTGCCGGAGCTCCACCGTGGGATCAACAAGGTCGTGCAGAAGTGCAACTGGATGCAGGGCTTGGAGGGTGGCATCGATACCGTCCACATCAACTTCCTGCACCGCAACCTGCAGGGCTCCGGCATCGCCGCCCGCGACAACGCTTTCCGGACATCCTTCGCCGCCCGCGTCGAGGTCGTCCCCACCGATTACGGCTACACCTACGCCGGCATCCGCGACCAGGCCGATGACAACTTCAAGTACGTCCGCGCCTACCACTTCATCGCCCCGTGGACGCAGCTCCGCCCCAACCAGCTCAACCGCGGCGGCCAACCCCGCCTGCGCGACTCCGGCCACATGTGGGTGCCCATTGACGACTACACCACCATGGTCTGGAACTTCACCTATTCCTTCGGCGACGACCCCATGACCGAGAGCGAGCGGCGCCTGACGGGCTCCGGCAACGAGCTGGGGGTGGACATCGACTACGAGAACGGCTTCCAGTCCCGCGCCGCCGCCGAGAACGACTACTTCATCGACCGCGAGGTCCAGCGCACCCAGACCTTCTCCGGCATCCCCGGCACCAACACCCAGGAC
>JAPPNT010000144.1 GCA_028873745.1 Chloroflexota bacterium | reverse complement strand
GCCTTCGCAGGAATGACGTGTTGGGGAGTTGGCTTCCTGCCCCTGTTGCATTCCCCCGGCCCCCGTTCCCCTGGGTCCCGGCTTTCGCCGGGATGACGTTGTTGGTAGTAGGAGTCTCTCATCCCCGACTGCTTTGCGCATCCTTCCCGTGTCACTCTGTTCGGCGGTAGACGAGGGCGTTGCCGGACTTGCCTGAAATTTCGGTGACGCCGGACTCGCGGAAGCAGTAGGCGGCCTGCTGGGCGAGGGCGCGCGTCGACTTCATGGCGGCGGCGAGGTCTAGGGTGGTGAACTGCTCGGGAAGGGCGGCGTCGAGCATGGCGAAGAGGGCGGACATCGACGGGATGGCGTGGGTCTCGACGACGTCGACGAGGCGTCGGTCTACGCGGGTCCAGGGGCCCCGACGCCAGCTCCGGCGCGCGGTGGGGGCGCGGATCTCCTCCTCGATGGTTATGACGACGTCGAGGGTGAGGTTGGGGTGGGCGAGGAGGGCGGGGATGCTGACGAGGGCGGTGAAGACATCGAAGACGGCGCCGTGTTTGGGGGACTTGCGCCGGGACGTCTCGGCGCCGGCGTCGGTGAGGCGGACGATGTAGCGGTCGCGGGCGATGGGGTGCACGAGGGTGACGGGGTGCGCGTCCAGGCGATGGGGTGCACGAGGGTGACGGGGTGCGCGTCCAGCAGGCGCTCCAGCTTGCCTCGGAGCGGCCCAAAGCCGCCGGTCTGGACCTCAATGATGCGGCCACCGGAAACGATGTCGGCGACGTAGCCGTCTATGGTGCGCTCCGTCTCGCTGCCGGCGGCGGTGTAGCGCGCCTTCAGGGCGCGGTGGAGCGACCCCTCGTTGAGCTCACCGATGGTCGACATGGCGCCTGCATCGAATGGCCGCCTGGTGCGCGGCCGCTAGCGGCGGAAGGTGACGCGACGGAAGATCTCGGCGTATTCCACGCCGACGCGCTCGCCGTTTTGTTTGACTCGGGCACGGGAGAAGTCGCCGGGATTACGGCCACCGAACTGGCTAGCGTGCTTGGCGAGAGCCTCGATCTTCTGGTCGACGGTTTCGGTCACGTCGCAGAAAACGTCCGGGTCCTCGGAGCCCCAGAAGAGGATGGCGCCCACCTTGTGCGGTTCCAAGCCGGCGGCGCGGTGCTCGGGGAAGTGGTGGATGTCGCGGGCGTAGGGGAAGCAGGCGTCCTGCGCCACGACGCCGATCATGCGGTGGTCGCGGTGGGCGTGCTGAAGCCGGTGGTAGGGCTCGGTGGTGAGCACGACGTCGGGCTTGAAGCGGCGGATCGCCTCCACCAGCTGGCCGCGAAACTCGCGGGTGTCCTCGAGGCCGCCGTCGGGGTTGCGCAGGTTGACGACCTCCTTGATGCCCATGACGGCGGCCGCCTCGGCCTGCTCGCGCTCGCGGGTGACGACGAGCTCCTCCATCGAGACGTTGGGGTCGCTGGTGCCGGCGCGGCCGTCGGTGGCGAGGACGAGGAAGACCTCTGCGCCCTCTTTGATCCACTTGACGACCGTGCCGCCGCAACCGCCCTCGGCGTCGTCGGGATGGGGGGTGAAGACGAGGGCGCGTTCCGGCGTTTCCAAAGGCTCCATAGACGTATCCTCCTTGTACTTCAGGGCGAAGTGTCCTCGAGGCTGCGCAGGGCGGCCCCGCTTACGCGACGCGCCCCTGCCCGCGCGGCGGTCCCACATTCCAGCATGGAGGGCGGGTCCCCGATGGACAAGGGCGGCTTGGCAGTCACTCTGCTACAATGAGCTATCCTTGTCAAGGCACAGCCGCACGCCATGACGACACCGCAACCGCACCTTCACGCCTTCTCCTGGGACCGCCTGGATGAGTTTACGGCCCTGGTCAACGCGGTACAGGGCATGGAAGGCACCCCCGCCGCCCTCGACCCTGCTTTCATGGCCGAGCGGCTGCGCGTCCCCGGCATGGACGCCGAGGCCGACTGCATGCTGGCCACCTTCGACGGGACTCTAGCGGGGTACACGCTGCTCAACTGGGAGCTGCCCATCGGCAGCGTGGTGCTGGAGGGCGGCGTGCTGCCCGAACACCGGCGCCGAGGTCTCGGGGGGATGCTCATCTCGTGGGCGAAGGAACGCGGGCGCGAGCGGGGCGCGGCGGTGGCGCGGGCGCCCTCGCCGGAGGACGACGCCGGGCACTCGGAAGCGCTGCGGCGGATGGGGTTCGCCGAGGTGCGGCGGTACGTGGTCCTGCGCTGGGCCGGCTCGACGGCGCCGGTGGCGGCGCTGCCGCCGGGGATCGTCGCGCGGCGGTTCCGGGCGGGCGATGCGGCATCGCTGGCGGAGGCGCAGAACGCGGCGTTCGGGGGGCAGTGGGGGTTCTCGCCGAACACCGTCGAGCAGATCGCCTACAGCGTGGGGATGAGCCGCACGACGGCGGAGGGCGTAGCGGTTCTGGTGAGCGGGGACGACGTGGCCGCGTACTGCTCGACGATGACCGCCGGGGAGCCGCCGGCAGCGGCGGGGAGCATCCTGATGCTGGGGGCGCACCCCCGCCACCAGGGGCTGGGACTGGGCCGGGCGGCGCTCCTCGAGGGTATGCGGCTGCTGCTGGAGCGCGGGGCCCGGACCATCGAGCTCACCGTCGACGCGGAGAACAGCACAGCGCGGCAGCTGTACGAGTCCGTCGGGTTCCAGCGCGCCGGCGGGCGGCGGTGGTTCGAGGCGGACCTGACCGCGGGCTAGTCCATCGTCGACCGCTCGGCCGCAAGGGCCGCACTCTCCTCGTCGGCCTCCCCCTTGTCCAGCCTGTGCCTGCGCTTGAAGTGCTCGCGGGTGATCTCCTCAGCCAGCACACCGCCGGAGAAGATGATGCGCATGGCCTCGTCAAAGGTGATGTCGGTGGGTGTGACCTCGCTCTCCCGCACGAAGGTCATGAAGCCGGACGTGGGGATGGGGATGGTGGGGATGTAGATCGTCAGGTATTCCTCGCCGTCGGGCATGACGAAGCGGCTGGTGATCATGCCGAGGGCGAGGGCGCCGATGCGCGGGTACTCCAGCACGACGACGGGCTGATTTGCGAGGGGGTTGGTGGCGGAGAACATATCGACGACCTGCCGGACGACGCGGTAGAAGCTGCGGACGACGGGGATGCTCTCGATGGCGCCGTGCCAGTACCGCTCGACCTGACCGCCGGCGGCGGAGCGGGCCGCCCGGCCGAGGGCGTAGAGGAAAGTCAGGATGATGGCGACGATGATGATCTGCAGGTAGATTCCGGCGATGAAGGGGATGCTGGTCTGGGCGACCTCAAAGAGGGGCAGGAGGAAGTTGTAGAGGAAGTCCCAGATGAACCGCAGGATGAAGATTGTCGCCGCCAGCGGGATGATGATGACCAAGCCGGTGACGATGTAGTTCCGGAACTGCGCGAGGAAGAACCTGGTGGAGGACCATGCCGTCCGGAGGCGCTCCAGCATCTCTTCCCTGGTCATCGCGCCGCCTCCGCTGTGAGCAGCCCGCCGTAGAAGGCGGCGAAGCGCTGGCCGACGGCGTCCCACGAGAAGGACTCCGCCCACGCGCGCCCGGCGCGGCCCATGGCCTCCCGGAGGGCGTCGTTGGCGAGGAGGACATCGACGCGGTCGGCGTAGCACTCCGGCGTGTGCTGGGGGGCGAGGTAGCCGGTCTCACCGTCGCGGACGAGGGAGGCGAGGCCGCCGGTCCGGGCGGCGACGACGGGCGTGCCGCAGGCCATCGCCTCCAGCGCGACGAGGCCGAAGCTCTCATACCAGGAGGGCGCGAGCACAACGTCGGCGGCGCTGTAGCGCCACGGCAGCTCGTCGTGCGGGAGGGCGCCCTCGAACCGGACGCTGCCCGCCACGCCGAGGGACTCCGCCAGCGCGCCAAGGCGCGTTGCCTCCGGGTCTCTCTCCAGGTCTCCACCCACCACAACCACCTCCACCTCATGCCGCTCCCGCAGCAGCGCGGCCGCGGAGACCGCAAGGTCAAACCGCTTGAGCGGGTCCAGCCTGCCCACGCAGAGCAGCACCCGCTTGTTCTCCAGCCCCAACCTTCGCCGGGCCTCCGCCCTGTCAAGCGGGCGGAATGTACCCGTGTCGACGCCGCCGGGGAGCACGGCGACCCTGTCCCGCGGCGCGTCGTAGTGCCTCGCGAGCAGCTCGCGCTCGTGACGGTCCGAGACGACGAGGGCGTCGGCGTCCGCGACGATGCGCCGCTCGGCGGGACTGCGCTCTGGCGGCTCCTCGCCGCCGGGGTCGGCCAAGAGCTTGACCTCCGCCAGCGTGTGGAACGTCGCCACGTGCCGGGCACTCCACGCTTCGGCCAGCTCCAGCCCCGCGAGGCCGGAGAGCCAGTAGTGGCTGTGCACCGTGTCGTACGCCGCGCCATCGGCCACCGCGAAAGCCCGCGCACCATCGACGAAGTCTGCCAGGTACAGCTGCAGCGAGCCGTCGACGGACTCCGGCGGGCCCGCGTCGACGTGGACCAGCCGGACGCCCTCGGCCATACCGGTCACCGGCGGGTCACCGGCGTTGTGGCGGCGGGTGAAGACGTCCACCCGCACGCCCCGGCGGCCGAGGGCCTGCGCCAAGTTGCGCACGTAGACGCTCATGCCGCCGGCCTCGCGCTCGCCAAGCCGCGCCAGGGGGCACGAATGGTAGCAGAGCATGGCGATGCGCATGGGCGTCCCCGCTCCCGGGCGGCCTACACCGGGCCGCCGTCCCTGACGACGGTCATGCGGTAGACGGCCTGGTCCACGCCGCCGAGGTGGTACTTGTAGTGCTCGTCGCCGCGCAGGAACTCGAAGGAGTCCAGGCCGCGCTCGATGGCGTCGCGGATGGTGGTTGCCTTGAGCAGCAGGCCGACGCTGAGGTCGGCGAAGGCGGGGTCGAATCCGCTGTTGTAGAGGAGGCGCCGGCCGCAGTAGTCGAAACAGAGGCATGACGACACCAGGGCGCCGTCCTTCTCCATGAACCAGAGCCGCGCGACGTTCACGCCGGCGAGGGCGACGGCCATCTCCCGGAAGAAGGCCTCACGCTCCGGCGTCAGGAAGCGGTGCTTGTCTTCCCGGCCCATGCGCATGAGGGCGAAGAAGGCGTCGAGGCGGTCCTCGACCTCATCAGCCTCTGTGTAGCAGCGGATTTCGACACCGCCGGCATTCTCGAGGCGTCGAAACTTCCGCCGGAGTTCATGCCGGTCCTTCTTGCGGAGGCCGGCGAGGTAGGCTTCCCAGTCGGCGGGGAGATCGAGCGTCGGGGAGACGTCCTCCTGCTCGACATCGCACGACCAGCCCTGCTGCTCGGCGAGGAGGGGCAGGTGGCGGAGGGTGGGCGACGACTGCGGGAGCGACGGGAAGTAGAGGCAGCGCCACTCCTGGG
>JAPPNT010000077.1:396-5411 GCA_028873745.1 Chloroflexota bacterium | reverse complement strand
TTTTAAAACCCCCCGGGGGCCACCGGGGGGGTTGGGGGGGGGCCTTGCCGGGGGGGGGGGGGGGGATTGGGGCCGCAGTCGAAGTGCGCGGGGGATGGCAATGGACTGGGATGAGGTTCGAGCGCGGTTTCCGGGGTTGGCGGACCGGGTGTTTCTGGACGCGGCGTGTGTGTCGTTGACGCCGGCGTCGGCAGAGGAGGCGGTCGCGGGGTTTGCGCGAGAGCTGACGCGGCCGTCGCACCGGAACGCGTCGGAGCACCACCTGTGGATGGATGGGACGCGGGAGGAGGCGACGGGGCAGGTCGCGTCGCTGCTGGGCGTCGAGGCGCGGAACGTGGCGCTGGTCGAGAGCACGACGCACGGGCTGAACATCGGGGCGCAGAGCATCCCGTGGCGCGAGGGCGACGAGGTAGTGATGTGCAACCTGGAGTTCCTGCAGGTGGCCATCCCCTTTGTGCAGCTTGCGAAGACGCACGGGGTGCGGCCGGTGTTCCTGGAGCACGAGGCGGGCGTTGTGCCGGCGTCGGCGTACGCGGGAGCGATCAACGAGCGGACGCGGGCCGTGGTGCTGAGCTCAACGCAGTGGTGCAATGGCTACCGGGTGGACCTGGAGGCGGTGGCGGAGGCGTGCCGGTCGCGGGGCGTGTGGCTGATCGTGGACGCGGTACAGCAGGCGGGGGCCGTGCCGCTGCCGACCGAGGGCATCGACTTCCTGCTGGCGGGCGGGCACAAGTGGCTGAACGCGCCGATGGGGACAGGCTTCGCGGCGCTGTCCGACCGGGCGCTCGACGAGCTGCAGCCGGCGAGCTGGGGCTACCTGAACCTGACGCCGCCGGAGGGCGGGTGGGTCAACTACTTCACGACGCCATCGATCACGCCGGACCGGGAGTACGCGTTCACGGACTCGGCAAAGCGGTTCGAGATTGGCGGGACGGCGAACTACCCGGGCGCGGTGTGCCTGTCGGAGTCGCTGCGGGTGACGAATGCGGTGGGCGTCGAGCAGTCGGCAGAGCGCATCTGGTCGCTGGGCGAGCGGCTGCAGGAGGGGCTGCGGCGGCTGGACGTACGGCTGGAGACGCCGTTCGAGCGGGAGAACCGCGCCGGGATCATTACGTTCCACACAGGGTCTCGTGAGCGGGACTCGGCGTGCCTGGAGCGGCTGCTGGACGCTGGGATCAGCGTGTCGCAGCGGTACACGTCGGGCGTCGGGGGCGTGCGCGTGAGCGTGCACTACTACAACAACGAGGACGACGTGGACGCGCTGCTGGGGGTTACGTCAGAGTTTTTGAAGGGGTAGCCCCCCGTTCGTCCCACACCCCTGGGTTCCCGCCTGCGCGGGAACGACGGCGGTATTACGCCCCCAGCTGTTGGCGGACGGTGTTGGCTACCCGGGTGGCGTCCGGGATGTAGGCGAGTTCCAGGTTGCGGGCGTAGGGGACGGGCGTGTGGGGAGCCTGGACGCGCATGATGGGGGCGTCGAGGTAGTCAAAGGCTTCCTCTCCGACGGTGGCGGCGATGTCGGCGGCGACGCTGCACGTGGGGGTGTCCTCGTCGACGACGACCATGCGGTGGGTCTTGCGGACAGAGTCGGCGATGTGGTCGTAGTCGATGGGGAAGACGCTGAGGAGGTCCACGACCTCGGCGTCGATGCCCTCGGCGGCGAGGGCGTCGGCGGCTTCAAGGCAGACCTGGGTCATGCGGGAGATACCAACGAGGGTGACGTCGGAGCCCTCGCGGACGGTGCGGGCCTTCCCGATCTCCAGCTCGTAGGGCTCCTCGGGCACGTGGGACTGGAGGCCGTAGAGGAGCTTGTGCTCGAAGACGATGACGGGGTCGTTGGAGCGCATGGCGGCGGTGAGGAGGCCCTTCGCGGTGTAGGCGTCGGAGGGGACGACGCCCTTGAGGCCGGGGATGTGGGCCATGAGGGCGTAGAGGGACTCGGAATGCTGGGCGGCGGAGCCGACGCCGGCGCCGATGCGGGTGAGCATGGTGAAGGGGAGCTGGACGTTGCCGCCGTACATGTAGCGCATCTTGGCGGCGTTGTTGAGGAGCTGGTCAAAGCAGACGCCGACGAAGTCCATGTACATGAGCTCGGCGACGGTGCGCATGCCGGCGGCGGCCGCTCCGATGGCGGCGCCGATGAAGGCGGCCTCGGATATGGGGGTGTCGCGGACGCGGTCCTCGCCGAACTGCTGGATGAGGTTCTGGGTGGTGCGGAAGGGGCCGCCCCAAGCGTCGACGAAGCCCTGGTCGCGGCGGCCGGCGGCGCCAGCGATGTCCTCGCCGAGGAGGACGATGTCGGGGTTGCGCTCCATCTCCTGGCGGAGGGCCTCGTTGATGGCGTCGCGGTAGGAGAGGAGTCTTTCCGCTGTCTGGGTCATGTGTTGGCCTCCTGGATGTGCTGCCTTGTTGTTGGCGGCGTGGGCGCTGCCGCGCCCCCGTTCATGCTTCGATTTCCCTCAGCACGAACGGCCCTGCCCATCTGGATTCCCGCCTGCGCGGGAATGACGGTGGCTGGGACCGCCCTTCGACAGGCTCCTTCGCCTGGCTCAGGACGCGGTCAGGGCGAACGGGTCTGACTGGTTTCTCCTTTGGGTTATGTAATCTACAGGTGGGCGGTGCGGGCGAGGGCGTTGGTTGGCGTGTCGAGGTAGACATCCGTTAAGAGCTCGCTCAGGTCGGGTTCCGGGGACTCGTCGGCGAAGCGAACGGAGTCCTCTATGAGCTGGGCGGCCTCGGCCTCGAGGGCGTCGAGCTCGGCGGCGTCTAGGAGGCCCTCGGCGACGGCGCGCTCGCGGAAGCCGGCGATGACGTCGCGGGCCTTCCACGCGTCCTCCTCCTCGGTGGTGCGGTAGTTCTTGGGGTTGTCGAAGGCGGCGTGGCCGTAGTAGCGGTAGGTCTTGCACTCGAGCAGCGTCGGGCCGAGGCCCGCTCGTGCTCGGCCGATGGCGGCGCCGGCGGCATCGTAGACGGCGAAGACGTCCATGCCGTCGACGACCACGCCGGGGATGTTGTAGCCACGGGCGCGCTCGGCGAGGTCGGGGATGGGGGTGGCGTACTCGACGGGCGTGGACTCGGCGTACTGGTTGTTCTCGCAGACGAAGATGACGGGGAGCTTCCAGATGGCGGCGAGGTTCATGCTCTCATGGACGACGCCCTGGTTGATTGCGCCATCGCCGAAGAAGGCGACGGCGACCTGGTCCGAGCCTCGCTGGCGGGCGGCCATGGCGGCGCCGACGGCGAGGGGGACGCTGGAGCCGACGACGCCGTTGGCGCCGAGCATGCCCTTGGTCATGTCGGCGATGTGCATGGAGCCGCCCTTGCCCTTGTTGGTGCCGGTGGCGCGCTGGAGGATCTCGGCCATCATGCCCCGGACGTCGACGCCCTTGGCGATGCAGTGGCCGTGGCCGCGGTGCGTGGAGGCGAGGTAGTCGGCGTCGGTGAGGTGGGCGCAGACGCCGGTGGGGACGGCCTCCTGGCCGACGGAGAGGTGGAGGGCGCCGCGGAGGGATCGCTGGCCGACCTCCGTGAAGGCTCGGAGCTCGAAGTTACGGATGGTCACCATGGTGGCGAACATCTTGCGGAGGGCTTCCTGGGTGATTTCCATGCGTGGGCTCCTGATTCTTGTTGGCTGACTCCTTAGTCCTCACCCTCCGACAGGCTCAGGGCGAACGGTCTCCCCGCTGCCCCTCCCTATGGGTTCCCGCTTGCGCGGGAACGACGGTGTTGGGGGCTGGGCGAACGGCCCCTCTGGGCACCGGCTTTCGCCGGTGAAACGCGGGGGGAGCCCCCATCCTAACCTTCCCCCGCTCGCGGGGGAAGGGACTGGTGCGCTGGCCTTATTCGTCGGGGTTCCCGCCTGCGCGGGAACGACGGGAGTTAGGCTTGGGCTTGCTGTTGTTCGCGGGCGCGGACGGCGTCGGGGTGGGTGGAGTTCTCGCCCATGTAGATGCCGCGCTCCCACTCACGCTTGAGCGGGTCCGAGACGTGGATGGTCATGCGGCCGATGTCCTGAATCTCGATCTCGCCGGTCTCGCCGTCCTGGAGGGGGCCGAGGCCCTCATGGTTGGTGCCGCAACTGAGGACGTCGCCGCTGTTCATGGTCATGATGTTGGTGGCGAACTCGACGAGCTCCGGGACGCGGTGCTCCATGTCGTCGGTGTTGTAGTCATGGCGAAGCTCGCCGTTATTCCAGAACTTGACCCACAGGTCGTTGGGCTCGGTGATCTCGTCGGCGGTGGTGATGCAGGGGCCGAGGGGGCCGAAGGTGTCGAAGGACTTGCCCATCCAGCTGCCGGAGCGCCAGGTGCTGCGGCCCTGGGCGCGGGCGGAGACGTCGATCATGCAGGTGTAGCCGAAGATGACGCTGCGCCAGTTGTCCTGGGTGACGTCTTTGGCCGGGCCCTTGAAGACGAGGGCAAGCTCTGCCTCATGCTGGAACATGTAGGGGCTGGTGTTGTTGGGGAGGACGACGGTGTCACCGTCGCCGACGACGGAGTCGGGCGACTTGAGGAACATGTTGAGGGGCCGGGCCTCCCGCTGGGCGTGCTCCCAGTAGTTGCCGATGCAGCAGAGCATCTTGCTGGGGCGCGGCAGGGGCGCTCGCAGGCGGACGTCGGCGAGGGGCGTCGCCGGGCCGGACGCGAGGGCGGCTACGAGCCGGGGGCGGAGGGCGTCGTAGGCGTCGATGAAGGACTCCATCTGCTGCTGGGGGGTGTTGGCGGCGAGGCCGGCGGCGACCTCGGACACGTCGACGACGCCGTCGTCGCGGAGCAGGCCGATGCGGGGCGTCGCGTTGGGGTCAGACGCGGGCGCAAAGCGGACGATTCTCATGGTGCGACTCTCCTTCGGGAGTGAATGGGCGTCATGGTAGCGAGGGGGCGGGGGGCGGTCAACCGCGGGAGGGGGGCGTTGTGGGGGGGGGGGGGGGGGGGAGAAAAACCCCCCCCCCCCACCCAAAACAAGAACGAAAGAGCCCGCAAGCCACAAAGGTAGGGGGGGCGCGACAAAAACGA
>JAPPNT010000077.1:0-386 GCA_028873745.1 Chloroflexota bacterium | reverse complement strand
GCCGGGCCGGCCGCGGGCGCCGGGCCCCCCCCCCCCCCCCCCCCCCCCCCGGCGACCCCTTCGTCAGGCTCAGGACGCGGTCAGGGCGAACAGATGGAGGTGCGCCTTGACGCTTCCTGCTGCGCCTGTCTAGCATGGCGGGGCCGCGCCCGTTCCCCTTCGACAAGCTCAGGGCGAACGGACGCTCCTCATCCTGTATTTGACCGCGGAGGACGCATGAAGGGACAGTTCCAGGTTATCGATACGGTGCGGCATGTGATTGAGCCGCCGGACCTGTGGGAGAAGCGGCTGGCGGAGCCGTACCGGTCGCAGGCGGGGGTGCGCGTCGACGCGAGCCGGGTGGCGATGGTGGTGAACGGGCGGCCGGTGTCCCGCAACGCGGCCAA
>JAPPNT010000011.1 GCA_028873745.1 Chloroflexota bacterium | reverse complement strand
GGCGCCGCGGGGGGGGGGCGCGCGCGGCGGGGGGGGCGGGGGGGGGGGGCTCCCCCCGCCCCGCCCGCGGCGATGCCCCCCATCGAGGGGCTGGCGGACTCGGCGCCGTGGGACTCGCGGAAGATCGTGACGGCGCAGGACGTGCCGGAGCGGCTCATCATCCTCGGCGGCGGCGTCATCGGCGTCGAGATGGCGCAGGCGTGGCGCTCGCTGGGGTCCGAGGTGACCGTCGTCGAGCTGCAGGAACGGCTGCTCCCCGTCGAAGAGCCGTCGGCGGGCGAGTACCTCGCCAAAGCGTTCGAGGCGCGCGGCATCGCCGTGCGCACGGGGCAGGCGGTGACCAGGGTCTCGCGCGACGGCGGCACGGTGACGGCCACGCTGGCCGACGGCAGCACGGTCGAGGGAACGGAGATCGTCGTGGCCGTGGGCCGCGCGGCCAACACCCGCGACATCGGCTTGGACGCCGTCGGCCTGACGCCGGGGCGCTACATCGACGTCGACGACCACCTCGTCGCCACGGGCGTGCCCGGCGGGTGGCTGTACGCCGTCGGCGACGTCAACCGGCGGAGCCTGCTGACGCACATGGGCAAGTACCAGGCGCGCATCGCCGGCGACCACATCCTTGGCAAGGACGTCACCTCGTGGGCGGACAACGTCGGCAGCCCGCGCGTCGTGTTCACGGACCCGCAGGTTGCCGCGACTGGTTTGACGGAACGGCAGGCGCGGGAGAAGGGCCTGAACGTGCGCGTGATCACCTACCCCTACGGCGCCAGCGGCGGCGGCGCGACGCTCGGCGAGGGCATCGAGGGCGAGTGCAAGTGGGTCGTTGACGAGGACCGGCGCGTGCTGGTGGGCGCGACGTTCGTCGGCCCCGGCGCCGGCGAGCTGATCCACGCGGCCACCATCGCCATCGTCGGCGAGGTGACGCTCGACCGGCTGTGGCACGCCGTGCCGTCGTTCCCGACGGTGGGCGAGTTCTGGCTGCGGTTCCTGGAGATCTACGGCCTGTAGACCGCGAAGCCACATGGAATGGTATGGCGGGGCCGTCGTGCGATGGCCCCGCCTCCTTTTGTGGTTCAAGGTAAGAGCGCCAAAACTCGAAACTTGTCCTCAAATCCGGGAACCAGATTCCCCTTGTTGGCGTCTACGTTCGGTATAGTCTGCATAAGAGAAAGGAGGTTGACAGCCAGCTATACGTTTGCTAGCGTTTTTTTGCGCCCAGTCCCTATAGATTAGTCAACTTTTGCCAAGGAGGAGACCATGAGGGCAATTCCGGTCGCATTGCGGCCGCTTGCGTTAGTCGCGCTGGCGATGGCGCTCGCATTCGCCATGGCTTGCGGAGGCGACAGCGACACCACGACCACCGCGACGACGACCACAACCACCTCGCCCCAGACGCCCCAGCAGCCTGCTGCCGCCGCGGCGCCGGAGGCTGCCACCGGCATCTTCAGCGCGCCGGCACAGCCGGACGCCGCTGCCATGCCCCAGGGCTCCGTGCCGACCACGATCAGCGACCCCGTCGCTGAGGCGAAGATCGAGCGCGTAGTCTTCGCGCTGCAGTCGCTCACACAGGAGCACAACACGCCCGGCAGGCTCGGCCCGCCCACCAACGTCCAGAACAACCCCATGTATGAGTACCTCATCGGCATGGACCCGGTGAGCGGTGCGTGGGTGCCTGAGCTGGCGACCGGGTGGAGCATCGAGCCCGACGGCGCTTCGATCCGCTTCCAGCTTCGCCAGGGCATCCCCTTCCACAACGGTTGGGGTGAGATGACGGGCAAGGACGTCCGCCACACGTGGCAGGACATCACCCACCCGGAGGCGTCTCACGGCAACAGCGGCAACCTGCGCCGCGACGTCGAGGACGTGCTCATCGTCAACGACCACGAAGTCATCTTCCAGTCTCCTTCCCCCAACGCCGGTCTCCTCTGGATCCTGACGCGGCAGGAGCAGAGCATCCTGGTGCAGAGCAAGGACAACTACGACGAGGTTGGCGTCCCCAACCTGACCAAGCCGTCCATCGCCGGCACGGGCCCCTATCAGGAGCTGGGCCGGCGCGAGGGTCAGTACGTGCGCTACGAGCGGACGCCGTACGAGCACTGGAAGCTGACCCCGGACTTCCAGGAACTGGAGATCCGCTGGATTGACGAGGCTTCCACCCGGATGGCCGGTCTGCTGGCGGAGGAAGTCCACATCACCACCATCCCTGAGGACCTGCAGCCCCAGGCGCTGGAGTCCGGCATGGCGGTTGCCCAGGGCAACGCCGCCGGACTGCGCACCTTCCTCGGCTGGCGTTTCGGCGCCCGCTGCCCCTGCACCAGCGACACGCGGACGCAGGCCCCGGCGCTGGACGCCCCCTACAAGTTCCCGGACGCCCCCCTGTGGGACATCCGCGTCCGCCGCGCCTTGAACCAGGCCATTGACCGCAACGAGATCAATGAGGCTTTCTTCGCCGGCAAGGGCCAGATCATGTACAAGAACCACCACCACCCCACCCGGCCCGGCTGGGACCCCTCCTGGGAGACCCGGTTTGACGAGTTCTACGGCTACAACCCGGTGAAGGCCCGTGAGTTGCTGGCAGAGGCCGGCTACGGCCCGGACAACCCCTACGAAATCACCCTTCACCTGATCAACCTCGGCCACTACTCCGGTTCGCTCGACGTGGTGGAGGCGATCGCCGGTTACTGGCGTGATGTCGGGGTCAGCATCAACTACAACGAGGAACCCCACGCCACCCGGACGGCGAGGAACCGCAACTTCGAGTACAACAACGACGCGGTCATCACCGGCACGAGCTCGCACATCCTGATGGGCACCCGGGTGTACGAGATCGGCAACGCCAACCCCAGGGTAGCCGCCCCGGAGATCCCGGAGCGTGATGCCCTCTACTCGGAGATTGCCAGGACCCTCGATGCCGAAAAGCAGGCGGATCTCCTGCGGCAACTGGGCGAGATCTCCTACCTTGGTTTCTACGACGTGCCGCTGTTCTGGCTGCCCCCGGAGGCTGTCTTCAACCCTGAATTCGTCAGCGGCTACAGCTTCCCTGGCTCCGTGACCGGCACATGGACGCACCTGGAGCTCGTCCGGGCCGCCCAGTAGCCACCGCTTCACGGTAGACTCAAAGGAAGAGCGCCCCCGCCGGCAACGGCGGGGGCGCTTCACGTTTGCGGCCAGCTATCGGATGCTCCCGTCGACATGCTCCGGCGAACTCCGTCCACGAACACGACCCACGGATGCAGCCTGGAGATACGCTTCTCCGTCCTCCTTTGCTTGAGCGTCTTCGGTGATGGTCCCGAAAACAGGCCACGCCAATAACGAATGGCACGCCCATGGGCCTCACATTTGCGCGATTCGTCACAATTGGGAAGGGAGGTTGACAGCCAGCTACACGTTTGCTAACGTTGCGGCGAAAACTGCCCGAGGTATCGGCTACGTATGCTAAGGAGGGGAGCTATGAGAGCAGTTTCGGTCAGTTTACGGCCGGTCGCGTTGGTCGCGCTGGCCATGGCGCTCGCGTTCGCGTTGGCCTGCGGAGGCAGCGACGGCGACACCTCGACCACCGCGACGACGACTACGACGACCGCGCCCCAGGCGCCACAGCAGCCGGCTGCCGCGGCAGCGCCGGAGGCTGCCACGGGCATCTTCAGCGCGCCGGCCCAGCCGTCGGCGGCAGCGATGCCCATCGGTGAGGCTCCGACCACAATTGCGGACCCTGCGATGCAGGCGAAGATTACCCGTGTGGTCTTCGGTATGGAGCCGGAGTCCCAGGAGCACAACACTCCCGGCAGGCTTGGCCCGCCAACCAACACCCAGAACAACCCGATGTACGAGTACCTGATCGGCATGGACCCGGAGTCGGGCGCCTGGGTGCCGGAATTGGCAACGTCGTGGAGCGTCGAGCCCGACGGCGCGTCGATCCGCTTCCAGCTTCGCAAGGGCGTCCCGTTCCACAAGGGCTGGGGTGAGATGACGGGCAAGGACGTCCGCCACACGTGGCAGGACATCACGCACCCGGAGGCATCCCACGGCAACAGCGGCAACCTCCGCAGGGACGTCGAGGACGTCCTGATCGTCAATGACTACGAGGTCATCTTCAAGTCGCCGTCGCCGAACGCCGGACTCCTGTGGATCCTGACGCGGCAGGAGCAGAGCATCCTGGTGCAGAGCAAGGACCACTACGACGAGGTGGGCGTGCCCGACCTGACGAAGCCCGCCATCGCCGGCACCGGCGTCTATCAGGAAGTGGAGCGGAACCAGGGCTCCTACGTCCTGTACGAGCGGACCCCCTACACCCACTGGAAGATGACGCCGGACTTCCAGGAGTTGATGATCAAGTGGGTCCCAGAGGCATCGACCCGCCTGGCCGGCCTGCTCACGGCTGAGATCCACGTGACCGAGCTGCCGGACGACCTCAAGGTCCAGGCGGTGGACTCGGGCATGGCGCTTGCCGCCGGCAACGCCGCCGGTCTGCGGGCCTTCATGGGCCTGCGCTTCGGCGCCCGCTGCCCCTGCGACATCGACACGCGGACGACGATCCCGGCGCTGGACGCGTCCTACAAGTTCCCGGACGCCCCGCTGTGGGACATTCGCGTACGCCAGGCCCTGAACGTGGCCATCGACCGCAATGCCATCAATGAGGCGTTCTTCGGCGGCAAGGGTGACCTGATGGTGCGCAACCACCACCACCCCACCCGCCCGGGCTGGGACCCCTCCTGGGAGACCCGGTTTGAGGGCCTCTACGGCTACAACCCCGAGAAGGCCAGGTCGCTCCTTGCCGAGGCCGACTACGGCCCGGACAACCCCTATGAGATCAACGTGCAGTTGACCCAGGCCCTCGGCTGGCCGGGCGGCCCCGACGTTGCCGAAGCCGTTGCAGGTTTCTGGCGTGACGTCGGAATCAAGACCAATCTGCAGACTGAGGACCCGGCAACGCAGCGGGCCAGGGGCCGCAACTTTGAGTACAGCAACCGTGCCTGGATCAGCGGCACCAGCTCGCACATCCTGATGGGCACCCGCGTGTACGACATCGCGGCCAACCCCAGGATCGGCTCGCCTGAAATCCCCGAGCGCGACGAGATCTACTACGAGATTGCACGGACGCTCGACGCCGACAAGCAGTCGGAGCTCTTCAAGCAGCTCGGTGAGGTCTCCTTCCTCGGGTTCTACGACATCCCGCTGTTCTGGCTGCCGCCTGAGGCCGCCTTCAACCCCGAGTTCGTCAGCGACTACGTCTACCCGGGCTCGGTGACGGGCACCTGGACTCACATGGAGTTCATCCGCGCCGCCCAGTAGCGTCAGTGACGCAGTAGTCAGGACATAGAAGCGTCCCCCCCCGCAACCGCCGGGGGGCGGGACGGTATTGAAATGCCAAGGTTAAACCCCGCAAACCCGGGTGCAACGCCGCCCCCACCCACGCCC
>JAPPNT010000140.1:2103-5428 GCA_028873745.1 Chloroflexota bacterium | reverse complement strand
GTCCTGCACGTGCCGCCCAAGCTCGTGGTTGATCTGCGGCGAGGTCAGCGGGAACCGCTTGTCGCTCCGCCGAGCCGCAATCCGAAAAGTCGACGGCGTCTGCCCGTCAATCAGCGCGGGGACGGCCTCCTTGATCGCCTCCATCGTCGGCTCGACGCGCACGGCCCGCGAGAACCGCTCCACGCCGATGACGTGCTCCAGCCGCGACCGCACCAACTCCCACTGCTCCTCGTCCCGGAGCGGGAAGCTCGCCATCATCGCGTTCCACCGGATCCGGCCCGCGCCCGTCCCGGCCAGCGCCCGCCGGAGGTTGTTGCCCATGTGCTTCAGGAACCACGGCCGGTTGCCCCCTTTCAGGGCAATTTCGTGGTAGAAGCGGACCAGGACGTGCTGCTCCATGCCGCTCACCGTCCCCGACCCGAGGGGGCCCGCCCACTCTGGGCGCCTGCCCCGTACGCCTGCAGCGCGAGCGAGCAACAGAGCGAGCCCCGCTTTGCGCCGTCCGACAGCGCCGACACCGGCGCCCACCGCCAGCCGTCGTAGTAGGTCGAGCCGTCTCCGCCCGCGTTCACCGGCAGCGAGGGCTCCGGAACGCCCAGGGTCGTGGCATACAGCGTCATGGAGAGTTCATGACCTGCGCGGGCCTGCGTCCCCTCGCCGAGCATCACGCCAAGCGTCAACGTCGAGCCAAGCTTGGCTGCGCCGAGACGCGCGGCAGCGTCGGCGTCGGACTCGTTTGGACGGACCGTCGTGGCGGGCAGGCCCCAGATGCCGGGGAGTTCTGCATCGTCGTCGGGGCGGCGCACGGCCAAAAGAAGAGCGCCATCACGCGGGTCGGGAATGACGACGGCGATGGCGCGAACCATACTCATCGGAGCAGACCGGGGTGGGTTAAGCCTCGGCGGTTGCGGAGTTCAGCTTTCGGGCGAGCCTCGACTTGGTGCGGGCAGCCTTGTTGGCGTGGATGACGCCCTTGCGCGCCGCCACGTCCATGTCGCGGAGCGTGCTGCGCACGGCCTGCTGCGCCTCCTCCGCGCTCCCCCCGGCGAGGGCGCGCGCCGCCTTCGTCCGTGAAGTCCGCAAGCTGCGCTTCACCGAGCGGTTTCGCAGGGCACGCCGTTGGGTTACGCGGGCAGACCGTTCACTGGGCACGTTGAGACTCCTCCTCTATTGCTGCACGACAGTATACCTGAAGCTGGACGTAGCGGCTAGCCCACCCCTCCTCGTTTCTCCGGCGGAAGCCGGAGCCTAGAGGTGGCCTAAGCGAATGGGCAGGCCAAATTGTCCTTCTCTTTGAGTAACTGCTGAGATCGAGATATTAAATGGCTTGGCTCTGGTCTTCGAATGCCTGCATTGCGCGACGAATCAGCTCGCCTTTCGTGATGCGAGCAGCCACCTCAGCGCTTAGATCATTGCGAACAAGTTCGTAGAAGGCATCTTGAGAAAGAGTGGGCAAGCGAGACAAGACCTCCTGTATCGCCGCGTCCACCGCGCGGAACATCTCGTCCTGCGACAGCGACAAATGCGGGAACAACACCACCTCCCGCACCGTGCTCTGACCGCTGAACAGCATCGCCAGCCGGTCGATGCCCACGCCGAGACCCCCCGTCGGCGGCATCCCGTACTCCACCGCCGTCAGGAAGTCCTCGTCCAGCCGGTCGAAGTCCTCCTCCGCGTGCTCCACCCGCAGCGCCTCCTGCTCCTCGAACCGCCGCCGCTGCTCGATGGGGTCGTTCAGCTCCGTGAAGGCGTTGCACACCTCCATTCCCGCAACAAACCCCTCGAACCGCTCCACGTAACCGCCCTTGCTCGGGTGACGCTTCGCCAGCGGCGTCATCTCGACCGGGTAGTCAACGAGGAACGTCGGCTGCACCAGGTGCGGCTCGACCTTGTCGCCCAGCAGCTTGTCGACCAGCCGCCCCCAGCTGTCCTCCTGCGTCACCACGACGCCGATCTCCCGCATCCGCCCCGCCAGCGACGCCGCGTCCCGGTGCGCGTCGATGTCGATGCCCGCGTGCTCGAGGATCGCCGTCCGCAGATCCAGCCGCCGCCACGGCGCCTTCACGTCGATAGTCGCGCCGCCGTACTCCAGCGTCGTCGTCCCCAGCAGCTCTGACGCGAGCCCCTCGACCATCGTCTCCACCAGTGACATGATGTCGTTGTAGTCTGCGTAGGCCTCGTAGCTCTCCATCGAGGTGAATTCCGGGTTGTGTGTCGCGTCGAGCCCCTCGTTGCGGAAAATCCGTCCAATCTCGTACACCCGGTCCAGCCCGCCGATGATGCAACGCTTCAGGTGCAGCTCCGTCGCGATGCGCAGGTACAGCGTGCGGCTCAGCGCGTTGTGCTGCGTGACGAATGGCCGCGCGTTCGCCCCCGCCGCGACGTTCAACAGGATGGGAGTTTCCACTTCCAAGTAGCCGCGCCCGTCCATGAACCGCCGGATGGCCGCCACCAGCTTGCTGCGAAGCACAAACCGCTCCCGCACGTCGTCGTTGGCGATGAGGTCCGCCTCCCGCTGCCGCAGCCGTTGCTGGACGTCCTGCAGGCCGTGCCACTTCTCCGGCGGCGGCCGCAGCGCCTTCCCCAGCATCGCCGCCGACCGCGCCTCGACCGTCGGCTCGCCCGTCCGCGTGTGGATGAGCCGCCCCCGCACGCCGAGAAAGTCCCCCAGGTCCAGCGATTTCAGCAGCTCGAAGTCCGCGCCCGTGAGGTCGCGCCGAAGCTGCGCCTGCATGGCCCCCGTCCCGTCGCGCAGGTCCAGGAACGCGACGCGCCCCATGTTACGCACGCCGGTGACGCGCCCCGTCACGCTGACCGAGCGCTCGCGAGCGGGCCGCCCCCGCTCCGTCCACCGCGCCAGCAGCTCCAGCGCCTGCGCGATGGTGTGCGTGCGCCGGTACCGCGCCGGAAACGGGTCGATGCCCTGCTCCCGCAGCCGCTCGACCTTCTCGGCCCGTACCTGGAAATACTCGTCGCGTTGGGTCACATCGCTCCTTTGGGCCTGCCCCCTCCCCCATCTGTGGGGGAGGGTTGGGGTGGGGGCCGCACCCGCCCGTATGGGCGGTTGGCGAACCGCCCTGCTCCGTTCGCCCTGAGTCTGTCGAAGGGCGCACCACGACAATTGTAGCGCACACAGGGGAGAGCAAGTTGCGAGGAAATGTCCTGTCGGGAAAGGGCTTAGCGGATATCGACCAGCGTGAAGACCTGCTCACCGCCGGGCGCGTGCACGTCGACTTCCTCGCCCACACGCTTGCCCAGCAGCGCGTGCCCCACCGGCGACTCGTTCGAGATGCGCCCGTGGGCCGGGTCGGCCTCCATGCTGCCG
>JAPPNT010000140.1:514-2093 GCA_028873745.1 Chloroflexota bacterium | reverse complement strand
CTGCTTGCCCGCCGAGTTCTTCAGCACCACGATGGAGCCCACCTCTACCGTTTCCGCAGGCGTGTCGTGGCCGGGGATGACCTCCGCATTGTCCAGCGCCTGCTCCAGGTCGAAGATGCGCCCCTCGACTGTCGCTTGGTCGCGCTTCGCCTCGTCGTACTCCGCGTTGTCCACGGTGCCGCCGACCTCAGAGGCGCGCTTCAGCTCCTCCGCCACCTCGCGGCGGCGAGAGGTCTTCAGATCGTCCAGCTCCTTGGAGAGCTTCTCGAATCCCTCGGGCGTCAGGTAGTTCTTTTCCGTTGTCATCACACCCGCCAAAATAGAAAAAGCTGAGAGGCCACGGCTTTATCCCTCAGCGGCGCAATACTACACCTGCGGGATGCGGGATGCAATAGAGAAAAGGTGATTGAGACAAGGTGCTTTTGGGGTCGGTTCCCAACCCTTCGAGACAGGACACGTCCGTAGTCGCCTTCTCGGCGCCCGAAAATCGAATGCGGGGCTCCCCTGGGTGAGCCCGGCATCCTCGGCAACCAAAGCCCTGGCGGCAGGCTTACCCCAGCCCGCACACCTTCTTCAGCACGGCCACCGCGCTCTCCGGCGCCTCGTCCGCCGCCCACACGCAGTACTGGTCCGGCCGCACGAGGATCAGCCGCGCCTCGTATTGTTCACGCCCATCCTCGCAGGTGTCCTCAACGACCTTCAGCGGCACGCCCATGCTCTCGGCCGCGTCGGTGAACGCCTTTGCGCTGCCGTCCGGCGCGTCGAAGGCCAGCAAGGTGAACCCCGTGTCAAACTCCGTATGCACTCCGGCGCCGTTGGAGAGGCGTTGCGGCGGCAGGTGGTGCCCGGCCCGCGCCGTATACGAGTGCGATCCATGCGCGCTGTTCACGCCGTCCGCCGGCCCGAAGACCACCTGCGACCCTTCGAAGTTCGGCTCGTACACCGTCGTGCGGCGGCCGCCCTCCGCGCCCAGCTTGGCGAACTCCGCCTTGAACTCCTCCTCGTCCTTCTCCGGCGAGAACGTCTCCAGGAACCTCGCGTCCCGCCGGATGCCAGCGGCGATGTAGTCCTCGCCCGTCTCCCAGAACACCTGCCGACGCTCGTCGCTGTAGGACTCCAGCAGCGCGTCGCCGCCCCAGCCCTGCAGCCGCGCGGCGATCTTCCACCCGAGGTTCGCCACGTCCTCCAGCCCATTGTTCAGCCCGAAGCCGCCGTACGGCGGGTGGCTGTGCGCGGCGTCCCCCGCGATAAACACCCGCCCCACCTGGTACTGGTCGGCAACCGACACCCGCAGGTTCCAGAAGCCCACGTGGTCGAAGTCCGCCTTGAAGGGCACGCCCGCCGCCTTTTCCAGCAACCCCTGGAAGTCGTAGTTCTCCGGCGTAGCGTCCTCGGGCACCGGCGCGTGGAAGAACCAGCTCTTGCCGACCTCCACCCGCCCGAAGAACATCCAGTACCCCTGCAGCTCCGGGTCCAGCGCTCGAAACGTCGTCGACTCCGGGAACCGGCTCAGGTGGTCATGCAGCTCCGTCGACCGAAACACCGCCAGGCACATCTTCTGGTCGAAGTCGGAGCCGTT
>JAPPNT010000140.1:0-504 GCA_028873745.1 Chloroflexota bacterium | reverse complement strand
GAGCCGTTGCTGCCGACGCCCATCCAGTTCCGCACCATCGATCGCGCGCCGTCGCACCCGACGACGTAGTCGGCCTCCAGCACCCGCGCCGTCCCGCCGACCGTCTCCCGGCCCGCGTCGTCGATGTCGATGAAACCCTCCCACGAGTACCGGCCGCCCTTTTGCGCCGCGTCCTCCGTTTCCTCGATGGTCACGCGAACGCCGCCCTCGTCTTGCTCGATGTCCTGCGCCGTCCAGCCGTAGAGCAGTTTGATGTTGGGGAAGTCCTCGGCGCGTTTGCGGAGCACCTCCTCCGTCAAGTACTGCGGCAGCCGCTCGTTCGCGACGTAGTAGTAGCTCCGCAGCTGCTCGCGGCCCGCCGGCGCCCACCAGTACTCGCTGTTCAGGTTCTTGTACGCCGTCACCCCGCCGATGGGGTAGCCCCTCGGCATCACCCGCGCGGCTCGCAGCTCGTCCTCGATGCCCCAGAAGTAGAAGTGCTCCAGCGTGCGCGCGGTGAGGTTC
>JAPPNT010000024.1 GCA_028873745.1 Chloroflexota bacterium | reverse complement strand
CAGGAGGGGTAGGAGATGTACATGGTGAACATGATCGTCGAGTCCCCGTCGCGGGGTGTGCGGGCAGTGGTCCATGCCGTCCATTGCCGCCACTTTTTCGTGGGCCACGTCGGCGATGTGCGGCAGGCGGATGACGGCTGGCATGGTCCCTATGCAACGAGAGGCGCGGCCATCGACGCGGCTCTGTTACTAGGCGTGCCCATCGTCGAGTGTGGCGTGTGCATCCATGAGCAGCGCATTAACAAGGAGGACACTGCGCCCGCTCCAGCCTCGACGCCACGGTGCGCCTATTGCGGCCGCTCCGGCTCCCTTGTAAGGGACCACAAGACTCCCGTTAGTCGGGGTGGTGGTGACGAATGGGCCAACTTACAACTGCTCTGCTACCAGTGCAACATGCGCAAAGGGACTCTCACCGACGAGGAGTTCCGACACCGTTATCGGCGTCTCCTGCCCCCGACGGCAGCATCCCCTCTCCTCCCATTCCCCAAGACAAATTCGTCGAAGAAACGCGGCGCACCAGAGCTCGCACGAGGCCACGCGGGTAGCGGCGCATCCAAGAGAAGCGGATGGTCGATCCAGCGTGGGATATGGACAGGTATGGGCTGCAAGGAAGGTCGGGAGGGAGTCTGATGTGGCACTCTTGCGCGGGCCGTGGCCGCTAGGCCGGGCGCCACAAGGCCCAATCGACTACGCCGACAGCACCCTACAACCCCTATGGCGCAATACTCCCCGCTCGCCTACCCCACCAGCTTCAGCTTGCGGAAGCACCGGAACGTCTGCGGCGGGTCCATCCGCCGCCCGTACACCGTGTGCGACACCTCGCCGACGTACAGGTTGCCCTTCGAGTCCACCCCGAACCCGTGCGGCGCGATGAACTGCGTCGGCCCGTCGCCGATCATCGCGTCGCCGATGCGCGCCAGCCGCTCGCCCTTGTTTGTGAAGGCGTTGAGCCGGTGCCCCACCATCGGATAGTCGATGAGTTCCGTGTCCATGAGCATCTCGCCCACGTAGATGATGCCCTTCTGGTCCATACACAGCGCCTGCGGCCGGTAGATGTTCTGCCAGATCGCCTGCAGGTTCCCGTTCCGGTCGAAGACCTGCAGCCGGTAGTTCTCCCGGTCGGTGACGTACACGTTCTCGTCGCTGTCGACGACGACGTTGTGCGGCACCTGGAACTCGCCCGGCTCCACTCCCGGCGCGCCCCACGACACGATGTGCTTCCCCTCCGCCGTGTAGCGGTGCACGCGGCTGTTGCCGTACCCGTCGGTCACGTACACGTCGCCCGTGTTGGGAGAGACCGCCATGTTCGTCGGCCGGTTGAACGGCGTGCCGCTCCACTTCTCCGCCGCCTGGTTCTCGTCGCCGATGACCATGAGCAGCACCCCGTCCGTCGTGTACTTCTTGATGCAGTGCTGGCTGTCGTTCACGGTGTAGATGAAGTTGTCCGGGCTGCAGTGGATGCCGTGGGCCCGCTGGTCGAACTCGCCCTCGCCCCAAGAGCGGACGAAGTTGCCGTCCTTGTCCAGCACGATGACCGGGTGCGCCCCGCGGTTGAGGATGTAGACGTTGTCGTCCTTGTCGACGGTGACGCCTGAGGCGTCCGGGAACTCGTAGCCGGCCGGGATCTTGTCCCAGCCCTCCTCGGTCTCGTAGGTGAACCTGTCGACGCCGATTCTGTCGGCCATAGGGCCCTCCTTCCGCGTGCGCGACGCTCGGGTGTTGGCGGCCTTCCGGCCGTGGGGTGACTATAGTTGCCGAGGCACCGAGCGGCAAGCGCAGGGAGCCGGGGATGCGTTGACAGCCCTTGCGCGCGCTGGCTACACTTGCCGCATACACACACCTTGCACGGGCGCGGTGCGCCCAGACAGTGCCGGAAGGGAGAACGTTCATGGCGATTGAAATCAGCGAAGAAATGGTGGAGGCCGTAAACACCGCGCTGGCCAACCGGGTGCCCTGCATCCTCGCCACCGCCGGGTCCGACGGCTGGCCGAGCATGGGCTACCGGGGCAGCATGATGGTCTTCGACGACGCCAACCTCGCGTTCTGGGAGCGCTCCTACAAGGACGGCATCGCCCACATCAAGGAGAACCCGCAGGTGCTGGTCATGTTCCGCAACCCGGAGACCCGCCAGGCTTGGAAGTTCTACGGCACCGCCACCGTCCACGAGGAGGGCGACACCCGCGAAGCGGTGTGGGACAAGACCGTGGAGCAGGAGCGCAACGCCGACCCGGAGAAGAAGGGCTTCGGCGTGGTCATAGAGCTCAACCGCATCACCAACTACGGTGGCGCGGTCATGTCGGAGAAGTAGCCCCTACAAATGGCAGCGACGATGCCTACGGTATTCCCACATCGAAGACGCGCGTCCGGGAGTACCGTAGGTATTGTTCTGCGATGAAGTTCAGCGCCTTGCGCGCCACCGGGAAGTTGTCCCGCAGCAGTTCCATCGGCTCCGCGAGCCCCGCGACGTGCGCCGTCGGGTGCTCCATCGCCGTGCCGTAGTGCCGCTGCCCTACCTCCGCGTACTCCTCCGCTGTCCGCCGCCACCGGCGCCCGCCGCGAAGCCCCCGCTGTCCGGCCGAGGCCGCGCTGCTCGGGAAGATGCCGAGGATGAACAGGCACACGTCCGCGATGCGCTTGAAGTACCGGAACCGGTGCTCCTCGTCCACCGACGCCGCCAGCCGAGCCAGGCTGTCGATGTCCATGTCGCTGAAGCGCACCCGCCGCCACGTCCCCCGCCGCACCCGCACCGGCATGACGTAGCTCTCGACGCGCGTGAACGACGCCAGCATGGCCGCCAGGTAGTCGGTCACCGTGGGTTTGCCGAGGAAGCCGCCCACGTCGTCCGAGTCGAAGACCACGACGGTCTCGCTGCCCGAGCGCTCCAGCGTGTGGCTCACCTCGCCCAGGTCCTTCCGGGCGCGGCGCAGCAGCGCCTGGAAGTACAGCGTGGGCGAGATGCGCAGCAGCTCCTCGTCCGCCGACGCCGCCTTGTCGAACACCCGCCCGTCGGAGAGGACGGCGTCGCGGAAGCTGGGGTCGCTGCGCACCAGCTGCCGCAGCCGCTCCGGCGAGAGCCCGCCGGCCTCCACCTCGCCGGTGACGAAGCGGATGTCGTCCTCTGTCAGCTCCAGCTCGTGGCGGTCGGGTTCCACCAAAGCGCACCTGCGTACACTCGTCTGCGGGGCGCTCCCCGCGATGCCCTAGCATACCAGAGCCGTCCAGCCGTTCACGCTCTCCCGGCGTCCGCCAGACGCCAAGCGGCCCGCCCTCCGGCGCGGAGAGGCGGGCCGCCGCTCATGGCGTTTCAGGCGTTGGCCTAACCGAGGCTCACAGTGCTGGGGTGGAAGACATCCTCAACCGCCACGCGGTTAGGGATGACCTTCTGGTCCAGGCAGGCCTCGATGATGGCCTCCATGGTGACGCGGTTGGCCTCGATGCCGTAGGGCAGCGGATCGCCGCCCAGGTCCTCGCCGTTCCGCACGATAGCCTGGTCGGCGTCCGACAGGTCAGTGCCGCCCGCTAGCTTGTCCATGTAGGAGGCCTTGGCGGTCTTGAAAACGTTGTAGACCTCCTCCGCCAGCCACGGGTTGGCATCCAGCAGCTCGTCCTTGACGACGACGGTGTGGTTGATGGGGAAGACGCCGGTGTCCTTGAAGAACTGCACCGCAGCCCCGCGCGCGCCGCCGATGAGCGGCTTCACGTCTTCCGACTCCACGTTGCCGATGCCGATGCCGGCCGCAAGCTCGCCGGAAACCAGCATGTCCGGCAGGCTCGAGCCCTCGGGCGCCGGGACGACGTTCGGCGGGTACTCGTACTCGGCCACGTGCTCGTCGCCGGCCAGCACCCACGTGATCTTGTTGATGTCCACGCCGTACCCCTGCGACAGGATGCCGCGCACCCAGACGCCCGTGGTCACCGTCCACCCGCGGACGCCCACCTTCTTGCCCTCCAGGTCCTTGGGGCTGGAGACGCCGACCTTGGTGTTGTGCACGATGGCCCCGTGGTGGAACCCGCGCACGGGGAAGACGGGGATGGCCGTGATGGGCTTGTTGAACGACTTGGCGCACAGGTACGTGGAGATCGCCATCTCCGAGACGTCGAACTCCAGGCCGCGGATCATGCGCCGGAAGGCGTTGATGATGGGGCTGACCTCCACCCAGTCCAGGGCGAGCCGGTCATTGTTCAGTGCCCCGTCAACAATGTCCTTGGTGTGACCATAGTTGCCGGTGGCGGTTGTGAGATTGAGCGCCATGATGGTGCCTCCTTTGCAGCATAGGACAAGGGCTGAGATTCTGGTCTGGCCCTTATGTAGCAGAAACAACGTATGGGGTCAACCCGCCCGCCCGTTTACAGCAGCCCTTCGTTGGCAGATACTGCTAGTGTCACTTTGCGAATCTTGTCCAAGGGATGTGTCACATGATTGTCGTCATGCAACAGGGCTGCACCGACGAGCAGATCGAGCGGGTGCAGGAGGCCATTGAGAGCAAGCCCGGGTTCAGTGCGCCCGTCTGGCGCGGCGAGGAACGCTCCGTCATCGGCGTCATCGGCCACATCTACCCCGAGCTCCAGTCGGAGCTCCAGCTGCTGCCCGGCGTAGCCGAGGTGCTCCGCGTCTCGAAGCCGTACAAACTGGCCGGCCGCGAGTTCCGGCCCGGTGACACGCTCATCACCGTCGGCGGCGTGACCATCGGCGGCAACGAGATGGTCGTCATGGCGGGTCCGTGCTCCGTGGAGGGCGAGGAGCAGCTCCTCTCGACAGCTCGCATCGCGAAGGAGTCCGGCGCGCGCATCCTGCGGGGCGGCGCCTTCAAGCCCAGGTCGTCGCCCTACAGCTTCCGCGGCATGGGCGTCGACGGGCTCAAGCTGCTCGCCGAGGCCCGCGCCGAGACTGGCCTCCCCGTCGTCACGGAGGTGATGACCGCCGAAGACGTGGAGATCGTCGCCGAGTATGCCGACATCCTGCAGGTCGGCGCCCGTAACGTGCAGAACTTCATCCTGCTGGACGAGGTCGGCAAGGTGAACAAGCCGGTGCTCTTGAAGCGCGGATTCGCCACGACGTACGAGGAGTGGCTGCTCTCCGCCGAGTACATCATGGCCGGCGGCAACTACGAGGTTATCCTCTGCGAGCGCGGCATTCGCACGTTCGAGGAGTACACGCGCAACACGCTTGACCTCGCCGCCATCCCCGTCATCAAGCGCCTCAGCCACCTGCCCGTCGTCGCCGACCCCAGCCACGGCACGGGCCGATGGCACCTAGTGCCGCCGATGGCGCTGGCCGCCGTAGCAGCCGGCTGCCACGGCCTCATCATCGAGGTGCACCCCAACCCGGACAAGGCGCTCTCGGACGGGCCGCAGTCGCTGACCTTTGAGAACTTCCAGCTCCTGATGACCGCCATCCGCGCCGTCGCCGCCGCGGTCGGTCGAGAGGT
>JAPPNT010000014.1 GCA_028873745.1 Chloroflexota bacterium | reverse complement strand
ACGGCGACTGCGTCGACATGCCCTCGGAGCCCGCCGAGTCCAACTTCAAGGACAAAGTCAAGATCACCGCCTACCCCTGCGTCGACAAGGGCGGCACTATCTGGACCTACATGGGCCCGAAGGAGCTGCAGCCGCCCTTCCTCAACTTCAAGGCCCTCCAGTTGCCGGACAGCCACCTCATCACCAACCGCGTCCTCTCGGACTGCAACTTCATCCAGTCCATGGAGGGCAACCTGGACACCTCCCACATCTCCTACCTGCACCGCAACCTCGCCGACCTCAAGATGGACGACTTCGACGACGGCACGGACGCCCTCGGCCATCCGTCGCCCCGCATGTCGACCAGGATCCGCGGCTTCACCCGCGACGCCAAGCTGATGGTGCAGCCCACCAGCTACGGCTGGCGCTACGTCGGCCAGCGAACGACCCCGAACGGCCATAACCACCTGCGCATCACCACCTCCATCTTCCCCCTCTACCAGATGATCGCCCGTCTGCCGGACCAGGGCCCCGGCATCCTGATGATGGTCCCCCGCGACGACGAGACCTGCTGGCGCTGGAGCGTCGGCGCCCGCACCGACCGTCCCTTCACCGACGAGGAGCGTGCCGACCGCGCCGGGCAGGCCGCCAACAAGACCGACATCCACGGCCGTGGCGAGAAGGGCAAGTGGAACGACTACATGATGTCCCGCGAGGACCAGCGGACGCTCAGCTACACCGGCATCAAGGGCATCGGCACCCAGGACCAGGCCGTCACAGAGAGCATGCAGCCCATCAGCGACAAGGTGAACGAGCACCTAGGCACCTCGGACCGCGCCATCATCTTCAATCGCCGCATCCTGCTGAACGCCGCCCGCGGCATGATGGAGGGCCAGGAGCCGCTCCGCCACGACCCGGACGTCATGGGCCGCATCTCCTCCTGGGAGGAAATCATCCCCGCCGGCGAGGACTGGCGAAAGTACGGCGCCTTCGCCGGAGAGGCCGAGGGCCTGCCGGTGTAGCCCGTCCCTGATGATTGGGTAGGGGCGATTGGCGAATCGCCCCTACGAAGACCGTTCGCCCTGAGCCTGCCGAAGGGCGTCCCCCTCGGTTGACGCCGATGGCATCGCTGCCTACTATGCCCTCGGAAGAAAACCGACCGCACACATGGGAGGACATCGTGACCCAGGAACAGCAGGATCAGCAGGGGCCCCTGGGCTTCAACGGCCACCGCCACTTCACCATGGATGAGCTCGCCACGCTGCAGCCCGGCCTCGCCATCTTCATGCCCATGATCGGCGACCGCTGGTGGAACGTGTACTACGCCGCCAAAGAGGCCAACTGGGTCATGGCCAAGTTTGAGCTCGGCGAGGCCATCACCCTCATGCAGAAGGGCAACCAGACGCGCCCCCGCTACGCCGACGCCATCAACACCTTCATCGAGCAGGACCTTGGCCCGGTGGAAGCCGCGCTTGGCCACGAGGACTTCGAGTCCTTCGAGGCCGCCTACCACAACGCCACCCGCCGCGCCAACGAGTACCACGACGAGTTCCGCAAGGGCTACCTGGTCTGGAAGCTCCCAGACCACCCCAACCCTCAGCTTGACTTCACCCCGCGTCAGTAGCCGTCCGTTCTCAGAAATGGAGAAAGCCCAACATCTTCGGTTGGGCTTTCCTGTTTTTCGTAAGTTGCCCTGCCCCTACCCCTCCCGCAGCCAAACGTCGTCCCACCGAGACTGGTTGTAGAGCATGAAGTCCCGCGGCGTCCAACCCCGCACCTCTTTCCGAACGCCGTACAGGTACACCGCGTAGTGCCCCACCACCGCCGGTACAACCTCCGTCAGCAGCCGCGTCTCTGCCTCGTGCGCCAGCGACCGCCGACGCTCCGGGTCGAGCTCCACCCGTTGCGCCTCCAGCAGCCGGTCCGTCTCCGCGTCCGTCGCGTACCGAAGGTTGTTGGGCCCGCCCGTGGTGAAGTGCGCCCATAGGTAGTGGTCCGGGTCCGTCGTGTTGAACGCCACCCCGCCGATGCGCACGTCGAAATCCCCCTGCAGCATCCGCCCGATAGACGCCCCGAACTCCGCCTGGTCCACCTGCACGTCCAGCCCCAGCATCCGCCATTGGTCCTGGAAGAACAGCGCGCTGTTCACCCACACCGGCACGTCGCTCCGCACCATGATGGAGGTCGAGAACCCGCCCGCGAGGCCCGCCTCCGCCAGCAGCTCGTGCGCCCGCTCGATGTCCGCGTCCTTGTCGTCGCCATACCCCGGCAGGTCGAGGAGCTGCTCCGTCGGCAACCCAAGCGCCGTCCCCGGCGGGCTGAACCCTGCCGTCATCCCGACGCCGCCCTCGCCGCCCGTCACCAGCGTCAGGTACGCCGCCCGGTCGACGGCCAGCGAGAGCGCCTGCCGCACTCGCGCGTCGTCGAAGGGCGGCCGCTCCGCGTTGAACGCTGCCCCCATCCAGAACGGCCCCCGCGCCTCCACCACCTCGACGGCCTCGCTGTAGTCCTGCCGTGCCTGCCGAGCCTGCGTCGGCGTCAGGCTCGCCGTCCCCGAGGGCGTCGTGTGCACGCGGCCCGTGACCAGCGCCGCAAACCGCGCCGCCGAGTCCTTCATGATGAAGAACTCGATGCCGTCCAGGTACGGCTTCCCCTCGTCCCAGTAGTCCGGGTTCCGCTCGACGCGAAAATTGCTCCCCTGGTTGTACTCGGCGAACGTGAACGGTCCCGTGCCGACCAGCGCTTCCGGGTTGCTCCGCAGCCCGCGAGGGTCGTCCGCCGTCTCCCGCTCCATGACGTGCTTGGAGACGACCATGTAGTGCCCGCCCGCGAAGCTCCGCAGCAGCCCCGCGCTCGGGTTGCCCGTGCGGAACACGACCGTCGACGCGTCCGGCGCCGAGATGTCGACGACGTCGAGGAACGGCGCGCGCTGGCTCGAGAACAACCCCTGCGGCGGCGAGATCACCCGGTTGAAATGCGCCGCCACGTCGTCCGCGATGAACGGCTGCCCGTCGTGCCACTGCACCCCCTGCCGCAGGTGGAAGGTGATCGACCTCCCGTCGGCCCCCACTTCCCACCGCTCGGCCAGCTCCGGCCGAAGCGCCCCGCCGCCGGCCTCCACGTCGACGCGCAGGAGCTGCGAGTAGATCGGCGCGATGAGGTCCAGCGCAGCAATCGACGTGTCCTGCACCGGGTCAAACCCCGCCGGGTCCGTCGCATGCGCCCGCAGCAGTGTGCCGCCATACTGCGGCTCGTTCGAGGCAACCGTCGGCGCCGGTGTGGGTATCACCGGCATTGCGACGGGCGTCGCCTGCTCTGCGGGCATCAGTTCAACCTCGCTCGATTCTTCGTCGCCGCAGGCGGCCATGACAAGAGCGACAACTACGAGCGCCGCAGGAAGAGACCGCCGCAGCGAAAGCTGGGTCAAGATTCGCAAGTGGACTCCTCTACGTATGGGTTGGAGGTGCGCGCTGGTTGAAGGCTGTGGCGCGGTTGTATTATATGGTTCATACGGGTGAAAGTCATGGCAACGTTCGAGACCGGCGGTGACTGTAGCAGGGGCGAACCGGCAGCCATGACCGGAAGGGGTATCCGATGACGACATCAACCCGGCGACGGACCGGCGCCCACGACCGCATCTCCAACATCGCCGAGAACTACCTGCAGTCCCTGTACAAGCTCCGCGAGGAGGGCCTTCGCCCCAGCGCAGGCAACCTGACTGACTTCATCCGGCGCTTGCCCCGCGAGGAAGGCGTCGGCACCTCCCTGCCCTCCATCCTCGGCATGCTCCGCCGCATGCAGAAGGAAGGCCTCGTCACCATCCAGCCCAACAAGGAGGTCGAGCTCACGACGCGTGGCGAAGCCGCGGCCGAGTCCATCGTCCGCCGCCACCGCCTCGCCGAGCGCCTCGTCGTCGACATCCTTGGCCTCGACATCGCCCGCGCCCACATCGAGGCCCACCGTCTCGAGCACGCCATCTCCCCCGACCTGGAGGAGTGCATTCAGGAGCGGCTCGGCCGACCGGCAACCAACCCCTTCGGGCGCCCCATCCCCGGCAACGCGCCCAAGGCTGCGAAGGACAATGAGGTCTGCCTGGCGGACGCCTCCGAGGGCAAAGAGTACGTCGTCGACCGCATCCCCGAGGAGGACGCCCAGCTCCTCGCCTTCCTCATCGGCTGTGGGGTCATGCCGGGCGCCCGGCTGCGCGTAACGGAGCAGAGCAAGTTCCGCGGCGTCCTCGTCTTCAACACGGACACCTGCGAAAGCTCGATGGGTTACGACGCGGCACGCTTCGTCTGGCTCCGCAACGGGACGGCAAACGGCGCGGGGGGGAATGCGTAGCGGCGACCCTCCCCGTTTCACCGGCGGAAGCCGGTGTCCATGGCGCACGCCCCCAACCCCACCCGGTCGCAGGGACAAGTCTCGTGGTTGCCCCCCGTTCGCCCTGAGCCCGTCGAAGGGCCTGCCCCTACCCCCAGGGGATGGGCGACTACGCGTTGAAGTCCGGCAGGTCGTACTCCGGCCCCCGGTGCCCGGCCTGCTCCAGGTAGTCCACGAACAGCGTCACTGGGGACTCGCCCGGCGGCTCGGATAGGTCGATGCCGTGAAGCTCTTTGATCTGCTCCTTGAACCACGCGTCGAAGGGGTGCGTCGACGCCGCCAGGATAGCCCGCCCCCGTTCCGGCTCCTCGCCCTCCTGCACCACCAGTGCCACCGGCCCCTCCAAGGTCTCCTGCAGCCACACGCGATGGCGCACCAGCCCCAGCCGTCGCTGCTGCTCCTCGAAGTCCCGGCGACGCGGCCCGTCCAGTTGATCGTGGAACGCCTTCCACGCATCCAGCTTGCCCGGCAGCACTGGCGCTATGAATGCTACGCTGGCCACACGTCCCTCCGAGGCTGTTTCCCTGGCCATGGTGGTCTACGATGGGTGAAAACTATTCGCGTCCCGCCGGAGTGTCAAGCGCAAACACCGCAATTCTTCTCTTGAATGGAGAGCTCCCGCATCCGTATCATGTCTCCATCCCGCAAGACAGGAATCCCCCATGCTGGCCAAGGTCTACACGTGTGCGGTGCTCGGGTTGGAAGGACGGATAATAGAGGTAGAGGTGGACATCTCTCCGGGGCTGCCCTCCGTCACCGTTGTTGGCCTTGGCGACAAAGCTGTCCAGGAGTCCCGGGAGCGCGTTCGCGCCGCCGTCCGCAACTGCGGCTGCGACTTCCCCCTGCGTCGAGTCACCGTAAACCTTGCCCCCGCTGACCTCAGGAAAGAAGGCCCCGCGTATGACCTCGCCATCGCCGTCGGCGTCCTCCTGAGCACCGGCCAGGTCTCCGCCGACCTCTCCGACACTGCTCTCCTCGGCGAACTCGCCCTCGACGGCCTGCTGCGCCACACCAACGGCATCCTCCCCATGGTTGACCTCGCTCGGCAGGAAGGCTTCCGCCGCGTCGTCGTCCCCGAGGCCGATGCCCGCGAGGCCTCCCTTGTTG
>JAPPNT010000157.1 GCA_028873745.1 Chloroflexota bacterium | reverse complement strand
TGAAGGCGAGGGGCGCCACGACGTTGACAATGACCTTGCCTCGCAGGTGCGGCTCGAGCTCGGTCAGGGTCTCCTTCTGGGCGGAGTAGGGCACGGCGATGAAGACGATGTCGCCCATGCGGGAGGCCTGTTCGTTGGTGCCGCCCATGACGGTGGTGGGGGGGTAGTTCTGGGGCAGCAGCGCCCGCACGTCGGCGGCGGCGGCGACGCCGCGCTGGGGGTCGCGTGACCCGAGGAAGACCTGCTCGCCAATGATGGCGAACCGCAGGGCAAGTCCCCGGCCCTCCGGTCCCGTCCCGCCGATGAAGGAGATCATGAATGGCGCTCCCGACGTGTGTCACTTGTGCCCGAAATTGACATCCAACCTCCATAGCATAGCAGATTCGGCCAAATTGACCTTGGCCCCCATACATTTGTGCTGAGAACACGTTGCACTACATGGCTGTTGTGCAAGGCAACGCACGGCGGGGCCGACGGCGCGGTGTGGTATGCTGCCTGCCATGAAAACAGCTATGGCCGTACGGGACACGCTGGTGCGGCGCTCGCTGCTGGCGGTCTCTCCGCTGGACGTCGACGGGCTGGCGCGGGCGGCCGCGTCGGGTGCCGACGCCGTCGTCCTCGACGTGGCGCGCGGGGCTGCAGCCCACCGGCGGGAGGAGGCGCGGCGCGCGCTTGGCGCGGCGTCGGCGTCGCTGGTCGGGTCTGGCGTGGAGTTGCTGCTCTGGACGGACGCACCGGGAGCTTCAGCCGACCTGGTGGCGATGGACATGGCGGCGGGCGTTGTCTCCGGGGCGCTGGTAACCGCCAACTCGCCGGACGACGTTGCGGCCGTCGACGCGGCGCTGGGCGCGTGGGAGGCGTCGCATGGCGTCGATGCGGGCACGGTGAACGTGGAAGTTGTGCTGGCGTCGGGGGCGGCGGTCCAAAGCTGCGCGGAGATTGCTGCCGCGAGCCCGCGTGTCGTCGCGCTCGCGCTGGACGAGGATGCGCTGCTGCGCGCGGCGGGAGAGCACGACGCGGCGAGGCGGGACCTTGCGTCGTGCTACCGGGGCGCGCTGGTGATGGCCGCGCGGTCGCTGGGCGTGCAGGCGCACGGGGCCGTCGCGACGGGGGCCGGTGCGCTGGCGGCGGGGTACGCCGCAGTGGGCCGGCGCATGGGGCTGCGGGGCGCGCTCTGCTTCGACGCCAATGTGGTCTCGCTGGTCAACGCCGGGTTCAGTCCCGGCGCGCCGGAGGTCGAGGCGGCGGGGCGCGTGCTGTCGGCGATGGCGGCAGCCGTCTCGGAGGGACGGGGCGCCATCGCGGCGTCGACGGGGACGATGGCGGACCTGGCCAACGTGCGGCAGGCGCGGGCGGTGGTCGCGCGGGCGGAGGCCATCGCCAGCCGCTCGGCAGCGACCTCTGCCGAGGGCGCATCCGGGGGGGAAGGGAGCGCACCGCCTTGGCGCTAGCCGACTACCTCCTGCCGCACGAGTACGTAGCCGCGGAGAGCGGGCGCGTGGCCGTCACCAACCTGCGTCTCATCCACCACGTCCCGCGCGGCGGCGCGCCGCTGTTTCGCGAGTTTTCCTACGGCTCCATGACGGGCGTTCGCCTGTCGCAGCGTCCCAGGGTCACGACGGTGGTGCTGGGGGCGCTCATCGCCGCGCTGAGCCTGCTGGCGGAGCCGGGCACCACGCTGCAGCTTGTCGCGGCGGGACTGGGCGCGGTGGCCGTGCTGCTGGGCATCATCTTTGGCGATCTTGCGCTGGTGGTCTCGACGGTCTCGGACGGGGGGAAGCCGCGCCGGCTGCCGCTGCGGGAGACGAGCCGACGAGAGGGCGAGGAGCTCACGGCCATCGCGCTGGCGGCCATGAACGGCGAGTACGATTTTATACCCGAGCCCCCACCGCCGCCGCTGGCGCCTCCCGCAACCGCGCGCTCCGTGCTGCTGCTCCCGGCCGATGACGCGGCGCGCATACTGGAGACGCTGGGCGGCGACGCCGACGCGCTCTGCCTGGACCTGACAACGCTGGTGCACCCGTCTCGACGGAACGCGGCGCGGGAGCTGGCGCGCAGCGCGATTGCGGCGGCGGCGCGGGCCGGGTTGCCCATGTGGGTCCGGATGGGCCTCAACGAGGCGGAGGCCGACATGGCGGCATGCGTGCGTCCGGGGCTCTCGGCCGTCGTGGCGGCGGCGGAGTCGCCGGAGGACGTGCAGAGGCTGGACGCGCTGCTCGGCGAGATGGAAGGCGAGCGGGGGCTGCGGAAGCGGGTGCGCGTGGTGGTCCAGGTCGAAACAGCCGCCGGTGTGCTGGCGCTGCGCGACATGTTGTCGACGACGCCGCGTGTCAGCGCGGCAATCGCCGCGACGCACGATGCGCTCGACCTGCTGGGGAGGCCGGACATCCGCTCCGTGTGGGCGGCGTTGCGGCCGCCCGTGCTGCCGGAGACGGCGCACCTGCGGGGACGCATCTCGGCGGCGGCGACCGAGGCGGGCGTGCCGGTGTACGCATGCCTCGCGACGGACATCGCGAGCGACGGCCTCACCGAGGCGCTCGGCCATGACGCAGCGGCCTGGCTGGCGGAGGGGGCAGCGGCCGCGAGGGCCCACGGCTGCCGGGGCGTGGTCACGCTGCACCCGGAGGCTGCCGAGGCGTGCAACGCGATCTTCCCAGGCTCGGCCATGGCGGTCACGCCCGCCGCGCCTGCGCCGTCACCGTGGCAGCCGGTAGTGCCGTCGCACTTCGGCATCGGAGTAACGCGGGCTGAGGCTGCGGCTGCGCCCGTCGCTAAGACCAACGCAACTGCAGACAGCAATCCAACGCCCTCGACGGCTGCGCCTGCGCCGACGGTGTGGCAGCCAGTGGTGCCGTCGCACTTCGGCATCGGTGTGCCGCCGCGAGCGACGGGGGAGCTGGACGGCGCGAGCGTTGACGCGACTTCGGGTGCGGAGACGCCGGCAAGGGGGGAGAGCTAGGCCATGCCGCCCGTTCGACGCTCCTTGCTGTTCACGCCGGCCAACGTGCGCCGGTTTGTGGAGGGCGTGTGGCGGCACGGGGCGGACGTGGTGGTGCTGGACCTGGAGGACTCGGTGGCGCCGGGGGAGAAAGCGGCGGCCCGCGAGGGCGTCCGGGAGGCCATCGCGCTGGTGGGGCGCGGCGGGTCGGAGGCCGCGCTGCGCGTCAACGCCGACGCGGTGGCCGCGGACTGCGAGGCGGGCGTGTGGCCGGGGCTGTGCGCCATCGTCCTGCCCAAGGCCGAGTCAGCCGAGCAGGTACGGGAGCTCGACACGCTGCTCTCGCGGCTGGAAGCGGCGCGGAGCATGGCCGGCGGCGGCGTGGAGATCATGCCGATGATTGAGTCGGCGGCGGGCGTACGGAGCGCGTACGAGATCGCGTCGGCGAGTGCGCGGGTGCGGTCGTTCGGCGTGCTGGGCGAGGCGGACCTGACGGCAGACCTGGGCATCGTCTTTGACGACCTGCACGAGACCGACGTGCTGGGCTACGCGCGGGGCGAGGTGGGACTCGTGGCGCGGGCGCTGGGGCTGACGGTCAACGGCCGGGTATGGACGCCGGGCCGCTCGACTATCGCGGACTACGGTGACGCGGAGGCGCTGGACCGCTCGATGCAGGCTTCGTGGGAGGGCGGGTGCCGGAGCACGTTCTGCGTGCACCCGGCGCAGGTCGCCGCCGCCAACCGGGGCCTGCGGCCTTCCGAGTCCGACGTTGCGATGTGTGCCGAGGCCGTCCGCGCCTACACGGAGGCGCATCGGCAGGGGCTGGCCTACGGCGTGCGGCAGGGCGTCATCATCGACGCGGCGACGGCCCGTTCTGCGCTGGCGGCCATCGGGTACGCGATGGAATGCGCGACGAAGGACGCCGTCAAGCTGCTTCGGCGCCGGGAGATGGAGCGCGCGCAGGAGGCCGCCAACGCCGATTCAACAGGAGACGCCGAGACCCCCTGAAGCCGTCCCCGACGAAACGGCTGCGCCCCTCTCGGCCCGGCGGGCGATGGCCCTGACCATGCCCCGGAAGATCCAGGCGTGGACCGGGTAAAGCGCGTACCAGTAGACCAGCCCCATGAGGCCCCGCGGAGTGAAGGCCGCCGTCTGCACCAGCTCCGCCGCCCCGTCCGGCGCGTCCAGCGCCTCGTATTGGAGCCAAGCGCGGCCGGGCGTCTTCATCTCGGCGCGCAGGCGCATGGAGCGGCCGGGCTCCAGGGCCTCGACTCGCCAGAAGTCGAGGGCGTCGCCGACGCGCAAATCGTCGGGGTGACGGCGGCCGCGGCGCAGGCCCGCCCCGCCGATGACCCGGTCGATCATGCCGCGCATGCGCCACAGCCAGTTGGCGAAGTACCAGCCCCGCCGACCGCCGATGCCGGTGAACACCCGGTAGACCGCCTCCGGCGGCGCCGCAACGCGCAGGGCGCGCCGCTCGAGTATCATGCCCGCCTGCGTCTCCATCCGCACCTCGGGCCCCGATGGGTGGGCCCGGCCGTGGGCGTCGCTCCACGAGGTGTCGATGCGGCCCTGCTCGAGGTCCTCGATGACGGCGGCGAGGGCGCCCTCGTAGTCGAGGGGCCGGATGCCGGGAAAGAGCTCGACGGCGGCGTTGTCCCGGACGACGACGTCGTTGCGCAGGCCGTCGATGAGGGGACTCCCGATGCTGGCGGGAATAGGCGTCACGAGGTGCACCCAGTACGAGGAGAGCCTGGGCGTGAGGACGGGGACGGGCAGGAGCAGCCGCCTGAGGCCACGGGCGCGGGCGTAGCCGAGCATCATGCCGCCGTAGGTCACGACGTCCCGGCCGCCAATCTCGACAACCCTGCCCGCACTCGCCGGACAGCCGAGGGCGGCGGCGAGGTAGTCGAGCAAGTCGCCGACGGCGATGGGCTGCACGCGGGAGTAGATCCACCGGGGGCAGACCATGACCGGCAGCCGTTCGACAAGGTAGCGCACCATCTCGAAGGAGATGCTGCCGGCGCCGACGATGACGGCGGCACGAAACTCGGTGACCGGGACACCGTCCTCGCGGAGAGCGTCGCCGGTCTCCTGGCGAGAGCGGAGGTGCTCGGAAAGCCTGGCGCCGGGGTCGCCGAGGCCGCCGAGGTATACGATGCGGCGCACGCCAGCCCGCTGAGCGGACTCGGCGAAGGCACGGGCCGCGCGAATGTCGGTATCGCGGAAGCCATGGCCCTTCGCCATGCTGTGGACGAGGTAGTAGGCGCAGTCGACGCCTTCAAGCGCCGGAGCAAGCGTCGCCGGATCGAGGACGTCGCCGATGGCAATTTCGACGTCGCGGGCCCAGGGGCGCGCCTCGACGCGGCCGCGGCTGCGAGCGAGCACGCGGACGCCGTAGCCCTCGCGCACAAGCCTCGGCGCTAGGCGGCCGCCGATGTAGCCGGTAGCGCCGGTTACGAGGATTTTGTGCGGTTTTTCCATTGCGACCCCCTCTACCTGGAGAAACGATTGAGAAGAGACAGGGATTGCAGGGAGGGGCAACCGCGCACAAGGACCCTACAGCATCCCATCCGCCCGCAGCGCCGAGAACGCCTGCTCGAAGCCCGCAAGGGTGC
>JAPPNT010000227.1:3085-5581 GCA_028873745.1 Chloroflexota bacterium | reverse complement strand
GCCGAGGAGGTGGCTCTCCACGCCCCGGTTCTGTCTACCGTCAAGTATGGTGGGCGGCACAGGACTCGAACCTATGACCCCTTGCGTGTAAAGCAAGTGCTCTAACCAACTGAGCTAGCCGCCCGAAGGAAAGGGAAGTGGCGCGCTTGGCGGGATTCGAACCCACGGCCTCAGCCTCCGCAGGGCTGCGCTCTATCCTGCTGAGCTACAAGCGCACGCTTGTGATGCCGAAGGAGGGATTTGAACCCACACGGGCTGTTGCCCACTACGCCCTGAACGTAGCGCGTCTACCGTTCCGCCACTTCGGCATCTGTTGAGCTGGGTGCCTCCGAAATGTACGCCAGTCCAGGAAACTGGCATGCCTGAGGCCCCTTCCTCGTCTCACCCATCATACCCCGCGAGAGCCGAGCCCGGCAACCCGCCGGCCATCTCCGAGGGCCCCCGCCGAGCGCCTCGACGAACCCCGCGCCGCGCTTTGCACGGCCCACACCAGCGGCTACAATAGTCGCGAGCATTCCACCACACTAGACCGCGTGCGCACTATGTCAAAGGAGCAGCAATCGTGACCGCAACCAACACCAGGATCGAACGCGACTCCATGGGCGAGATGGAGGTCCCGGAGAACGCGTATTACGGCGCCTCCACCATGCGCGCCGTCCTCAACTTCCCCATCAGCGACCTCCGCTTCCCCCGCGCCTTCATTCGCTCCCTCGCCCTCATCAAGCAGGCCGCCGCCAACACCAACGTCAAGCTCGGCCTCCTCGACTCCGCCTTCGGCCGCGCCATCGACGCCGCCGCCCAGGAGGTCATCGACGGCGATCTCGACGACCACTTCGTCCTCGACATCTTCCAGACCGGCTCCGGCACCTCCACCAACACCAACGCCAACGAGGTCATCGCCAACCGCGCCACCGAACTCCTCGGCGGAGACCGCGGCGACCGTCTCGTCCACCCCAACGACCACGTAAACATGTGCCAGTCCTCCAACGACGTCATCCCGACCGCCATCCACATCGCAACGCTCACCGCCATCAAGGAGGACCTCGTCCCCGCGCTCCGGGAGCTGCAGGCATCGCTGGAAGCGAAGGCCGAAGAGTTCTGGCCCATCGTGAAGACCGGCCGAACGCACTTGCAGGACGCCACGCCCGTCCGTCTCGGTCAGGAGTTCCGAGGCTACGCCGGCCAGGCCGAGCGCTCCCTCCGCCGTCTCGAGCACGCCGCCGCCGAGCTCTCCGAAGTCGCTCTCGGCGGCACCGCCGTCGGCACCGGCGTCAACGCCCACCCGGAATTCGCAGCTGGTGTCTGCGCCATCCTCTCCCAGAAGATCGGCGTCGAGGTCCGCGAGACCGAGAACCACTTCCAGGCCCAGAACACGCTCGATTCCGTCGTAGAGGCCAGCGCCACGTTGCGCACCATCGCCATCAGCCTCAACAAGATCGCCAACGACATCCGCTGGCTCGGCTCTGGCCCCCGCGCGGGCATCGGCGAGATCATGCTGCCGGAAGTCCAGCCCGGCAGCTCCATCATGCCCGGCAAGGTGAACCCCGTCATCGCTGAGTCCGTAATCCAGGTCGTCGCCCAGGTAATCGGCAATGACGCTGCCGTCGCCGTCGCCGGACAGGGCGGCTACTTCGAGCTCAACATGATGTTCCCGGTCGCCGCCTACAACATCCTGCAGGCCACGTCGCTGCTCGCCGCCTCCGCCCGCAACTTCTCGCGCCAGTGCGTGACCGGCCTCGTCGCGACCACCGCCGGCCCCGACCTCGTCGAGCGCGGCCTCATGCTCGGAACCGCCCTTGCGCCCGCCATCGGCTACGACAAGGCCGCCGCCATCGCGAAGGCCGCCGCAGCCGACGGCCGTACCATCCGCGAGGTCGCCCGCGAGCAGTCCGGCCTCTCCGACGAGGAACTCGACGTCCTCCTCAAGCCCGACGAAATGACCGAACCCGGCCTCGGCAAAAGCGCCGGTGGCGGCGGCTAACCGTGCCTTTGTCATTCGCCCTGAGCCCGTCACTCTCCCCGTTCGCCCTGAGCCTGTCGAAGGGCATCACAGAGAACGCAGCATGATTCGGGCAGTCATCTTTGACTTTGACGGGCTCATAGTCGACTCGGAAACGCCAATCCTTCAAGCGTGGTCTGAGATCTTCTCCGACCACGGATGCGAGTTGCCTCTGGACGCTTGGCTGGCCGGCATTGGCCAGGGCACCAACAGCGACGTCCTCGACATGCTGGAGGTAAAGGTGGGCCATCCCATCGACCGGGCAGCAGTCGACGCCCGGAGAAGGGAGCGGCAAGCCCGCTTGGTGGAATACCAGCCCATCCTTCCCGGCGTGGAGAAGTCCATAGCGGAGGCACGTGGAATAGGCTTCCGGCTGGGGGTCGCCTCGAGCGCGTCTCGGCGGTGGGTAGTGGAAAACTTGGAGCGATTGGGCCTCATCCATCACATTGACGCAATACGGACGAGGACCGACCTGGACGGGGAAGTGCAAAAGCCTT
>JAPPNT010000227.1:0-3075 GCA_028873745.1 Chloroflexota bacterium | reverse complement strand
AGCCTGACCCGGCCGTCTATCTGGCCGCCCTGAGTGCGCTTGGCGTCGATGCCGAGGAGGCCATCGCCTTGGAGGACTCTCAGATTGGCGTTCAGGCCGCCAAAGCCGCCGGCATCTTCACCGTCGCAGTCCCCAATGACCTCACGCGCCCAACAGGCGTCTCCGGCGCAGACCTGACCCTCGACTCCCTCGCCGACATGTCGATCGAGTGGATGGTGCGGGTCGCGGAGGCACGCGCAAGTGTCTAGCAGACTCTCCCCGCGCGAGCACGGAAGGAACCCCGCATGATCCGCGCCCTCATCTTCGACTTCGACGGCCTCATCGTTGAAACGGAAACTCCGGCGCTCCAGAGCTGGCAGGAGATCTTCCAGGAGTTTGGCCAGGAGCTGACACCGGAACGGTGGGACGACAATGTGGGTCGCGGCGAGCGCATCGACATTGTCGGGCTACTCGAGCAGCTCAGCGGCCGCTCCATGGACGCCGAGGCCCTCACCGCCCGCAGGCGAGCCCGGCACGTCAAGATGGTTGAAGCCCAGCCCATACTCCCGGGAGTTTTGCAGTGCATCGCGGATGCCCACACCATGGGCTTTCGATTGGCCGTGGCATCCAGCTCTTCACGGCAATGGGTGGCGGGGCACCTCGACCGCCTCGGCCTCATCCGCCACTTCGACGCAGTCCGTTGCCGCGACGATGCTGACGTAGGCGTCGGCAAACCCGACCCTGCCGTCTATCTGGCCGCAATGCGCGCGCTGGGCGTCGCCCCAAATCAGACCATAGCGTTCGAGGATTCTCCGAGGGGCGTGCAGGCCGCGCGGACAGCCGGCATCTTCACCGTCGCCATCCCTAACGACGTCACCCGCCGCATGGGCGACGCCGGCGCAGACCTAACCCTGAATTCGATGGCCGACATGACCCTCGCCGAGATCGTCCGCGTCACCGAGGCGCAGGGGTAAGCCTCGCGTCCCGGGTCAACATGAAGAGGAAGGTGATTGACAATGGGTTTCTCGTTTGAATTCGTCAAATGGAGGCTTGGCATGGCCGCTGAATTCCAACGGCGCTTGACGGGCCGCGTCGGGCGTACTGAGCCGAGGTCGCCCTCGTACTCATTGAAGGGTCTGCTGGCCCGAATCACGCCGGACAACCTTCACAAGGAAGTCGACTGGGGTCGTCCACGGGGCTCTGAGACGCCTTAGGCGCCCTTGGCTGCCACCTACCCCTCAACCCCCTCCAGCACGATCACAGTGGCCTCGGCCGCCCACCGGCGCATCTCGCCCAGCGCTGCGTACTCCTGCGAGTCGAGCCACCGCCGCGCACCGTCCGCGCTCTCGAACTCGACCAGCGCGATCCGCACCGGCGCCCACTGGCCGTCCATGACCATGTGTCTGCCGCCCTTCACCAAGTACTTCCCGCCGAAGGATTCCATGTTGTCGCCGACACTCTTCAGGAACTCCGCAAAGAGCGCCTCGTCCTTGATCTCGTGGTCCAGCACCAGCAGGTATCCCGCCATCTTGCTCTCCTCCCAATAATCCTCCCGCGCACCATAGCACTGGCGCATGGCCCCAACAATCGACGTGTATGGTGCAGACTCCCCAAGCATGGCAACGTCACTGCGGGTTTTCCCCTTGGACACTGACCTCCTCAAGTGCATCTGGGCGTGTCCGTCGGGGCTTTCTGGCCCCATCGCGACTTGTGACGTCACACCCCACGTCTTGACACATGCTGTTTTCATGGGTAAAGTATTTCCACGAAAGCGTTTCGGGCTTCTTCAGCACCGAAACCCACTTGGAGGGTTTAGCTATGCCGAGTAAGCGGTCTCGTTCTACTACGCAGGTCATTCCCCTGCCCAACATGCCCCTGTCGCAGGCTGGTCCCGCGTCGATATGCGCTATTGGCGTGGGCGGCGGCGGCTCCAACGCTATCATGCGCATGATGCGAGCGAGGCCCGTGCCTGGCGTCACCTACGCGTGCGTCAACACGGACCTCAAGGCGCTGGGACAGGTCGAGGGCGCGCACGTCATCCACATCGGTGAGCACCTCACCCGCGGCCTCGGCGCCGGCGGCGACCCCGAAAAGGGCGCCATGGCCGCCAGCGAGTCCAAACAGGCGCTCAAGAACGTGGTCGCCGGCGCTGACCTCGTCTTCCTGGCCATCGGCATGGGCGGCGGCACGGGCACCGGCGCCGCTCCCATCGTCGCAGACATCGCCCGGCAGTCGGGCGCGCTCGTCGTCGCCGTCGCCACCACGCCCTTCAGCTTTGAGGGCGCCCGGCGGCTGGAAACGGCCCACTCTGGAATCGCCCAGCTCAAGCCCTACGTGGACAACCTCATCGTCATCCACAACGAGCGGCTTCTGAGCCTCTTCCGCGGCGACACGTCCATGGAGGACGCCCTCCGAATGGCCGACGACGCCGTGATGCTTGGTGTGCTCTCCGTCGCCGAGTTGGTCAACCTCCCCGGCGAGATCAACGTCGACCTCGCGGACGTCAAGGCGATCATGAAGGTCCCCGGCCGCGCCATGATGGCCATCGGCGAGGGCCACGGCAAGGGCGGGCCGCTCCAGGCCGCCAAGCAGGCCGTCAATAACCCGCTGCTTGACCTCTCGCTCGAGGGCGCGAAGGGCGTGCTCTTCAACGTCACCGGCGGCCCGAACATGACCCTTGGCGAGGTAAACGAGGCCGGCGCCTACATCGCCCAGCAAGTCGACCACCGTGCGATGATCTTCTTCGGCATGGTCAACGGCGAGCCCGACAGCGACGTCGCCCGCGTGACCCTCATCGCAACCGGCATCTCCGACGACGAGGACATGACGCGGTTCACCGCCGACCCCGAATCCTTTAACGGCCGCTTCCTCAGCAATCGCAGCGAGGCCTCAAACGACCTCGATCTCCCGCCATTCCTGCGCCGGACCATCATCCGGTAACCAACAAAGCTCATGGCGAGAGAAGGGCCCGCCGCTCCGGCGGGCCTTTCTGCGTCCCCCCACTATCATTCCTGCGAAGGCAGGGGAACCCCGACAAGCCCGCCCACCCTCGTTTCACCGGCGAAAGCCGGTGCCCAGAACCCCGCGCCCAAACCC
>JAPPNT010000094.1:4049-5585 GCA_028873745.1 Chloroflexota bacterium | reverse complement strand
CCCCACGTCCGTCCAGCCCGACTCCCCGTTCGCCCTGAGCCTGTCGAAGGGCGTACAGGCGCAACCCTCTGGATACCGGCTTTCGCCGGTATGACGAGATTGGAAGAGTCTACCGCGGGTCTATCGGCGTCAGGCGGACGCTCAGGGCGCGCTCGCACCAGGCGGCTGCCGTGAGGAGGCGCTCCTCCTGGAAGGGTCCCGCGGCGAGCTGGATGCCCAGCGGCATGCCGTTCTCGGCGAGGCCCGTCGGCAGGTTGATGGCCGGGCAGCCCAGCCACGTCCACGGCGCCTGGAAGTACGTCGGCCCCGTCGTCGAGCGGTCGCGGGGCGCCGGGCCCGGCGTCCCCGGGCTGAGCAGCACGTCGAAGGCCTCGTACGCGTCGGCCATCCCCGCCCGCAGCTCGCGCCGGGCGTCCTGTGCGACGATGTAGTCCAGCGGCGACCGCGCCAGCGCGTCCGCGATGCGGCTGCGGATGTTGGGGCCGTAGTCCTCCGGGTTCCGCTCGTACCACTCGCGGTGGAAGACGGCCGCCTCCGTCCATACGACGGCGCCGATGTCCTCCGGGCTGCGGTTGAACAGCTCCGGCAGCGTCGCCTCCTCGACAGTCGCGCCCGCGGCCGCCAGCTTCCGCGCGACGTCGTCGGTCTGCTTGCGAATCTCCTCGTCGGCCCGCTCGTAGAAGAACTGCCGCACCACGCCGATGCGCGGCGGCCCGTTCCGCCGCTGCGACGCCGCGTGGTACGCGCCCACCATCTGGCACGCGCCCATCGGGTCCTTGGGGTCGTACCCCGCGACGGCATCCAGCGCCAGGGCCGCGTCCTCCACGGAGCGCACCATGATGCCGACGGTGTCCGTCGAGAAGCTGACCGGCACCAGCCCGTGCGTGCTGATGCGCCCCAGCGTCGGCTTCAGCCCGACGATGCCGTTGTAGATCGACGGCCGCAGCGTCGACCCGACGGTCTGCGACCCCGTCGCCACCGGCACCATGCCCGCCGCCACGGCCGCGCCCGAGCCGCTGCTCGAGCCGCCCGGGGTGTGCTCGCGGTCCCACGGGTTGTAGGTCACCGAGGGGTCGCCGTCCGCGAACTCCGTCGTCACCGTCTTCCCCAGCACAATGGCGCCCGCCTCGCGGAACTTGGCGACGCTGTGGGCGTCGTGCTCCGGGACGAAGTCAGCCATCAGCGGCGAGCCCGCCGTGGTCAGCAGCCCGCCGGTGTAGAAGATGTCCTTCAGGCCCACGGGCACGCCGTGCATCGGCCCGCGCGGCCCGGAGCGCTCCAGCTCCGCCGCCGAGGCCTCCGCGGCGGCCCGCGCCCCGTCCCGGTCGACGGTCACCCACGCCTTCAGCGCCGGCTCGTACGCGTCGATGCGCGCCAGCAGCGCCTCAACCAGCTCGACGGGCGAGAGGCGTCCCTCGCGGATGGCGGTTGCCGCCTGCGCGGCGGTCAGTTCATGCGGCTGTTGTGCGGTAGCCATGGCGTGACTCCTGCGTCCAGATTGTCCGGTCGCCGCCATGCTATCATGGCGGCCACGGA
>JAPPNT010000094.1:0-4039 GCA_028873745.1 Chloroflexota bacterium | reverse complement strand
GAAGCGCATGGCGCAGGAGGGCGACGGCATGGGTGCGATGTCACAGGCGGCTATGGAGCGGTTCCTCGCGGCGGCGCGCATCGCCCACCTCGTCACCCTGCGGCCCGACGGCTCGCCGCACGTCGCGCCCGTCTGGTACGAGTACGTTGACGGCGTCTTCCTCGTCTGGACCAGCCGCCAGTTCCGGAAGGTGAAGAACATCGAGGGCGACGCCCGCGCCGTCGTGTCCATCGCCAGCGAGGACCAGCCCTACCGCTACGTCGTCGCCGAGTGTGACGTCACGGTGAGCGGCGATGACGTCTGGGACATCGGCATGTCCATCTCGACGCGGTACGAGGGCGCGGAGGGCGGCGGCACCTTCATGGAGCAGTACTACGACGAGGGCAACAGCGTCGTCCTGCGGCTCACCCCGCGCCGCACCATGACCTGGTCCGGCGAGGACGAGGCCTAGCGCGCCTTGGCACGCGCGGGCTGCCCGTGACCCCAATCTCTCGACACTCGTGAGGCTACGCATTGGCGACATCCGGAGACGGCCCGGCGACCACGGCGCGGCGCCGCTCGTTTGCGCGCCGCCTGCTGGCCGGGAACGCCGGCATGCGCGCCCTCTCCTACCGCGACTTCCGCTTCCTGACGGCCTCCGGCATCATCGCGGGCGCGACCTACGCCGGTGAGAACGTCGCCCTGGGCTGGGTCGTGCTGGAGGCGACGGATTCGCCCTTCATGGTGGGGCTCGCCATCGGCCTGCGCCACACCCCCCGGCTGCTGCTGGGCATCCCCATCGGCGCGCTGGCGGACCGCTTCCCGCGCCGCCCGCAGCTGGCGGTCTTCGGCGTCGCGCTGACCATCGTCGCGCTCGCCATATCCGGGCTGTTCTGGCTGGACGCGATGCCCCTGTGGGCGCTGCTGGCGCTCAACGTCGCCCTCGGCACCGGCTGGACGGCCGTGCAGGCGCTCCGGCAGAGCATGGCCTACGACATCGTCGGGCCGCGGGACATGGTCAGCGGGCTCGCCCTCACCAACCTCGCGCAACGGCTGGGCGCCGTGCTGGGCGGCATCGGCGTCGGCGCGGTGCTCGCGGCGACCGACCCGGCGACGACCTACGGCGTCATCGCGGCGGCCCACGTCGTGACCGTCGGCTCGGCCCTGCTCATCGCCGCCGAGGGCCGGGCGGCTCGGATCGCGCAGGAGTCGGTGATGCGGAACCTGCTCGACTTCCTGCCAGAGCTGGCGCGCAACGGGGCTCTCGCCGCGCTGGTGCTGCTGACCGCCGCCGTCGAGGTCCTCGGCTTCTCCGTCCTCTCGCTCCAGCCCACCATCGCCCGCGACGTCCTCAACCTCGAGGCGGACGGGCTTGGGCTGATCCAGTCCGTGGGCGCGGTGGGCGGCGCGGTGACGGTGGTCTTCCTCGCGATGATGCGGCTGCGGCGGCGCGGGCTGGTCTTCCTGTCCTTCCTGCTGCTCTTCGGCGCCGGCCTCGTCGTGCTCAGCCAGTCGGACACCCTCGCGATGGTGCTGGCGGTGATGCTCGTCGTGAACGCGGCGATGGCCGTCTCCGACGTGCTCTCGCAGGGGCTCATGCAGGCGGTCGTCCCCAACCAGGCGAGGGGCCGGGCGGCCGGGGCGTGGCAGATGGCCATAGGGTTCGGGCCGATAGGTAACGTGCACGCAGGAGCCGTCGCTGCACTGGCGGGCGTCTCGGTTGCGCTCGTCGCGAACGGCGGCGCGCTCTTCGGTCTCGCGCTCCTCGCGCTGCTCGCCGCGCCGCAGCTGCGGCGGCTGTAGGCGCTTTCTTCCGCTGACCTAGCAGTCGCGAGCAGCGAAAAAGCCGTCGCGCGAACGCATTGGGAGTAGAGGGCCATTTGGCTGAAGGTCGAATCGGGGCAAGGGTAGTGGAAGGCTAGTACAGGATCGGTGTAGCGGGCACGAGCTTTTGGTTCACGGGGTCTACAGCCAGCCTCAGCCCCTCAAGGGTATAGGCGCCCAGCAAAGGAGGGACTTCGTTTTTACCGAATATGACTAGAGTGATTTCACTCTGGCCGTCGATAGTGGCCCAAGCACGTCCAATGTTCATGTCAACGCGCCGCCCGTCAGCAAACTCAAACGTGCTGGTGTAAGCAGGCTCTATTCCCAGCTCATCAAGCAAACTACCGGGAAGCATGGAGTAGGCGGCACCGGTATCCACTGTGGCCTCTATTTCCACAGTGTTCTGGCCGTCAAGGCTGGAGATCCGAACTGACGAGGAAAAGGTGCCCACAGGCAACTCCTGTATTTGGTGCAACTATATTACTCTACTGATTGGCCCTCTGTCCTCGCCCCCTCCGTTTGTGGCATTTTTCACCCTCCTGTGCTATCCTCAGCCCCGAGGACGGGGCATGCTGGACGACTACTACCGCCAGTACGGGTTGGTGCTTCTGTTGATGGGCGCCGCGTTCGCGGTCCCCCTCAGCATGGTTATCGTTTCCCGCATGGCCCAGCTCATCCGCGTTCGCCCCAATAAGCCCACCAACGTCAAGTCCGACATCTACGAGTGCGGCATGGAGACCATCGGCGGGCGGTGGGTGCAGTTCAACTTCCGCTACTACCTCTTCGCCCTGCTCTTCCTCGTCTTCGACGTGACCGCCATCTTCATCTACCCGTGGGCCATCACGCTGCGGTCGCTGGGTGGCGGCGCGCTGCTGGTGATGCTCGCCTTCCTGGCCATCCTCGGCGTCGGCTGGGCCTACGCGTGGCGAAAGGGGGCGTTCGAGTGGAGATAACCCTTGGCGGCTCCGGCCCGCTCCGCGATCAGACCTGGGCGCTCGACCGCGCCGAGGGCGACGCCGTCAGCGCGATGAAGGCGACCCACGACGCGCCCTACCCGGAGCCCCTGCTCGACGTCCCGGACGAGCTCCAACGCAACGTCCTCGTCACCGCGCTGGACGAGCTCATCAACTGGGGCCGGCGCTCGACGGTGTGGCCCCTCAGCTTCGGCCTCGCCTGCTGCGCCTTCGAGATGATGGCCAGCGCCATGTCGCGGTGGGACATCGCCCGCTTCGGCATGGAGGTCTTCCGCGCGACGCCCCGCCAGGCCGACCTGATGATCGTCGCCGGCACGGTGACGTGGAAGATGGCCCCCGCCATCGAGCGCATCTACGAGCAGATGGCCGAGCCCAAGTGGGTCATTTCCATGGGCGCCTGCGCCACCAGCGGCGGCCCTTACTACGAGTCCTACAGCGTGACGCCCGGCGTCAACCGGATTGTCCCGGTGGACGTGTACGTGCCCGGATGCCCGCCTCGCCCCGACGCCCTCCTGTACGGGGTGATGCAGCTCCACGACAAGATCCGGCAGTACAGCCTGGCGCACCGCCCCGCCGGGTCCTGATGACCAGGGCGCTCAACGCAACCGACGTGGCCGGGCGCCTTGAGGGCGCCGCCGAGGCCGTGTCTGCCGACGGCAACGAGCTCCGCGTCGCGCCCGAGTCCCTCGTCGACGTGTGCCGACGCCTGAAGGAGGAGCCGGAGTTCGCCATGGACTTCCTCTCCTCCATCACTGCCGTCGACTACATGGACTCCTTCGAGGTGGTCTACCACCTCACCTCGCTCACGCACAATCACAGCCTGGTCCTCAAGACCACCCTGCGCGGCCGCGACGGCGTCGAGGCCCCCTCCCTCACCGGGGTGTGGCAGGCTGCCGACCTGCAGGAGCGCGAGGTCTGGGACCTGATGGGCGTCCGCTTCACCGGGCACCCGAACCTGAAGCGCGTGCTCACGTGGGAGGGTTTCCCCGGGCACCCGCTGCGCAAGGACCACCTGGGAGGCTAGCCCCCCGGCGACGAAAGGCAACATGGTAAACCTGCCCTCCGAGCAGATAACGATAAACCTCGGCCCCCAGCACCCAAGCACGCACGGGGTCTTCCGCCTGCGCGTGACGCTGGACGGCGAGGTCATCACGGACGTCGAGCCAATCTTCGGCTACCTGCACCGCGGCACGGAGAAGCTGGCCGAGGAGCGCACCTACACGCAGGTCGTCACGCTGACCGACCGCCTCGACTACACGTCC
>JAPPNT010000033.1 GCA_028873745.1 Chloroflexota bacterium | reverse complement strand
CCTCTCCGCCTACGCCCGCCAGTTCCTCGGCCTCATGGAGAAGCCCGACGTCGACTACATCGAGGGCCTCTCCCCCGCCATCTCCATCGACCAGAAGGGCGTTTCCCACAACCCCCGCTCGACGGTCGGCACCGTCACCGAGGTCTACGACTACCTCCGGCTCCTTTTCGCCCGCGTCGGCAAGCCCCACTGCCCCCAGTGCGGCCGCGCTGTCGTCCGGCAGTCCGTCCAGCAGATCGCCGACGCAGTCTTCGACCTGCCGAAGGAAAGCCGCATCATGCTCATGGCCCCCGTCGTCCGCGACCGCAAGGGCGAGTACAAGGACGTGTTCGAGGATGCCCGCAAGCGCGGCTTCGTCCGCGTCCAGGTGGACGGCCAGGTGCGAGACCTCTCGGAGACCATCACCCTCAACAAGAACTACCGCCACACCATCCAGGTCGTCGTTGACCGCCTCGTCATCAACGCCGACCTCGAGCAAAGCCGCGTCCACGAGTCCCTCGAGACCGCCATGCGCCTCGCCGAGGGCATGGTCACCGTCGCCGTCCTCCCCGACTCCTCAACGGACAATGGGACCGCGCCGGAGCCTGAACAGGCAACGGGCAGACGCCGCCGCGCCTCCCAGTCCAGCGGCAACCAGGAGATCATCTTCTCCGAGCAGTTCGCCTGTCCCTACTGCCAGATCAGCTTCGGCGAGATTGAGCCGCGCACCTTCAGCTTCAACAACCCCCACGGCGCGTGCCCGGAGTGCACCGGCCTCGGCTTCCGCCTTGAGATGGACCCGGAGCTCGTCGTGCCCAACCCGGCGCTTTCCCTCGCCGAGGGCGCCATTGCCCCGTGGATGCGGCCCGGCACCGCCCACGGCGTCCATGCCAGCATGCTGAACTCCCTCGCCCGTGCCCACGACTTCGAGATGTCGACGCCCTTCCGTGACCTTCCTGAGAGCGTCCAGCATCTGCTCCTTCAGGGCGACCGCACCACCCGCTTCACCATGCGCCACCGCACCCACCGCGGACGCGAGTTCACCTGGCAGACGACCTACGAGGGTGTCATCCCCAACCTCATGCGCCGCTACCGCGACACCGAGTCCGACCACGTGCGCTCGGAGATCCAGCGCTTCATGGCCCAGCGCCCTTGCCCCTCCTGCGGCGGCCGGCGTCTCAAGCCTGAGGCCCTCGCCGTCACCGTCTGCGGCAGGGACATCATGCAAGTCTGCTCCCAGAACATCGAGCGCGCCCTCGAGTGGTCGGAGGCCATCCGCAGCGAGGACCCCGCCAACGTCGAGAGCAACCTCGCCCTCAACGGCCGCGACCGCTATATCGCCCAGCAGATCCTGAAGGAGATCGATAACCGCCTCCGCTTCCTCACGGAGATCGGCCTTCACTACCTCACCCTTGAGCGCACCGCCTACACCCTCTCCGGCGGCGAAGCCCAGCGCATCCGCCTCGCCACCCAGATCGGCTCCGGCCTCATGGGCGTCCTCTACGTCTGCGACGAGCCCACCATCGGCCTCCACCCCGCCGACGACCACCGCCTCATCGCGACGCTCAAGCGCCTCCGCGACCTCGGCAACACCGTCCTCCTCGTCGAGCACGACGAGGCTGTCATGCGCGCCGCCGACCACATCGTCGACCTCGGCCCCGGCGCCGGCGAGCACGGCGGCGAGGTCGTCGCCGAGGGCCCCCTTGACGCTGTTATGTCCAGCGATGCGTCCTTGACCGGCGCCTACCTCTCAGGCAGGAAGCAGATCCCCCTGCCTCACGGAAGGCGCACCGGCAGCGGTGATGTCATCACTCTCTCCGGCGCCCGCGCCAACAACCTCAAGAACGTGGACGTCGAGTTTCCCCTCGGCAAGCTCGTCGTCATCACCGGCGTCTCCGGCTCCGGCAAGAGCACCCTCGTCAACGAGGTCCTCTACAAGAAACTCGCCCAGACCTTCTACCGCGCCAAGGACCGCCCCGGCGAGCACGACAGCGTCGCCGGCCTCGACGCCATCGACAAGGTCGTCGACATCGACCAGTCGCCCATCGGCCGCACGCCGCGCAGCAACCCCGCGACGTACACCGGCGCCTTCACACCCATCCGCGAGATGTTCGCCAAGCTCCCGGAAGCCCGCTCCCGCGGCTACCAGCCCGGCCGCTTCTCCTTCAACGTCAAGGGTGGCCGCTGCGAGGCGTGCGAGGGCGGCGGCTACATCCAGATCGAGATGCAGTTCCTCCCGGACGTCACCGTCCCGTGCGAGGTCTGCAACGGCGCCCGCTACAACCGCGAGGCCCTGGAGGTGAAGTTCCACGACAAGTCCATCTCGGACGTACTCAACATGACGGTGGAGGAGGCCCTTGACCTCTTCCAGAACCTCCCCCGCGTCCGCTCCAAGCTGGAGACCCTCCGCGATGTCGGCCTCGGCTACATCCGCCTCGGCCAGCCCGCCACCACCCTGTCCGGCGGCGAGGCCCAGCGCGTCAAGCTCTCGACCGAGCTCTCCAAGCGCGCCACCGGCCGCACCCTCTACATCCTCGACGAGCCAACCACCGGCCTCTCCTTCGAGGACGTCGCCGCCCTCATGCGCGTCCTCCACCGCCTCGTCGACGCCGGCAACACCGTCATCGTCATCGAGCACCACCTCGACGTCATCAAGACCGCCGACTGGATCGTCGACCTCGGCCCAGGCGCCGGTGAGCACGGCGGCGAGGTCATCGCCACCGGCACCCCCGAAGACGTCATGGCCATCGAACGCTCCCACACCGGCGAGTACCTCCGCCCCCTCCTCGACGGCCACACCCCCACCGAGGAACCCCGCCAGCGAGTCAACGGCCGCAAACGCGCAAAGCAGCCGGTAGAGGCCGGATAACCGCAATCGCCTTACCCTGTCGGACAAACAAGGAGACCCGGCCGGTTGGCCGGGTCTCCAACTGCAACCTCTCCCGCGTCCGTTCGTCCTGAGAGAAATCGAAGGATGAACGGACGGCCCCCTACGTGTAGGGCAACGCCTCCCCTTCACCGCCTCGTCATACCGGCGGAAGCCGGTATCCAGGGGGTGGAGGCAAGCCCCCTACGTGTAGGGCAACGCCTCCCGCATGATCCGCAGCGTGTTCTGGATCGCGTTCTCCGTCTCCTTGCACTTGTGCTCGCCGTCCACGTCCCTCGGATTGATGAGGTGGGCGTCCCGCCCGGCAAGGCCGAAGAAGAGCCGGGTCCTGTGGGTTGGGGCTTCAGTAAGGTTTGGCATGTGACCCCTCCTTTCCTGGACGCTTCTTCTACCTGTAGAAACGTTCCCGCCCCGCGTTTGGTTACTGAATTCGTCGGAACGCCGGCACCAGCGTCAGCATGACGAACACCCCGCCGAGCACCACGCCCGCGAAGATGAGCTGCGCGAACTGCACCCCCAGCGCATGCGCGGTGAATCCCGCCAGCGTCGCGCCGATCGTGATTACCGAGCGGTCCATGCTGATCAGCGCCATCACCCTCCCGCGCATGTCGACCGGCGCCGAGTCCAGCAGCACCGAGTTCGTCAGCGAGTTGAACGGCGTCTGGAACATGCCGATGAACAGCACCAGCGCGAACGACAGCGCCACGATGCCCGTGAAGGTGCTCAGCGAGAAGATGATGAGCATGGTCCCAAACGTTGCCATCACCCCCAGGATGGCGAGCCCCCGGTGCGTTCGCGGGTTCAGCGACGCCAGCGTCAGCGCCCCGATGACGCCTCCCGCGCCCGTCAGCGACATCATGAACCCGAACCCCCGCTCCCCGATCTCCAGCACCTCCTTGGCAAACAGCGGCGCAAACACCTGCATGTAGGACATGCCGAACGAAAAGTAGACCATCGCCAGCAGGATTACCCACCGGATCGACGGTGTCGACCACCCGTACGCGATGCCCTCCCGGAAGCTCGCAATGGCGTTGCTTACGTTCCGCCGCCCCTGCCTGACGTGGGGCGGCACGTTCAGCCGGTACGTGAAGTACACCGCACCCAGGAAGATGATCGCCGCCGCCAGGAACGTCATCCCGAAGCCCACGAACGCCACCATCAGCCCCGCCACGCTCGCGCCCGCAATCCGCATCGTGTTCATCGACGCGCTGTTCAGCGCGATGGCGTTCGTCAGGTGCCGCTGCGGCACGATGCTGGGAATGAGCGACTGCCTTGCCGGCTGGTCCATCGCGTTGAACATCCCCTTGGCAAACGCCTGCACGTAGATGTGCCACAGTTCTATGTCGCCCGAGAGGATGAGGAAAGCCAGCGCGAAGTTGGTCACCGCCGATCCCGTCTTGGCCGTCAGCAGCACCAGCCGCCGGTCGTACCAGTCCGCGATCACCCCGGCGAACAGCCCCGCGATGAGCTGCGGAATCGTGCGCACCGCGAAGACCAACCCCAGGTCGCGCGCATCGCCGTTGACGAGGTCCGAGAGGACGAGCAACGGCCGGGCGATCTGCTCCATCCACAGGGCCATAGCCTGCGAGATCTGCCCGAGCCAGAGGAAGCGGAAGTCGCGGTACTGGAAGGAAGCAAAGGTGCCATAGCGGAACCGCCCGCGCCGCCGAAGCATCCGTTCGCGGCGCTCCAATGCGGTCGCAGCGCCCGCCCATTCGGGGGGCGCCGGCTCCTCGTGGTCCTCGCGCCGGGACGAAGCCACTGGGCCCCCCTCCTGCGGCAAACGCGTCAAACCATGATACTACACCGTCGTTCCCGCGCAGGCTGGGACCTCGCCCGCCCCCTCGTTTCACCGGCGAAAGCCGGTGCCCAGAATACCCGCTCCGAGCAGAGTCTCCGTTCGCCCTGAGCCCAACTCTCATCCGTTCGCCCTGAGCCTGTCGAAGGGATCAACCCCAAACCAGACGGCCCCATACCGGCGAAAACCAATATCCTTCGTTGTCTCCAATTCTCACAGGATGGTAGAATGCAGGTATATCAGCGCATCTTTGAAGGGAGACGTATGAGCGACACGGACAATCGGGCGCCCATGCAGTCACCCAGGCCCATCGCTCCAACCCGCTCAAAGGAAGAGATCACCCGTCTGGGCGACGAGATCTACGAGCGGGACGTCAGGGGACAGGTCGAGACGGACCACCACGGGGAGATCGTTTCCATAGACGTGGATAGCGGCAATTGGGCCATCGGAGACAGCATTCTTGACGCGGTGGATCGTCTGCGCGCGCAATGTCCGGAAGCTATCGACGTCTGGTCACTGCGGGTAGGGTACCAGGCGGTGCACAAGTTCGGCGGCGGTTTCCTGGGGATCGCCCGGTGATCTTGGGAACGGTGACCGGCGCCTATGAGGCTGTCATATCCCTCACCGTGCAAGGCCCAGCGGGGCAGACAAGGGAAGTCGAGTCCGTTATAGACACAGGCTTCACCGGATTTCTTTCCCTGCCGTCGGCATTGGTGACGGAGCTGGGATTGCCCTTCCTGACCACCGAATCAGCATTCTTGGCCGACGGTAGCCTGGTGAGCTTCAGCGTCCACGACGCCACGGTCTTTTGGGACGGTCATCCCCGGCGCGTCTATGTCCACATTTCCGACGCCACGCCTCTGGTAGGTATGCGGATGCTCGACGGCCATGACCTGAACATCCGCGTCCGGGACGGCGGCCGTGTCGCTATCGAGGCTGCGCAGTAGCCGGCCTCGGGGGGGGGGGGGGGGGGGGGGGGGGGCGGGGGGGGGGGGGGGGGGGGGGGGG
>JAPPNT010000159.1 GCA_028873745.1 Chloroflexota bacterium | reverse complement strand
CGGCAGGGGCGGGCGGCGCGGCGGCGCGGCACAGCAGGCGGCGCCGGCAGCGGCCGAGTAGCCCTCGCAACTCTGAAACGCAGGACCGTCCGGGGCGATGGACGCCTCGGGCGGTCTCTCTATTGGTCTGACAATGTAGTTCCGGCCCTTCCCGCCCGCCCCGCAGTCGTTGTGGCGACTCCGCTTCCTTCTCCGCGCACCCTCCCGCATGGTTTGGCACATGTGTTCCAGTTGGTGTAAGGTGCGCCGACAAGGGGTATCGGCACATGCGGCACATATTGCACGCGGACATGGACGCCTTCTACGCGTCCGTTGAGCAAAGGGACAACCCGGATCTGGCGGGCAAGCCGGTGCTGGTCGGCGGGTCGCCCACGTCGCGGGGCGTCGTGGCGGCGGCATCGTACGAGGCGCGGCGGTTCGGCGTGCACTCGGCCATGCCGATGAGTGTCGCGGCGCGGCAGTGCCCGCGCGCCGTCATCGTGCGGCCCCGCTTCGACCGCTACCGGGAGGTGTCCGAGCAGATCCGCGCCATCTTCCTGGGCGTGACGCCGCTGGTGGAGCCGCTCTCGCTCGACGAGGCGTACCTCGATGTGACGGCCCTCGTCACGCCGGAGCGGGAAGCGGAGTCCATCGCCCGCGAGATCAAAGCGCGGGTGCGCGCCGATGTGGGGCTGACCATCTCCGTCGGCGTGTCTACGTGCAAATCGGTGGCGAAGGTAGCGTCGGACTTCGACAAGCCCGACGGGCTGACGGTGGTGCCGCCGGGGGGCGAGGCGGCGTTCCTCGCGCCGCTGGCGGTGCGAAAGCTGTGGGGCATCGGCCCAAAGACGGCGGCGCGGCTGGAGACTGAGGGCATCCACACCATCGGGCAGCTTGCGGCGAGACCGGATGAGTGGTTCTCTGGGTGGTTCGGCAAGCGAGGGCCGGAAGTGCGGCTCATGGCGAACGGCCAGGACGATCACCCGGTCTCGACGGAGCGGGAGACGAAGTCCGTGAGCGCCGAGACGACACTGGCCGAGGACGTGTCGGAGCTGGAGGAGCTGCGGGACATCGTGCGGCGTCTGAGCGACCGGGTGGCGCGGCACTTGGAGGGCAGCGGGCTGCAGGGGCGTACGGTCACACTGAAGCTCCGGCTGTCCGACTTTACCACGTTCACGCGGCAGGTGACGATCGCCGCGCCCGTCAGCGAGGCCTCGGAGATTGACACAGTCGCGCAGGGCATCCTGGAGCGGGAGGCCGGGCCCGGCAGGTGGTTTCGGCTGCTCGGCGTCGGCGTCTCGCACTTCGGGCCGGCGCCGGAGAACCCGCAGCTTGCGCTGTTTGGGGATGATTGAGGGAAGGCTGCAAGCGCCCCGCGCAGTTGAGCCGCCGCCCGCGAGCCTGTAGCATGGGTGCTGGAGGGCATCATGGAAGTCATTCTCGGGTCGCCGAGGGGGTTCTGCGCCGGCGTGGTGCGCGCCATCGACATTGTGGAGCTGGCGCTGGAGCGCTTCGGCAGTCCCGTGTACGTGCGGCATGAGATCGTGCACAACCCGTTCGTCGTCGAGGAATTGCGGGGCAAGGGCGCCATCTTCGTCGAGGAGCTCGAAGAGGTTCCGGACGGGCAGATGGTGATCTTCAGCGCCCACGGTGTCTCGCCCGAGGTGCGGCACGAGGCAGACCGGCGCGGGCTGCGCGTGCTCGATGCTACGTGCCCCCTTGTGACCAAGGTGCACCTGGAGGCAATCAAGTACGGCGGTCAGGAATACACCATCCTGCTGGTGGGGCACCGCGATCACCCGGAGACCATCGGCACGTCCGGCGAGGCGCCCGACCGGACCATCGTCGTCGAGACGGTGGCGGACGCGGAGACCGTGGAAGTGCCGGACCCGCAGCGCGTGGCGGCCCTGACCCAGACGACGCTGAGCGTCGACGACACGAAGGAGATTGTGGACGCGCTGCGTGCGCGGTTCCCGAACATGCTGGTGCGCAACGACATCTGCTACGCTACCACCAACCGGCAAATGGCCGCCAAGTCGCTGGCGGAGGACTCGGACGTGGTGCTGGTCATCGGCGCGAGCAACAGCTCGAACTGCAACCGCCTCCGCGAGGTCGTGGAGGCGATGGGCGTGCCCGCCCACCTGGTGAACGGCCCCGACGAGCTGCCCGAGGACGCCGTCGTGGGCGCGAAGCGCGTCGGCATCGTGTCCGGCGCGTCGACGCCGGAGAGCCTCGTCGAGGCCGTCGTAGCCAAGCTGGAGCCGTCGTCGATCGTCGCGCGCGACGTCATCGACGAGGACGTCACCTTCGTCCTGCCGCGCGAGCTGCGGGACTAGCCCCCGCCCGGTTCAGGACTGCACCAAGCCGCCGTTCATCCCCTTCGAGAGCCTCAGGACAGGCTTCGATTTTCCGCAGGATGAACGGCGGCCCCGTTTGCCGGTTTGTCGTCTACCAGTCGGGCGCGGCGTCGTAGATCCGCTGGATGAGTTCCCACGTCCTGACGGCGTCGCCGAAGTGGGCGTTTGGCTGCTCGCCGGCCTGCAGGCAGTCGATGAAGTAGCGGTGCATGTGCCAGAACCCCAGGTAGTGCTCGGGGTTGCTGCCGAGCTCCTGGCTGAAAACCTTGGAGTCGTAGACCTCCAACTCTCCGCTGTCCTCCACGTATGTGCTCTGCCGGTCGGCGTCGATGGTGGCCGTGACGTTCTTGCCGAAGAGCTCCGTACGGAAGAACCCTGGAGCCGTGGCTCCCGGCACAATCTTGGCGCCGCCGCTGATGACGCTGTAGTGGAGCTGGCCAACGACGCCGTTGCCGAACTCGATCTGGGCCATGATGGAGTTCGCCACGGGCCCCGGTTGGTGCACGGTCCGCACGCTGCTGGTCAGGCGCGTGATCTCCCCTCCGCCCAGCCAGCGGATGTGGTCGACCGAGTGCATGCCGTCGCTGGTGAAGATGTCCAGCACGTTCACGCCGCCGGCGTGCCTGGTGACGTCGCCCGCCGACTTCAGGTTGGCGACGGTGACCGCGTGGATGGGACCGCGCTCTTCGACCCGCGCCTTGAGCGCCGCAACCGAGGGCAGATGCCTCCGCTGGTACCCCACCATGGTCGTGCAATCGTTGACCTCGGCGTAGTGGGCCAGCAGCTTGATTGCGTTCAACGTGACGGTCGGCGCCTTCTCGATGAAGAGGTTGCGGCCCTGGCTCAGGACGTAGTGCGCCGGCTCGAAGACGTCCTGGGGCGGCATGATGACGTAGACCACCTCCGGGTCGACCTCGTCGAGCATCTGCTTGTAGTCGGAATAGACCTTGGGCACCTCCCAGCGCGCGGCCGTTTCCTCCGCCTTCTCCGGGATGAGGTCGCAGAGCGCCGCGAGCTCGACGTCCGGCTGGGTGGCGACGGAAGGGTAGTGGCGCCAGTTCGCCTGCTTCCCAGCCCCGATGAATGCGGCGCGTATTCGTGAACTTGCCATGGCTCCCCCTTTCCATGTGGCCGCGCAACAGGCGCAGCCATCCAATCCGAGTGGTGGAAGGCGAGTATAGGAGTCGGGAGCGCAGAGGGTCAAGGAAGGACGCGGCTTGCCCGGCCGTTCCCGCCAGCGTATGCTGGCCGCAACCAGCAAGGGGCCATCAAGGTCAATGGAGGGCGTTATGTCAGAGTGGCTGGGCCGTGAGTACAACTACGAAGTCTGGCGGCCGTCGCAGGCCGAGTTCCAGCTCCTGAAGGAGATCCACCACGCGGGCGACGTCGCGCCGGATTTCACGCTGCCTCTCCTCGACGGTGGCGAGCTGAGCCTGTCCGACCTGAAGGGCAAGCCGGTGGTAATCGAGTTCGGCTCCATCACCTGACCGCCGTGCCAGGGGGAGTTCCCCCTCATGGACCAGCTGACCCGTGACTACGCGGACCGGGCGCACTTCCTCTTTGTCTACGTGCGAGAGGCGCACCCGGACGACTTCCCGCAGTGGCCGGAGCACAAGAGCATCGAGCAGAAGTTTGAGCAGGCGCGCCTCATGCGGGACCGGCACGGCACGCCGCGAACCATCGTCGTCGACGACCTGGAGGGCGCGGTGCACCGGGCGTGGAGCGGCATGCCCAACATGAGCTGGATCATCGACCACACGGGCCGCGGCTTCTTCAAGGCGGGTTGGACGGTTGAGTCCGACCTGCGGTCGAGCCTGGAGGACTACTTTGACCTGCGGGAGCGCATGCGCGAGGGCTCGACGGCGCGCTACTACAAGGAGTACATCACCGCCACGCCCCGGATGCGCGAGGGCGGCGGGATGATGCGCCCGCAGCGCGAGCCTGCGGAATCCGGCGGGTAGCTGCAACGGCCGGCAAGACTAAGAAAGAGCCCCTTCCGTTCGGTCAACCCTTCGACAAGCTCAGGGCGAACGGAAGGGGTTTCCCTTTTTGAACAGGTTTCCGTCGAAACGGGCAATTCGCGAATCGCCCCTGTGAGGTTTGTGATCGCTAGCTCAAGCTATCCGCGAATTCCTTGAAGCGGCGGATGGCGTCTATGTGCTTCTGGGGCATGTCGAGGCCGCCGAACATGGTTATGGCGTCGATCTGCGTGGCGCCGATGTCCCTCCACGCCGGGATGGCGGCTGCCAACTCTCCCTTCGTAGTCAGCGCGATGTTGACGCTCCCGCGAATCTCAATGGAGGCCGGGTCCCGGCCCGCCTCGCGGGCGTAGTCGTGAATGCGCTGCATCGCAGCCCGGAAGGCATCGTCCGGTTGCATCATCGGTATCCAGCCGTCGGCCAACCTGCCGACGCGCCTGAGCACCGGTTCCGCGTGACCACCCATCCAGATGGGGATGGGCCGCTGCACGGGCATGGGGTTGATGCCTGCGCCGGTCACTGTATGCCACTTCCCGGCAAAGTCGACGGATTCCTCCGTCCACAGCCTGCGGAGCAGGGCCACCTGCTCCTCCAAGCGGCGGCCGCGAGTATGGAAGTCTTCCCCCAGCGCCTGGTACTCGAATCGGTTCCAGCCGACGCCGACGCCGAGGCGCAGCCGGCCGTTGGTGAGCACGTCGACGGCCGCGGCCTGCTTCGCGACGAGCGCCGTCTGCCGCTGCGGAAGGACGACGACGCCGGTGGTCAGCTTGATGCGGGAAGTCACGCCGGCCAGGTAGCCAAGGAGGACAAAGGGCTCATGGAAGGGCGTCTTATTGGTGTAGGGCCCGGCGAGGATGGGGTGCTTGACGGGGTCTGCGCCCAACACATGCTCGGCGATGAGGATGTGCTCGTAGCCCAGCTCCTCAGCCACCTGCGCGAACTCGCGGATGGCGCCCGGATCGTTGCCGATCTCCGTCTGCGGGAAGGTCACGCCAAACTTCACACGAATGGCCTCAATACTCGAGTGAGATTAGCCCACGCTGTCCGCGACTTCCTTGAAGCGGCGGATGGCGTTTATGTGTTGGTCCAGCGACGTGTAGCCCGCTCCCATCGTGACGGCGTCGAGCTGCGTCGCGCCTGTCTCCTTCCACCACGCGACGGCCGGCGCCCACTCGGTCTCCGGAATGCGCGCCGGGTTGGTGCGGCCGCAGACCTCGATGTCCGCCGGGTCGCGGCCCGCCTCGCGGGCGTAGTCGCGCATCTTCTGAATGTGCTGCCGGCCGGCCTCGTCCATCTGCGCCTGCGGGAGCCAGCCGTCGGTCAGCGTGGCGACACGGCGGAGCCCCCGCTCGGCGCCGCCTCCGGCG
>JAPPNT010000022.1 GCA_028873745.1 Chloroflexota bacterium | reverse complement strand
CGCCGGTGATCATGTTCTTGATGTAGTCAGCGTGGCCAGGGCAGTCCACGTGAGCGTAGTGGCGCGTCCCCGTCTCGTACTCCACGTGCGTGATGTTGATAGTCACGCCGCGCGCCTTCTCTTCCGGCGCCTTGTCGATCTGGTCGAACGCGATGTACTGGGTCTTGTTCTCCGCCTGCTTGGCCAGGACGTAGCTGATCGCCGCCGTCAGCGTTGTCTTCCCATGGTCCACGTGACCGATGGTCCCGACGTTCAGGTGCGGCTTGTCCCGGACGAACTTCTGCTTGGCCATTGTGAAAAACTCCTCCTCAGCTTTGTGGAGCCCACAGCCGGAATCGAACCGGCGACCCCGTTCTTACCAAGAACGTGCTCTGCCTCTGAGCTATGTGGGCCCGCTTTTGTTTGCCTTGCTTAGGGACTGGAGGGAGTAGGATTCGAACCTACGAAGCCCTTCCGGGCGCCAGATTTACAGTCTGGTGCGATTGGCCGCTCCGCCATCCCTCCAAGCGGGTATCAGTGTAGCATCGCAGCTACCCATCGCCAACCCTGCGCACGACACACGACGCTTTGGGTCGAGTGGCATTGGCTCAGCCCCAGACCGGATTCGAACCGATAACCTGGCGATTACAGGTCGCCTGCGCTACCATTGCGCCACTGGGGCATGGGAAGAGGTTCCCGATGGGCCTTACGCTGCTGCACAACCTTTTCGATGGTAGCGAATACGTTCGCCATCGTCAACACGCATAGGGTATGCTGGAAGCAGCACCTCACGGCCCGCGGGCCCTCGAATGGAGCACGTGAAGACGATTCCCCGCCCTTCCGGCAACCCCCGCAACCGCACATTCCGCATCCGATTTCTGACGCTCGCCCTCCCGCTCCTCGCCCTCGCCGCCGTCGCCTGCGCTGAGGCTGCGGGCGTCGCGAGCGAAGCCGCCGCGCAGCCCACCGCAACCGCGCGCCCCTTCTCCGGCTCGCTCGACACAACTCCTGCGCCCAACGAGACCCCGTGGCCCACAGTCACGCCCACGCCCGACTTTGGCAGCGACGATGAGCTCCGCAACGCCCGCTTCTCCACACGAGGTTGGCGTACGGACTTCTCCATGCGCTCCATCCCCCTGGCCGAGATCCTCTCCGGCGGGCCCGGCAAAGACGGCATCCCCGCCATCGATGAGCCCGTGTTTGAAGACATCGACGCCGGCGACAAGTGGCTGGACGACAAAGAACAGGTGCACGTCGTCGAAATCGAGGGCGAGGTCCGCGCCTACCCCCTCGCCATCCTCATCTGGCACGAGATCGTCAACGACACCATCGGCGGGACGCCGGTCGCCGTCACCTACTGCCCACTCTGCAACTCGGCGATCACCTTCGACCGCCGGTTGAACGGCCGCACCCTCGACTTCGGCGTCTCCGGCCTGCTGCGCCACAGCGACATGATCATGTACGACCGCCAGACGGAGTCGTGGTGGCAGCAGCTCATCGGCGAGGCCATCGTCGGCGAGCTTCTCGGCGAGCGCCTGACGATCCTACCCTCATTCCTCGTCTCCTGGGAGGACTTCAAGGACGCCTACCCCAACGGCCGGGTGCTTTCGCGAGACACCGGCTACAGCCGCCAGTACGGCCGCAACCCCTACGAGCTCTACGACCGCCAGAACCCCTTCCTCTTCTTCGGCGAGCCGGACCGCCGCCTCCGCGCCCTCGACCGCGTCGTTGTCGTCGAGGAGGGCGACGACGCGGTAGCCTTCCCGTTGCACGTCCTGGAGAACGAGCCAGTCGTGCACTACAACGCGGGCGGCCGCGACCTCGTCGTCTTCTTCCAGTTCGGCGCCAACTCCGCCCTCGACGATTCCAGGGTCGCGGGCGGCCGTGACGTCGGCGCGGCGTCCGTCTACCGTCCGGAAGCCGACGGCATGCCCCTCACCTTCACCGCCGTCGACGAGTATTTCGTCGACGACCAGACCGGCAGCCGCTGGAACCTCCTCGGCCAGGCCGTGGATGGACAGCTCGCAGGAAAACGCCTTGAACCCGTAGTACACGGGACCCACTTCTGGTTCGCGTGGGCCGTCTTCAAGCCCTACACCACCGTTTACGCCGGGTAGCGCGCGATAGGTGAGCATTATGTCGCAAAACCTCTACGACCTGCCGGACCCGCTCCCGCCGGATGAGCTCTTCACCGACCTCATCCCGGACGCCGGCGTCAAGATCGAGCGCATCGTCTCCAGCGGCCAGTCCACCCCCGAGGGCCAGTGGTACGACGAGCCCCGCGACGAGTGGGTAGCCCTCCTCCAGGGCGAGGCCACCATCGCCTACGACGACGGCTCAGAGGTCACCCTCCAAGCCGGAGACCATCTCCTCATCCCCGCCCACACGCGCCACCGCGTCGCGATGACCAGCGAGTCCCCGCCATGCATCTGGCTCGCCGTCCACGGCCGCCTCACCTAGTCTGCACGCCGTTCACCCTGAGCTTGTCGTAGGGCCGCACACGGCTCCCGTTTTACCGGCGAAAGCCGGTACCCAGAAACTCCGCGCCCAACGTCCTCCGTGCTGTGGAGACCTATAGTAGGGCCGTCCCCTTCCCAGTCACCCCGCGTGCCGCCACCGCGTCTGCCCGCGCCACGTGTCGACCTCCTGCAGCTCCAGCATTACCGTCTGTCCCGGCGCCACCGAGGGCGGCAGGTACACGTTGCTGCGGATGAGGTAGGTCTGCAGCTCGACCACGCTCTGCCGCTCACGCACGTCCAGCACTACGGCCGGGAAAGACTCGCCGATGCGGCCCGAGAGGTGCCTCAGCATCCAGTGCCGCTTCCGTTCATCCTCCGCGCGGTTCAGGTCGCGCAGCGTCGCGTCCGCCTCGCCGATGAGCGTCTTCAGATCCCCCTCCGAGTACGGCGCCTCCGAGCCCGTCAGCGCGCTCACAAGCTGCCGCTGCACCACCAGGTCCAGGTACCGCCGCAGCGGCGATGTCGCCTGCACGTACGGCTCCACGCCAATGAGCGCGTGCGCCCCCGCCGAGGTCGTCAGGCGCGCGGGTCGGATCTGCCGCAGGATGTGGTACTGACGCACTGCCTCGACGCTCGTGTCCGGCACGTCCTCCAGCGACACGGCGTCCTGCGTGCGGTAGACGGCCGCCACCCCGAGGTCCCGAAGCCGCTCGCCTATCAGCCTGTTCGCCAGCACCATGAACTCCGCCACCATCCGCCGCGCCGGCGTCGGCACGGGCGTCACCGTCACTGACATGTTGCGCTCCCCGTCGACGCTGACCTTCACCTCCGGCCGGTCCATCTCCAGCGCCCCCGCCGCCATCCGCTGCCCATGCAGCGTGTCGGCGATGGCCCGCAGTGTCCGAAGCGGCTCGCCTCCGTCTTGCCCCCCGCCCGCCAAGGCCGCGTCCGCCTCCGAGTACGTCCACCGCCGTCGGCTCCGCACCGTCGAGCGGCAAAGCTCCCATTCGAGCAGCTCGTGCTCGCGGCTCCACCGCGTCAGCAGCGATACCGCCCGCCGGTCGACGCCCGCCACCAGGCTCCCCCGCTCCTCGGACAGCGCCCGGGGCAACATCGGCAGCGTTCCCTCCGGCAGGTACAGGCTCGTCATCCGCGCCCGCGCCGCGTCGTCCAGCATCCCGTCGACCGCCACCAGCGCCGCCGCGTCGACGATGTGCACGCCCACCTCGAACCCGTCATCCGTTGCGAGCACCGACAGCCCGTCGTCGATGTCCACCGTTGTCGCCTCGTCGATGGTGAACACCTCCAGCTCCGTCAGGTCCCTCCGCCCCACGTCCACGTCCGTTGCTGCAAGCGCGCCCGACCCCGCCGCGGCCAGCTCCTCCGCGGAGAACGCCGTCGGCTGCCCGAGCCGCCGCAGCGTGAGGAACTCGTCGGCGTCCAGCACGCCGCGCGCCGCCAGCAGGTCGAAGGCCACCTGCCGAGCGTCGGGCCCGGCGGCGATTGGCCGCAGCCACCCCTTGGCCGCCCGCGCAGCCGTCGAATTCTCGCCTTCCGCCACGTACTGCACCACGGTGTTCAGCCAACCGTGCTGCCGCTCCGTCAGTACGGTCCTTGCGGCTCCCGACAGCCACGCCGCAAACCCCGCCTCCTCGGCGGCCGACTGCTGCCGCTCCGCCAGCCGCGCAAGCTGCCGCTCGACGTCGTCCCGCGAGCGCGGCCGCAGCGACGGCGGTTCCGCCGTAAACCTCTGTACGTCGCCGGTGAAGAGGCCGAGCAGGAGGCCCGCCTGCTGCGCGTCTGTCACCGGCTGCTCGCAGGCCAGCCCGGCCAAATCCTCCAGCGACAACCCGGGCACCTCGTCTACGAGGATGTCCCACGCCTCCGCCGCATCCACCTCGCTCACCATCCGCTCGGCCTCCGTCAGCCACGCCGCGAGCGCGACGTCGCCGACAGCTATCTCCGTCTCCCAGACGAGCTGCGGTGGGGAGATGCGGAAAGGCTTGCCATCCGCGCCCGTGGCCCAGAGCCGGTTGTCGGCGCCAACGCGCACGAGGGCCAGCATGTAGTGCCCGCTCTTGCGAACGAGCGCGATGTGGGGAGTGGTCATGGGCTCCTTTGGGAGGGCCGCCGCCCGGTGGGATCGCCGTTGCGAGTCATGCGACTATAGTAACCCACTGTGACGGCGAGGGGCGGCGGAAAAGCGAACAGCGCGGCTCTGGAACCAGTACAAAGCTCGTCCATTTTCTCGCGCTATGCGTTCAACCCGCACGCCGAACACCGGCTCCAGCACCTCCGGCAGCATCACCGCCTCCACCGGCCCGGCCGCTTGGACGCGGCCGCCCTGCAACACGACGATGTGATCGCAGTATTCCGCCGCCAGATTCACGTCATGGATCGACATGAGCGTGGTCACACCCACGCTGCGGACGAGATCGAGGACTTCCAGCTGGTACCGGATGTCGAGGTGATTGGTAGGCTCGTCGAGGATCAGGACACGCGCCTCCTGCACGAGAGCGCGTGCGATCAACGCCCGTTGCTTTTCTCCGCCGGACAGTGTGCTGAACGACCGAGCCGCCAGGTCTGCAATGCTTACGTGAGCCAGAGCTTCATCAACGCGTTCGCGGTCTTTGGCGGACTCCCTGGCAAACGATGACTGATGAGGGCTGCGCCCCATGGTGACTACTTCCCGCACGGTGAACTCGAAATCGGATCGCGGCTCCTGCACAACTACGGCGATGCGCCGGGCGGCCTCGGACGGCCGCAATTCCCAGAGGTCTTCCTCGCCCACCACCACGCGCCCCAGCCGTGGGCGCAGCACCCGGTACACGGTGCGCAGCAAGGTGGTCTTGCCGCTGCCGTTCGGCCCTATGATGCCCACAATCTGGCCGGCGTCTACCTCCAGGCTGACCTCCGAGCAGATCTCCACGGAACCCACTGCCGCCGTCACGCCTAACAGTGAGAGCGACAAGGGGGCCGGATCGACGCCTGCCTCGGCGGGCTTCCTGATTGCGGACTCGATGGAATCATCGCGCATGGTCTGATCCTCGCAGTCGAGATCGCAGGAGCAGGGCGAAGACCGGGGCGCCAACCAGCGACGTGATTACCCCGATCGGCAGTTCGCGGGGCTGGATCACCAGCCGCGCAAGCACGTCTGACCACAGCAGAAAGAGTGCCCCGACCAGCGTTGCGAGCGGGAGCACCCGGCGATGGTCGGAGCCCACCACCATCCGCGCCGCGTGCGGGATGACGAGTCCCACGAACCCCACCCCCCCCCCCACCGCGACCGACGTCCCGGTGAGCAGCGCGAC
>JAPPNT010000025.1 GCA_028873745.1 Chloroflexota bacterium | reverse complement strand
TTTGTTTCTCTATGGAGCCGGTCTTTGGGGGCCCCCTAAGCCTCATCTTGTGTCTGCGGGCGACAGTAGCGGCGCCAAGTATGGGAACCCCCCTACTCGTGCCGCAGCGCCTCGATGGGATGCAGTCGCGCCGCCTGCATCGCCGGGTAGATGCCGAAGAACAGCCCGATGGCCCCCGATACCGCCGTCGCAATGACCGCGATGTCCCCGCTGAACACCATGTTCAGCGCCTGCCCACCCAGCTCCACGTCGTCGAAGAAGTAGGTGAACCCGTACCCCAGCCCCACGCCGATGATGCCGCCCGTCAGGCTCAGCAGGACCGCCTCCACCAGGAACTGCGAGAGGATGTCCCGCCGCTTGGCCCCCATCGCCTTCCGGATGCCGATCTCCCGCGTCCGCTCCGTCACCGACACCAGCATGATGTTCATGATGCCGATGCCGCCCACCAGCAGCGCGATGCTCGCGATGGCCCCCAGGAAGATGACGAACGTCTGCGTGGTTTCCTCCAGCGTCTCAATCGTCTCCACCTGGCTCGTGACCGTGAAGTCGTCCTCGTCGGTGATGCGGTGCCGCAGCCGAAGGATGCCGCTGATCTGCTCCGTCGCCGCGTCGCTCACGTCCTCGCTGGCAATTTGCACGTTGATGTTCTGCACGGTGATCTCGCCGCCTGGCGTGCGCTGCGCTCCCAGCCGGTAGTACGCCGTCGAGACGGGCACCAGGATGCGGTCGTCCTGGTTGCCGAAGCCCGTCCCGCCCTTGGGCTCCAGCAGCCCGACCACCTCGAACGGCCGCCCGCCGATCTTGATCGTGTGCCCCACCGGCTGCCGCAGCCCGAACAGCTCCTCCGCCGTCTCCGACGCCAGCACCGCCACCTGCGACCGCCGCGCGATGTCCTCCTCCGAGATTGACCGGCCGTCCGCCAGCTCGTATGCCCGCACGGGCAGGTATGAGGGAGTGACGCCCAGTATCTGCGTGTTGGTGTTCTCCCGCTCGAAGACTACCTGCGACCGGGTGCTCGTCTCCGGCGCCACGTCCACAACGTGCGATGCCAGCACCGGGTCCATCAGCGCCTCCGAGTCCTCCAGCGTCAGCGTCGCCGCGCTCCCCGCCGCGCCCGCAAACCCGAATGTGCTGGTGGCCCCTGGCCGTACGAACAGCAGGTTCGTGCCCAGCGACTGGATGCGCGCCGTGATCGTCTCCTGCGCCCCGTTGCCGATGGCCGTCAGCGCGATCACCGCCGTCACGCCGATGATGATGCCCAGCAGCGTCAGCCCCGAGCGCAGCTTGTTCGAGTTCAGCGCATCCAGCGCCGTCAGGAATGTGGTCATCGGGCTCATGCGTGCTGCCCCGCCAGCAGGGGTTGCGCTACCGGCGCGTCGTCCACCACCAGCCCGTCACGGAATGAGACGACGCGCCTAGTGTGCTGCGCGATGTCCGTCTCGTGCGTGACGAGCACGATTGTGAGGCCCTCATTCCGGTTCAGGTCCTGGATAACGGACAGGATCTCGTCGCTCGACCGGGTGTCGAGGTTGCCCGTCGGCTCGTCCGCCAGCAGGATGGACGGCTCCTTCACCAGCGCCCGCGCAATGCCGACGCGCTGCTGCTCGCCGCCGGAGAGCTCCGTCGGCATATGCCTCGCCCGGTGCGCCAGCCCTACCCGTTCAAGCGCCTCCAGCGCCCGCGCCCGCCGATTGTGCCCATTGCCGTACATCAGCGGCATCTCGACGTTCGCCAATGCGGTCGCCCGCTGCAGCAGGTTGTACGTCTGAAACACGAACCCGATCTTGCCTTGCCGGATGGACGCCAACTGGTTGTCGTTCATCGCCCGGACGTCCTCGCCTTCCAGCAAGTACTGGCCCGAGGTTGGCACGTCCAGGCATCCGATGATATTCATCATCGTCGACTTGCCGGACCCCGACGGCCCCATTACCGCCAGCATCTCGCCCCGCTCGACGGTGAGACTGACACCCTGCAATGCGTTCACGCGGACGTGGCCCATCTGGTAGGTCTTCGTCACGTGCTGGATGGAGATGACCGGCATTGCTTGCTGCATGTCGGCGCTCCTATTGCCCGGCGCCCTGGCCGCGCTGGCCACGCTGTCCGCCGCCCGCGCCTGCTCCTTGGCCACCGAAGCCGCCGGCCTGCCGGAACTGCTCTCGCAGCGCCTGCCGCTGTTCCGGCGTAAGGTTGCCCGCTCCGCCGCCGAGACCCGCCGGGCCTCCCAGTCCGCCGAGCCCACCCAGCCGCGCGGTGTTCCCGAAGTTGGGCGCGTCCCCAACGCCGCCCGTCGACACGAGGCTGTCGCCCTCGCTCACGCCCTCCGTCACGACCATCCAGAAACCGTCGGAGGCCCCCAGCGCCACCGCTCGTTCCATCACGTCGCCGTCCACGCTCACCAGCACCGTCGGCTGCGCGACCGTTCCCGCTATCGAGGTTACGGGGATCAGCAGCACGTCCGACTCCTGCTGCAGCACGATGTTCGCCGTGGCGCTCAGCCCCTCACGGAGCTGCAGCAGGGGCGGTGTCTGCAGGGAAATCTGGATGGGATACGTCACGACGCCCTGCTGGTTCTCGCCCGTCTGTGAGATCTCCCGCACCACGCCCGGCAGCCCCGCGCCCGGCAGCCCGTCGAGCTCGACGACGACCTCCGCACCCACCTGCACGTTCAGCACGTCAATCTCGTCCAGCCGCGCGTCGACCTCCGCGACCGTCGTGTCCACGATCTCCAGGACGGCGTTGTTCGCGGCGTTGGCGTTCAGCGTATCGCCCGCGCCCATGTGCACCGCGCTCACCTGCCCCGCGAATGGAGCCACCAGCGTGACGAGTTGTAGCTGCTCCTTGGCCAGCGTCAGCGACGCCTCATTCGCGGCGATCTGCGCCTGTCGCAGCGACACGGTCGTCTCGTCGGGCGCGTCGTCCAGCTCGTCGAGCTTGACCCGTGCATCGTCCAGCTTTGCCTTCGCCACGGCCACGTCATGGACCTTCACCTGGACTTCCAGATTGTCGGAGGTCACGTAGACCTCTTCCAGCCGCTCCTCCGCGCTCTCCAGGGCGTCCTCCGCCGAGTCCACCGCCTTGTTCGCGTTATCCTCGGCCTTCTCGGCGTTGTCCCATGCTGTGTCCACGGCGTCTTGCGCCGCATCGACCTTGCTCCACACCCGTTCCATGTCCTGCAGCACGCACACGTCCTGCGGCGCCGTGCTGATCCCGTCGCAGTTGCCGTAGATGGCGCCCGGATACAGCGCGATCCAGCGGTACACGGTGAACTCGTCCCACGGCGTCTCCGGGTCGTCGAGCTCCGATTGTGGCCCCGGCGTCAAGGGGAGCACCGACGTCACGGCATCCTCGAGTTGCACGTCCGAGAAGAAGGTGTTCAGGTCGATGCCGTATGCCGTAAAGAACTCCCCCGGAGAGAGCCGGTAGTCCGCCTCCGTCAACGTCTGCCCGAGGAAGTTGGTGACGACCTCCTGATACGCTGCCTTCACCTCGTCCAGCGCGTCCACGGCCGCCTGCACCTTCTCCGCGTGCTCGTCGATCGTCGCCTGCACGTCCTCCCGCGCCTCGGCCAGTGCCTCCTCTGCCGAAGTCACGTCCGCCAGCGCCTCGTCGATCTCCTCCTGCGTGAACGGGTCCTCTATCTCCTGCAGCGCCTCTTGCGCGTTCTGTACGGCCAGCTCCGCCTTCGCGATGGCCGCCTCAGCCTCGACGACCTCGAGCGCCGTTGGTGGTTCCATGAGCTCCTCCAGCGTCTCCCGTGAACGCTGCAAGTCGGCGTCCGCCTGCGCCAAGTCCCGCTCCAGGTTGGTGACCGTCGTCGCGTCCAGCCGCGCCAGCTCCTGCCCCGCCGTCACCGAGTCGCCCTCGCTGACGAGGATCTCGCCAATGGTGCCGGCGAGTCCGAAGGAGACCTCCTGCCGGTTGGGGAAGACCACGCTGCCGCTGCTGGTGATCTGGTTGACCAGGTCGCCGCGGACCACCTGCACCAGCTGCTGCCCCTCTTCCAGCTCCACTTCCGCGGCCGACTCGCCCGTGTCCCGGTTCTGTATGAAGGCCACCGCCCCAATGCCAAGAATGACAGCTACGACGATCCAGATCGCTACCACTTGTCCGGTGCTCATGTTGTTGAGCCGGGACACCAGTCCAATCATCCTCCCCCTCCGGTCACGTCATCCACTGGGTGCAGCCACATGTGCGGCAACGTAGGTTGAAACGGCGCATGAAGACGAGGGTTAGCAGTCCCGGCGCGGGAGCCCGGAAATGGAAGGGGAATGACGCGGTATGAAGGCTAACCGGGGTTCGGTCCCTCTTGCAGCACCCGCTCCATCACCTGCTTGAAGAAGTCGTACGGGTGCGCGCCCGTGAACAGGTAGCGGCCGACGACAAACGCCGGGATGCCGTTGATGCCATAGCTGATCGCCTGTTGGTAGCTCTCCTGCACGGTCTCGGCGTACGTCCGCTTCCGCAGCGCCTCCTCCAGCCCGCGCGGGTCCAGCCCGACCTCCTCCGCCACGGCCGAAAGCACCTCTGTCTTCTCGATGTCCTCGCCCCGCTCCCAAAGCGCGCGGAAGCAGGCGTGGTGGAAGGGCATCTCCAGCCCCATCGCCTTGGCGTACTCCGTCGCCTCGAGGGCCGGCACGGTGTACGGCGTGTGGGGGCTACGGCGCATGACAAAGCCCGCCTCTTGAGCGTAGGTGCGAAGCGGTTCGTTGAGCTCGCCCCCGGGGGTCTCGCCGGGCCGAGGCTGCCGCTCCCTGCCGCCCGGCGGGATGTCCGGGCGAAGGAAGAAAGCGCGCGTCTGGACCGTGACGGGATATTCCTCTTGCAGCTTGTCGAGCCTGTCCAGCCCGATGTAGCACCACGGTCAGATGTAGTCTGTCCAGACAGTTACGGGAATGGTCTGTACGTCGGAAGCCATCGCCTCACCCCCGGAATTTCGCGAAAGTATATCACGCGCGCCCTCACGCGGGCGCAAATTCTTGACACGTTCTTCACGCAATTGGTAGGCTTTGGAAGGATGAGTGTCTAGCGTCTTGCTACTAGAGGTTTACTTTGCCTTTGTATGACTACATGTGCAGAAGCTGCAGCCACAAGTTCGAGCTGCGGCAGGGTTTTGACGCGGACACCATGACCGACTGCCCCGAGTGCGGGCAGTTGGCTGACCGTCAGATCAGCCTGGTTCCCGTCATCTTCAAGGGCAGCGGTTGGTACGTGAATGACTACGGCAAGAAGAAGAGCACCCTCGGCAACGGCTCCTCTTCCGGCGACGACGACCACGGGTCCTCTTCGAGTGACGATGGCCACGGCCACTCCCATGACCACGGGCACTCCCACTCCCACAGCCACGGCGGCCACTCCCACTCGCACGACCACGGCGCCCCCGCCGCGGCCTCGTCCGAGTCCTCGAGCAGCTAGCCTCCTCCCATGCGGGCCCTGCTCCAGCGGGTGTCTTCCGCCTCCCTCACCGTCGACGGCCGCTTCACCGGCAGCATTGGCGTCGGCTTCGTCGTCCTCCTCGGCATCACGGAGGCCGACACCCTCGACGACGCCAGCTACCTCGTCGAGAAGACCGTCAACCTCCGCGTCTTCGCCGACGGCGACGGCCGCTTCAACCGTTCGCTCGATGACGTCGGCGGCAGCCTGATGGTCGTCAGCCAGTTCACCCTCTACGCCGATACCCGCAAGGGCCGCCGCCCCAGCTTCATCCACGCCGCCCGGCCCGAGGTCGCCGAGCCCCTCTACGAGCAGTCCGTCTCCCTAT
>JAPPNT010000047.1 GCA_028873745.1 Chloroflexota bacterium | reverse complement strand
CCGCTCCAGCTCCTCCACCTCGGCCATGTCCTGCATAGTGACCACCGCCGACACCACGGTGTCCCCGTGCAGGATGATGGGCGCGGCGTTGAGCAGCACCGTCACCCTCCGCCCCTCCGTACCTTCCAGGATCATCTCCTCGGCCCGCACCGTCTCCCCGGCCCGCAGCAGCTCGACGATGGGGAACTCACGCAGGGAGATCTCCGTGCCGTCCGCCCGGCGGAAGGTCACCGCGTCCAGCAGGTTCTCCGGCGATTGGTCCGGACTGCGCAGGCTGTCGGCTATCCGCAGGGCTTCCCGGTTCACGGACTTGGGCATCCCCGTCGCGGCGTCGAAGACTATCACGCCCACGGGAGAGATGTTGATCAGGGTCTCCAGGTCCGCCCGCGCCTGCCGCTCTTCCCGGTGCCGGCGCGCGTTGGCGATGGCCATGGCCGCGTGCGACGCGAAGAGCGCCAGCGTCTCCTCGTCCTCCCGCGTGAACTCCGGGTCGCCCCGCTCGCGCCCCAGGTAGATGGTGCCCACGCCCACGCCCTGGTGCCGGATCGGGGCCACCAGCAGGGCGCCCAACGATACAGAGGGCAGGAACTTGGGCATGCCCAGCGCCCCCAGGTGGCCGTCTATGTCAGAGAGCCGCAAGGGCTCCTCGAGCCCACTGAGATACTCGAAAAACAACCGTCCCTCGGGCATGTCCCACAGGCCCCGGTGCTCCTCCCCGGTCAGGCCGGAGACGATGAAATCGGGCTCCTGCCCGGCCTCGCCGAAGACCGTGATCGCCCCGTAGCGTGAGGCCGTCAGCGCCCGCGAGCTGTCCACCACCTCCTGCAGCACCGTGTCGAAGTCCAGGCTCTCCGTGATGCGCAGGCTGGCCTCGCTCATCCGGGAGAGGCGCTCCCGCAGCTCGTCCGGTCGGTCCAATCCGTCACCTCGCCACCAATGTCGGCACGTTGTTCCTTGCCGGTCGAGACCAGTATGGCAGTCCTGGCGTGAGGTTACAAGAAGTCATAGAAAACTCCCTGGTAATTCACAGAAAAGTCACAACTGTATGCTAAAGTCGTTCGCAATGTGGTTGCTCAGGCGAAGGGTTCTCACGGTGTTGCCCCAGCGGCGCCGGCGCCTGCGGGGACTTTCGCTGGCGGCCGTTTCGGCTTCGCGAATATTGCCGAGTCCAGGCAGATCGTCTACCGGCGGGTCCTTCCTCCTGTCTGGCGGCTCGGGTTTGCCGCTCTTGACTTTCGAGAGAAGGATGCGCCCATGACGAACCAGGAACAGGGGACCCCCGACTACACGATGGGCTTCGGCGAGGAGTTTCTGGAGTCTCTTCGCCGATACACCGCCCAGGCGAACGCCGCCTACCTGATCCCGTACCTCCGGCCCGGCCTCCGCGTGCTCGACTTCGGCTGCGGGCCCGGCACCATATCCGTCGGGCTGGCCGGCCGGGTGATGCCGGGCGAGCTGCACGGCGTCGACATGGAGCCCTCCCAGGTCGAGATCGCCGCGTCCGTCGCCCAGGCCCAGGGCATCACAAACGCCACCTTCCACGTCGGTGACGTCACGGCCCTGCCCTTTCCCGACGACTTCTTCGACGTCGCCCACTGCCACAACGTGCTCATGCACATTCCAGACACCGCCGCCGCGCTGGCTGAGGTGAAGCGCGTCCTCAAGCCCGGCGGCATCCTCGGCTGCCGCGAGATGATCTGCGCGTCCAGCTTCACCGAGCCCGACTTCGGCGTCATCCGCAAGGCCTGGGACATGCTTGAAGACCTCTTGTCCGCTGACGACGCCCATCCGCAGATGGGCAGGGAGTTGAAGGCTCACATGAGAGAGGCGGGGTTTGAAAACGTCCGTGCCAACGCCACTTTCGACATCTACAGCGCGCCTGCGGACGTGGAGTTCATCCACAGGTTGGCCCTCCAGTGGTTCCTGTCGCCGGAGATCACGGAGGCCGCCATAAAGTACGGAGCGGCGACCAGAGAGCTGTGCGACGAAATTGCCAGCGTCTATGACCGGTGGAAGGAGCACCCCGGCGCCTTCCTTGGCGTTGCCTTTGGAGAGGCCCTGGCCAACAAGGCGTTTGCCTGATCTCGGGACGGCGTGGGGCCGTCCCCTCAGGCTTCACGCCGTCCCGGGGCTTTCCGGCTGCTGCATGGCGGCGTGGTTGGCAATGATCTTGGCGGTCACGGACAGGAAGACCTGCATCTCATCCGCGCCCACCCCCTGGGTCAGCCGGGCGTCGTACCGCAGGATGTCCCGCAGGATGCGGGAGGTCAGCTCCCTTCCCTCCTCGGAAAGCCGGAGCATGACCACCCGCCGGTCCTCGCGGGTGCGGCGCCTGCGCAGCAAGCCATTGTCCACCAGCGTGTTGACAATGCGGCTTATGCGCGCCGGGTCCACCGGCAGCAGCCTTCCCAGCTCCGTCGCGGTGCATTCCCGCGCCAGCTCATAGCAGGCCCTCAGCAGGTTGAACTCCTGCAGTGCCAGGCCGTGGGGCGCCACCTCCTCCGCCAGTCCCTTCTCCACGGCGTTCACAAGGTCGGCGACGCTCCCCTGCCACTCTCGAAACAGGATTTCGGTCCCGTGGTGCAGTTCGTCCGGGGGGGTCAGGTCCGCCACGTTTCCCGTACCTTCCTTCGTGTTCGGGCACGGAAGCCCTCGCGCGCCCGGTAAATCATATCTGGCTGCCGCAGGCCCGTCCTTGGCGGCGGTCTGTCCGGCCGCCGGCCCTGCCGCAGCCCCTCCTCCTTGTGCCCTGGACACGCCCCGGACGTTCGATGCCCGGCTAAGCGCATATCCTACCATCCTCGGGCATTGCACACCGCAAGAGTTAGTGACAACAATACTTGTATATAACATCTATACTCGGTGAAGTCAACGCTGACGTATGGATCGCCGCGGCAAGCAGACGGCAACGGCGGCAGCCGCAGGCCCCGAAGCGGGAAGCCCCGGCTCCCCGCCACCCCTACTCCTTGTAAGACGGGTCCTTCCGGTCCAGCACCCGCAGCAGCCACGCCCACTCCGGCCGCCCCTGGAACCCCTCGAAGAACGCCGCCGTCCGCTCCATCGCCTCCGCCGGCGCCTGCCGAAGCGGCTGCCCCGTCGATTGCGCCAGCACCTGCGTCTTGCACGCCAGCTCCAGCAGCCACATCCGCACCCACGCCTCACCGACGCTGCTCCCGACGGTCAGCAGCCCGTGGTTCCGCAGGATCAGCGCGTTCTTGTCCCCCAGGTCCGTCACCAGCCGCTCCCGCTCGTCCACGTCCACCGCCACCCCCTCGAACTCGTGGTACGCGATGCGCTCGTGGAACTGGTACGCCTCCTGCTGCAGCGGCACCAGCCCCTCCTCCAGCGCCGACACCGCCATCCCGTACGGCGTATGCGTGTGCATCACGCACAGCACGTCGTGCCGGGCCGCGTGGATCGCCGAGTGGATCACGAACCCCGCGGGGTTGATGTTCCGCTTCCCCTCCTCCAGCACGTTCCCGTCCACGTCGATCTTCACCAGGTTCGACGCCGTCACCTCGTCGTATCCCAGCCCGAACTCATTGATAAGGAACTGATCGTCCGTAAACGGCACCCGGGACGTAATGTGGTTGTACACCAGCGTCGTCATCCCGAAGTGGTCCGTAAGTCGGTACGCCGCCGCCAGATTAACCCGAGCCTTCCACTCCGCCTCCGAGTACCGCCTGCCCGGCTCCGTAGCCATCGCCGTCACCTCGCGCACTGCTTGCCGGCAGTATACCCCGTCACCCTACCCCTCGCGCAGCGCCGTCAGCCGCTCCTCCACGTCCTCCGCCTCCAGCGCCAGCCGTTCCCACTCCGCCCACAGCGACTGTGACTCCGCCTTCAGCGCCCGGTACTCCTCCCCCGACGACGCCACACGCGCCGGGTCCTTGTACAGCTCCGGCCGCGAGAACGCCGACTCCAGCTCCGCGATCCGCGCCTCCCGGTCTGCCAGCGTCCCGTTGATGCGCTCGATCTGCAGCCCCAGCCGCCGCGCCTCCGACGTCAGCGACCGCCGTTGCAGCTCCTCCTCGCTGATCGGCTTCCCCGACCGGCTCCGCGCCGGCGCCCGATCGAGGCCTGCTCCCGCCGCCCCGTTCACCCGCGCCCCGGAGCCGCCTGCCGCTGCGCTGTTGCCCCGCGAGGGCGTGGTCGTCTGCTTCCGGTAGAGGTACCCGTCGTAGTCGCCGGGGTACACCGTCGGCCGTCCGTCCTCTATCTCGATGATCTTGTTCGCCACCTGCCGAATGAGCGTCCGGTCGTGGGTGATGAAGCAGATCGTGCCGTGGTAGTCGCCCAGCGCATCCGCGAGCACCTCCCGGGACGCGATGTCCAGGTGGTTGGTCGGCTCGTCCATCAGCAGCAGGTTCGTCGGCTGCAGCAGCAGCTTGGCCAGCGCCACCCGCGCCTTCTCGCCGCCCGACAGCACCGCGATCGGCTTCCGCACGTCGTCTCCGCTGAACAGGAATCCACCCAGGATTGTCCGCAGGTTCTGCTCCGACGCCCGGGGCGCCGCCTGCTGCAGCTCCTCGATGACCGTTTTGCTCGGGTTCAGCAGTTCCAGCACGTGCTGCGCGTAGTAATTCGTGACCACGTTGAGCCCCGTCTTCCGCTCTCCCTCGTCGATCGGCACGACCCCTGCCAGGATCTTGAGCATCGTCGTCTTCCCGGCCCCGTTCGGCCCCACCAGCGCCACCCGGTCTCCGCGCTCAAGCGTCAGGTTCATGCCCCGGTACACGGAGACCTCGCCGTAAGACTTGCTGACGTTGCGCAGTGTGATGACCTCGTTGCCGCTCCGGGGCGGCGCCGGGAACGAGTACCGCACCTTCTTCGTCGCCCGCGGCAACGTGATGATCTCCAGCTTCTCGATCTGCTTCAGCCGGCTCTGCACCTGGCTCGCCTTCGTCGCCTTGGCCCGGAACGCCTCCACGAAACGCATCTGCTTCTTGATCTCGCGCTGCTGCCGCGCCGCCGCCGCCCGCTTGGTCTCCAGAGCGCTCTCCCGGGCGGTCAGGTATTCGTCGTAATTCCCTGCGTACAACACCACCTCGTCCTGCTCGATGGCCAGCACCTTGGTCGCTGTCTGGTTCAGGAATGCCCGGTCGTGCGACGTGATCACCACCCCTCCCCGGAAGCCCGCCAGGTACTTCTCGAACCACAGGTTCGCGTCCAGGTCCAGGTGGTTTGCCGGCTCGTCCAGCAGCAGCAGGTTCGGCTTCTGAAACAGCGTCCGCGCCAGCCCCGCGCGCATCACCCACCCGCCGCTGAACTCGCTCATCCGGCGCGAAAAGTCCCCCTGCTTGAACCCGAGCCCCGACAGGATCGCCTTCGCCTCGTGCTCCCGGCCCTCGCCGCCCGTCGCCTCCAGCGCCGCGTCCAGCTCCCCCAGCCGCTCCAGCAGCGCCCCCTGCCGCGCTGAGTCCGTCTCCGTCGACAGCGCCTCCCGCGCCGACGCAATCTCCGCCGTCAGCGCCTTCGCCTCCGCCCGCGCGTCCAGCACCTCCTCCAACAGCGCCTTGCCCGAGAACGTCGGCAGCTCCTGCTTCAGGTACCCGACGGTCACCCCCCGGCGCATCGTCACGCTCCCCGTCTCCGGCGCTGTCTCCCCTGCGAGGATGTCCAGCAGCGTCGTCTTCCCGGACCCGTTCGCGCCCACCAGCGCGATACGGTCCCGGGCGTCAACGTTGAGCGTCAGCCCGCTGAACAGCGTCCTGTCCGCAAACCCCTTGCTGATATCAAAGGCAAACAGCATAAAAACCCACCCAACCCATCATACAACCCCACCCCAACCACCCCTACCC
>JAPPNT010000082.1 GCA_028873745.1 Chloroflexota bacterium | reverse complement strand
CGACCTCTCCCCGTTTTACCGGCGAAAGCCGGTATCCAGGGCGGTCAGCCGCCAACCCGTTCGCCCCGAGCCCGTCGAAGCCTGTCCCGAGGCTCTTGAAGAGGGAACCGACCTACCCGCCGATCACCTTGTAGACGATGCGGTTCCGGTTGCGGCAGAAGGGCCGGATCTCCGTGGGCCAGCGGCCGGAGTCCGCCGCGGCCACCCACGCGTCGCTCGTCACCACGTCCGGGCTGTCGATCTCGTACACGGCGAGGTACTTCGGCGAGCCCTCCTCGGCGCAGTAGCGCGTCGCGCTGTTGACGCCCGGCACCTGCAGGAGCGCGGGGATGTGCTCCGTCTCGTAGCAGTCGTTGAAGTCGGCCTCCTTGTCGGGGTCGACGTCCATCGCCGCGATGTAGATGTACTTGTCCGTCATCTCGCCCTCCTTGCCGCTCGCAGCGGCTACCGCGCCTGCCGCCGGGCCTGCGTCCGCACCGGCAGCCCGAAAACCTTGATGAAGCCCACCGACGCCTGGTGGTCGAACTGGTCCGCCTCGTCATACGTCGAAAGCGCGTAGTCGTACAGCGCGTGGGGCGACTGCCGCCCGACGACGGCGCACGTGCCCTTGTGCAGCCGCACCCGCACCGTGCCCGACACGAACTGCTGGGTGCTGTCCACGTAGGCGTCCAGGTCCTCGCGGTGCTTGGTGAACCAGAGGCCGTTGTAGACGATGTCCGCGTACTGCTGCGCGACGATGTCCTTGAAGCGCACCTGCTCCTTGCCCAGCGTCAGCGTCTCCAGCGACCGGTGCGCGGCGTGCAGCACGACGCCCGCCGGCGCCTCGTAAATCTCGCGCGACTTGATGCCCACCAGCCGGTTCTCCAGGTGGTCGATGCGGCCCACGCCGTGCTCGCCCGCCAGCGCGTTCAGGTGCAGCACCAGCGCCTTCCCGCCGAGCGTCTCGCCGTTGATGGACACGGGCACGCCCTGCTCGAAGCCGATCTCCAGGTACAGGGGCGCGGCCGGCGCGTCGTCGACGGAGCGCGTCCACGCGTAGATGTCCTCCGGTGGCTCCTGCCACGGGTCCTCCAGCACGCCCGCCTCGATGGAGCGGCCCCACAGGTTCTCGTCGACGGAGTAGGGGCTGGCCTTGGTGTTGGGCACGGGCACGTTGTGCGCCGCTGCGTACTCGATCTCCTCGTCGCGGCTCATGCCCCACTCGCGGGCGGGCGCGATGACGCGCAGGTCGGGCGCCAGCGCGCCGACGCTCACGTCGAAGCGCACCTGGTCGTTGCCCTTGCCCGTGCAGCCGTGCGCGACGAACTCCGCGCCCTCCTCAATGGCGACGTTGGCCATGTACTCGGCGATGAGCGGCCGCGCGAGGGCCGTCGCCAGCGGGTACTGGGCCTCGTAGATGGCGCCGGCGCGCAGCGCGGGCCACACGAAGCGCTCGACGAATGCGTCCTGCCCGTCGAGGACGATGGCCTTCTCGGCGCCGGTGGCCAGGGCCTTCTGCCGCACCTCTTCCAGGTCGCGGCCCTGCCCCAGCTCCGCCGTCAGCGTGATGACCTCGGCGTCGTAGCGCTCCTTGATCCACGGAATGGCTACGGACGTGTCCAGTCCGCCGCTGTATGCCAGCACAACCTTCTGCTTCGCCATGTCCCGCCCTTCTGCTTGGTCTGACCTCTCTCTGTCACCGCGCCAAGCCGTTCGCCCTGAGCCCGTCGAAGGGTCGCCCTGAGCCACCCCTGCCCGTTTTACCGGCGAAAGCCGGTACCCAGAGGCCGCCGCAATCCGTTCGCCCTGAGCCACCCTGCTCGTTTTACCGGCGAAAGCCGGTATCCAGAGGCCGCCGCCCCAACCCATTCGCCCTGAGCCTGTCGAAGGGTTTGCTACCCCTTGCTGACGCGCTCCACCGCATCCACCAGCGCCCGCTCGAAGCGGTCCACCGCGATGTCCACCTCGGCGTCCGAGACGTTCAGCGCGGGCATGAAGCGCACCGCCGTGGGCCGCACCGGGTTGAGCAGCAGCCCGCCCGCGTTGCAGGACGTGACCACCTCGCCCGCGATCGCCTCGTGGAACTCGACGGCGAGGAGCAGGCCCATGCCGCGGACCTCCTTCACGGAGTCCTCGTGCGCGGCCTTCACCCGCTCGAGCCCCGCCTTCAGGCGCTCGCCCATGACGCGGCCGTGGTCGACCCAGCCGCCGTCGATGACTTCCTTGACGACGGCGTAGGCGGCGGCGGCGGTGAGGGCGTTGCCGCCGTAGGTGCTCCCGTGGTCGCCGGGGCGCAGCACGTCGCACGAGTCCTTGCACATGAAGGCGCCGATGGGCACGCCGCCGCCCATGGCCTTCGCCAGCGTCATCACGTCAGGCTCCACGCCGAACTGCTCGTAGCCGAAGAGGGTACCCAGGCGGCCGATGCCCGTCTGGATCTCGTCCAGGATGAGCAGCAGCCCCTCCTGGTCGCACCATGCGCGGACTTCCTGCAGGTAGTCGGCGGGCGGGACGTTGACGCCGCCCTCGCCCTGCACCGGCTCCAGCATGACGGCGCACGTGTTCTGGTTCGTCGCCTTCCTGATCGCCTCGATGTCGCCGTAGGGCACGTGGACGAAGCCCGTCATCAACGGCTGGAAGTTGGCCTGGTAGTGCGGGTTGCCCGTCGCCGCCAGCGAGCCCAGCGTCCGCCCATGGAACGAATCGAGCGCCGTGATGATCTCGACGGCGCCGTTGCGGTTCTCGCGGCCGTACTTGCGCGCCAGCTTGATGGCGCCCTCATTGGCCTCCGCCCCGCTGTTGCACAGGAAGACCTTGTCCAGGGCGCTGTTCTCCACCAGGATCTGCACCAACTTGAGCTGCGGCAGAGTGTAGAACTGGTTCGACGTCTGGATCAGCGTCGAGGCCTGCTCCGCGATGGCCTGCACCATCACAGGCGGGCAGTGGCCGAGGCAGTCGACCGCCCATCCCGCGGTGAAGTCCAGGTACTCCTTGCCGTCGGTGTCCCAGACCCGGGACCCCTGGCCGCGCTCGATCACGACGGGCTGACGGCGCACCGTCCCCATGTAGTACTGCTTTTCCGTCTCTATGTACTGGTTCACTGGTTCTGCTCCTCCGCCAGCCTGTTTAGTTCCTCTAGCGACCGTCTCAACTCGTCCAGGGCCATGTCCAGCGCGTCGATGGCGCCCGCGGCGTCGCCCAGCGCGTCCGACAGCGTCTCCGCCCCCGGCGTGGTGACGTCCGGGATGGGCGACGGCTCGTCGATGTCCAGCGACGGCGCGGGGGTGCTCGACCCCGACAGCGCGGCGAGCGCCGCCCGCAGCGTGGGCCGCATGACCACCTCGCCGGCGTCCGCGACGATGACCTGCTTCAACTCCGGGAACGCCAGGTTTTCCGCCTGCAGGAACACCGGCTCCACGTACAGGATGGTGTTGTCGATGGGCACCACCAGCAGGTTGCCGCGCAGCACCGTCGACCCCACCTGCCCCCACAGCGTGAACTGCTGCGAGATGTCCGGGTCGTTGTCGATGCGCGCCTCCACCTGCTGCGGCCCGTCGAGCTGCTTGCCCCGCGGGAAGACGAAGTTCACCAGCTGTCCGTACCGTTCGCCGTCGTTCAGCGCCGCCAGCCAGGACACCATATTCGGGCGCGCGGCGGGCGTGAACGGCATCAGCAGCACGAACTCCTCCTGCTCCGAGTCGGGCAGCTTCATGATGAGGTAGTAGGGCTGCATGACCTCCGGCCCGCCGAAGTACGTCTCCTGCGGGATGCTCCACTGGTCCTCCTTGTTGAAGAAGACCGTGGTGTCCGTCATGTGGTACTGCAGGTACTGCTGCGCCTGCGTCTTGAACAGCCCCTCCGGGTAGCGGATGTGGGCCCGCAGCCCCGGGTGCCGCTGGTCGATCTCGCTGATGTCGGTGAACAGCTTGGGGAACATCTTCTGGTAGGTCCGGACGAGCGGGTCCTCCGGCTCGATGGCGTAGAAAGTCAGGTCGCCGTTGTAGGCGCTCATCACCACCTTGACGCTGTTGCGGATGTAGTTGAACCCGCCGGGGTCGCTGGAGAAGGGCGCGTCCGCCGGGTCCGCGAAGAAGGGCGTCGAGTAGGGGTAGCGGTCCGTGACCGTGTAGGCGTCCTGGATCCAGTGGAGATCGCCGTTCTCCACCACCACGTACGGGTCGCCGTCCAGGACGAGGAAGGGCGCGACGTCCGCCACGCGCTCCTGGATGTTGCGGTTGTACTGGATGCGGCTGCCCGGCGTGATCTCACCGCTGATGAGCAGGTTGAGGTCGCGGAACTTCCAGGCGTAGGCCATCTGCCGCAGGAAGCCGTTGACGGGCACGCCGCCCTCGCCCGCGTACTGCGTGTAGACGGGAATGTCGGTCTCCGTGGGGTAGGAGAACTCCTCGACCGCCGAGTTCACCACCACGTAGTCGCGAGTGTTCTCGCCGTAGTAGACCTCGGGCCGTTCGACGGGGATCTCGCCCCGCGGCGGAACGTCCTGCAGGACGAACTCCGGCTTGCCGTCGTCGGTGTAGTCGGTCACCGGCGCGGCCACCACGCCGAAGCCGTGGGTGAACTGCAGCTTGCGGTTGACCCACCGCTGCGCCTCCTGCGGGAGCCGCTCGGGCGAGAGCTCGCGGGCGCTGACCATGAGCTGCGTATACTCGCCGTTCACCGTGTACCGGTCGACGTCCACGTCCTGGAAGTCGTAGTACAGCCGGATGAACTGGATCTGGTTCAGGGTGTCCAGGAAGGGCCGGTGGTCCCACAGCCGCAGGTTGTCGATGATGCCCGGGTTCGTGTCGACGATCTCCCCCGTCACCCGCGGGTTGTCGCGGATGGGGTACGACTGCTCGTCGATGCGGTTCAGCCCGAAGGCCGCCCGCGTCGCCTCGATGTTCCGCCCGATGAACGTCCGCTCCCGCTCGAGCTCCGACGGGATGACCTGGAAGCGCTGCACCGCGTTGGGCCACGCGAACTGCAGCACGATGAGCCCGCCGATCCACAGCAGGGCGATGCCCACCATGAGCCGCGTGCCCTTCAGCCAGAAGGCGTTGAGCAGCAGCAGCAGCCCGCCCGCCACGACGATGAAGATGAGCATCGTCAGCGCCGGGACGCGCGCGTTGACGTCGGCGTAGGTGGCGCCGACGACTGCGCCGTTGATGGAGAAGACCAGGTTGTAGATCTCGATCCAGTAGCCGTAGCCGAAGGTGAAGAGCAGCAGCGCGCCCAGCACCGAGAGGTGTGTGCGCACCTGCGGCGTCAGCGTGAAGACCGCGCCCCGCAGGCTGAAGTGGACGAAGTACATGCCAAGGCTCAGGAGCAGCGTCACCACAAACGCGCCCAGCAGCCAGCCCTGCACGAGCTGGTGCAGCGGCAGCGAGAAGACGTAGAAGGAGACGTCACGCCCGAACTGCGCGTCGTCGATGCCGAAGCTGGTGGCGTTGATGAAGCCGAGGACGACGTCCCACCCGCCGCCGGCCACGCCGCCGAAGATGAGCGACGCCACCACGATGACGAACATCGCGCCCGCCAGCGTCAGCGGCCGCAGCAGCTCCAGCGTCTCCTCCGGCACCGGCGTCACCTGCGGCCCGCGTCCGTACCGGTACGTCAGCCACACGCTTACCGATGAGATGAGGGCAAAGAGGGCGAAGCCCACGCCGAAGAGCCAGATGCGCTGCACCAGGATGGTGCGGTAGACGCCCTCGAACCCCAGATTCCCAAACCAGAGGAAGTTGGTGTACACGTCCAGCAGCCAGAAGGCCAGGACGAACAGGCCGACAATGAGGCCAAGCCCGCCGCCCCAGAGGATCAGGCTCCTCCACGGGATCTCGGG
>JAPPNT010000108.1 GCA_028873745.1 Chloroflexota bacterium | reverse complement strand
GCCCGTAAAGCACTGGCTGATCAACTCGGGCTACCCGGCGGTCTCCATGACGCTGATCGGGACGCTCGTCGGCGGCTGGCAGTAGAGGAAACTCGGGGCGACGGCCGATGAGCACGCCGCTGGCCGCCGCCATCCGCCGGGGGTTGGCGGAACACGCCGATCCCGACAAGGCGGAAGGCATGCGCGCCTACATGAAATCGGCGATGCCTTACCGGGGCGTGCAGAAGCCGGCGTTGCGCTCGCTGGTCAAGGACGCGCTGAAAGAGCGCCCGATAGCCGACAAAGAGACGTGGATTGCCGTCGTTCGGGAGCTGTGGGACCACGCCGGATTCCGCGAGGAGCGCTACGCCGCGCTGCAAGTGGCCGGGGCCAGGGGGTGCCAGGCCTTCCGGACGTTCGACACGCTGCCGATGTTCGAGCACATGGTGACCAGCGGCGCGTGGTGGGACTTTGTCGACGACATCGCCTCCCACCGGCTGCGGGAGCTGCTCGAACGATTCCCGGCGGAGACAGCCCCGCAGATGCGCGCGTGGAGCCGCGACCCCGACATGTGGAAGCGCAGGTCGGCCATTCTCTGCCAGCTCGGGCGCAGGGAGCAGACCGACCTCGATCTGCTGTTCGACTGCATCGAGCCGAACTTGTCCGACCGGGAGTTCTTCATCCGCAAGGGCATCGGGTGGGCGTTGCGTGACCTGGCCTACAGCAACCTGGGCGTTGTCGAGGAGTACGTCGAACGAAACCGGGAGCGCATGAGCGCGCTGTCGGCCCGTGAGGCGCTCAAGAACGCGGAGAAGCTTCGGAGCGGCGGGCGGAGGCCGTCGAGGGCGCGCGCGTAGGGGCGCTGGGGGCGCTCGCCTACCCCTCACCCCGCCTGCGCGGCGTCGTGTGTTCGGCGCGGGCGGGTCCCGTTGAGGAACGCGCCGATGGGCGTGTGGCGGACGAGCAGGTGGTAGGAGGCCAGCAGGAGCGCGGTCGACACGACGACGATGATCGCGAACTCGAGGTGGACGCTCATGTCCCATTCGACCGCCCACCACTGTGCTGCCACCACCAGCGGCAGGTGCGCGAGGTAGAGCCAGTAGGACGAGTCCGACACGTAGCGCACCCAGGGCCGCTCGACGGCCATCGCCCACCGGAAAAGACCCATGAGGCCGAAGCACATGAGCCACGTGTAGGCCACCTGCACCACCGTGCCGGCCAGCCAGATCGCGGCGGCCAGTTCCTCGTTGCGAGCGTCGTACTCCTTGACCGCGACCCGCAGGACGAACACGGCAACCGGGTAGAAGAGCGCCAGCGCAATCGGCGCCGCCACCGCCCACCGCTTCGGCACGGAGACGCCTCGCTGGTGCATGAAGGCGCCGAAGAGGAAGAAGATGGCGTAGTAGGCGAGGACGTGCGGCGCGATGATCAACCCGGTGCTCGTGTCGGCGCCGATCCACAGCATGAAAAACTGCGGCAGCGCCACGAGCGGCACGAGCGTCCACCATGCCCAGCGGTGGGTGAAGGTGAGCCCGAGCCGGGCCAGCAAGGCGAACAGCCCCACGAGCCACAGCAGGTGCCAGAGGAACCACAGGTGGTGGAAGTCGTCCAGCCACGCGAACAGCCAGACACCGATCACTATCTCCACGCCCGACGCCCCCGCCGGAAAGTCCTTCGCGAGGTCGTAGTCGGTTGTCGCGACCCAGACCCAGGCACTCAGCGGGATGATGGTGAAGCAGCCGGCCAGCAGCGGCAGGCCCACTCGCAGTAGCCGTTGCCGCAGCATGCCGACGAGCCCCCGTCGCTGCCACAGCATGGCGGTGAAGAACCCGCTCATCAGGAAGAAAACAGGCATGCGGAAGCCGTGAATAGCGCTCACGACGTCGCCGTACAGCAGCTCGTCCGACGCCTCCTTGTCGAGCACACCCCAGGCGTCCGGCACGAGGAAGAGGGCGGCGTGCAGGACGATGCCGAGGAGCATCGCCGCGGCGCGCAGGGCGTCGAGGTCGTGGTAGCGGGGGGACGGCTGCGCGGCTGCGGGGGCGCCGTGCGCGTTGGGGTCCGTAGCCATGCGGGAATGGTAGCAGGAGCTCCGAGACCGGTGAAGCCGAAACACTCGACGGCCTACGTCGCGCTGACGGTCTCCTGCTGCCGCTCCATCTGCTGGCGCGGCGGCTTCGCGAGGATGATGACCGCTGCGGTGAAGCCGTAGCCGACCATGACGGCGACGAAGCTCCAGAAGTAGGAGCCGAGGGTGTCGTAGACGAGGGCGACGACCACGGGTCCGATGGCCGTCGTCACGCCCTGGAAGGGGCGCATGTAGCCGGTGATGGCGCCGATGTGCGCGCGGCCGAAGTAGTTCGCGACGATGAGCGGCCGCATCATGAAGCCGCCGCCCATGGTGGCGCCGAAAATCACGACGAAGGCGAAGAGCATGAACGGCCCCATCACGTAGATCAGCAGCAGGACGCTCGTGCCGGTCATGATCGACTGGATGACGAGGAGGTAGCGCACCTGGTAGCGGTCGGCCAGGATGCCCCACCAGAGCCGGGCGCTGACGGAGAAAATGCCGTAGACGGTGATGGCGAGCGCCGCGGTGCTCGACTCGAACCCCACGCCCTCCATGTAGGGGACCCAGTTGGACTGGAAACCCTGCTGGCCGAGCCCGCCAAGGCCGAAGGCCAGGATGATGAGCCAGAATGAGGTCGTCCTCAACGCCTGCCGCCCGGTGAGGCTGACCTCGCTGGCGCGGCTGGGGCGGGAGCCGGCGGTGCCGGACGGCACGGGGGCGGCGGGCTCGGTGTCGCCGTCGGGCAGCAGGCCGATGTCCTCGGGGTTGGTGCGCACCGTCAGCGCGAGGGGCACGAGCACCACGATGGCCAGCGCCCCCAGCGTGAACCAGGCGTCGCGCCAGCCCAGAAGGGAGATGAGGGCGAAGATGGAGATGGGGAAGAAGAGCGGCCCCATCGCGCCGCCGGTGGACGCGATGCCGAGGGCGATGCCCCGGCGGCGAATGAACCACTTGGGCAGAATCGTCTGGGTCAGCATGCCTCCGGCGCCGAGGGATCCCAGCGCGCCGATAACCCCGAAGAACAGGTAGAACTGCCACAGGCTGTCCACCCACTTGAGCGCCATCAGGGAGAGGCCCAGGATGACGGCGCCGAACAGCATGAGCGCGCGCGGGCCGCTCTTCGTGTCGCGCCAGGGGCCCACGATGGGCGAGAACAGGCCGGTCATGCCCGTGCGAATGGTCAGCCCGAGGAAGAGGGCGGAGCGGGACCATCCGAGCTCCATTTCCATGCTGGACGCGAATACGCCGAGACCCCACATGGCGACGCCGGCATTGAAGGCGCCGCTCACCAGGGAGACGCCCACCAGGTTCCAGCCGTAGAAGACTCTCGGGAACATACCCACGATTATGCACCACCCGCCGGCGATGAGTAGGCCGCCTGCCGCTCGAGCTGCTCGCGGGGCGGTCTCGCCAGCGTGATGACGGCAGCAGTCGACGCGTAGCCGACCATGACGACGACGAAGCTCCAGAAGTAGGAGCCGAGAGCGTCATACGCCAGCGCAACAAGCGGCGGGCCCGCCGCCGCGGTGAGTCCCTGGAATGGGCGCATATAGCCGGTGATGGCGCCGATGTGCTCGCGACCGAAGTAGTTCGCGACGATGAGGGGCCGCAGCAGGAAGGAGCCGCCCATGGTCAGGCCGAAGATGACGACGAAGACGAAGAGCATGACCGGGCCAACGACGTAGATGAGCAGCAGCACGCTGGCCGCCGTGAGCAGCGACTGCACGACAATCAGGCTCCGCACCTGGTACCGGTCGGCGAGCAGGCCCCAGATCATGCGCGCTGAGACGGAGAAGATGCCGTAGACGGTGATCGCGACCGTCGCGACGGCGGTGGCAATGCCCTCGCCCTCCAAGTAGGGGATCCAGTTGGACTGGAACCCCTGCAGCCCAATGCCGCCCAACCCGAAGGCCAGGATGATGAGCCAGAAGGCCGGCGACCTGAGCGCCTGCCGCCCCGTCAGGCTGAAGTCGCTGACGCTGCCGGGTCGAGGGCGCTCGCCCGCCGATGCCGCCGAGGCCGGGGCAATATCGTCGCGGTCGCCGTCAGGGTGCACGCCGATGTCCTCGGGCCTCGTGCGGAGCAGGAAGGAGAGGGGCAGCAGGAGCACGAGCGCTATGACGCCGAGGGCGAACCACGCGTCGCGCCAGCCGGCCAGTGAGATGAGGCCGTAGATGGTGATGGGGAAGAACAGCGGCCCCATGGCCCCGCCCATCGACGCCACGCCCATCGCGCGGCCGCGGCGGCGGATGAACCACTTAGGCAGAATGGTCTGCGTGATGATGCCGCCCGCGCCGACGGCGCCAACCGCGCCGAGCACACCGAAGAACAGGTAGAACTGCCAGATGTTGTCGACCCAGCGGAGGGCCATCAGCGAGCACCCGAGGACTATCGAGCCGAAGAGCATGAGCCTGCGGGGCCCGTTCTTCGTGTCCAGCCAGGGGCCGACGACGGGCGACAGGAGGCCGGTGGTGGCCGTGCGGATGGTGAGGGCGAGAAAGAAGGCAGCGCGGGACCAGCCGAGGTCCTCCTCCATCGGGATGACGAACACGCTGACGCCCCAGATGCCCACACCGGTCTGGAAGGCGCCGCTGACCAGGGCGACGCCGACCATGTACCAACCGTAGAAGACCCTCGGCGCAGCGTTCATGGCAGCTCACCGACATACCGGTGCCCTTTGGGCGCTGGGCAAACGGCAGCGGGCGCGGTCCCTCCTATGCCAACGAGAGGCCCTCGATCACGGTGCAGTTGGGTATCTTGCCGAGCTCCGCCGGGGCGATGCGCACCTTCGCCGTCCGGGAGCCCGCGCCGACGATGAGGTAGGGCTGGTCCATCATGGCGGCGTCGACGTAGAGGGGGATGTCCTTCGGCAGGCCGAAGACGGTGACGCCGCCTATCTCCATGCCGGTGAGGTCCTTCGTCTCGGCGGCGGTGGCGAAGGAGGCCTTGGAGACGCCCATGAGCCCCTTCACCGTGTGGTTGACGTCGAGCCGCTTCGACGCCTGCACGAGGCAGGCGCAGTGCGTCTTGGCCCCGCGGGTGGACGCGACGATGATGGTGTTGGCGCTGGTCTCCATGGGGTAGCCGTACTTCTGGCAGAACTCGGCGGTGTCGGCGAAGGCGGGGTCGCAGGGGACGATCTCGTAGTTGACGCCGAGGACGGTGAGCGACGCCGCCACCATGGGATGCAGAGCGCCTTCCCTGAACTCCGTGGTCACACAGGCCTCCTTGTTGCCGGCTCACGAAACTATAGCAAAAGGGGGTGGACGCTGCAGTCCACCCCCTGATTCGCCGGTTGGTCGGGGAGCCGGGATTTGAACCCGGGACCTCTTCGTCCCGAACGAAGCGCGCTACCAAGCTGCGCCACTGCCCGATAGGATAGTCAGTAGTGGGCTAACCTCGATTATACGCTTGACCCGTGCCCCCGATATGGGGTTTAGAGATGCAACCGACATTGTTGGGCATCGTCTACGGCATGACGGACAACACAACTCGATACAGTGCCCTCGAGCACACGACCAAACTAGTCGGATAAACGCCACAAGACGGTGCCGATTGACGGGATTGAGCTGTCAGGATTAGCCATCTGCTAATCCGTGATCGTGCCGATACCTTCCCCGTCCACGATCGCTGCGCCGATCGGATCCGACAAGACCACCCGAATCGTCTCCGAGCCCTCAGCTTCAGAGTCGGTGTTGGTCCAGATCTTGATCGTCTTCTCCTCTTCGAAGTTGCCGAAGATCAAGTTGCTGCTGAAAGAATGATAGTC
>JAPPNT010000145.1 GCA_028873745.1 Chloroflexota bacterium | reverse complement strand
GTCGACGATCTTGCGGAAGCCCTGCTGCTCCAGCACGTAGCTGGGCGTGCCGAAGACGTTCGCGGCCTGCACGCGGCGGTCCAGCGACAGCTGGCAGCGGTCCAGCGGCCCGCCGACGAACTGCAAGTTGATGTCTTCTCTGGACAGGAAGGGCTCAAGCGCCTGAATGGCGGAGAAGTGGCTGCCGGAGTGGTAGCCGACGGCGACGGGGACGCCCGCCAGCTCCTCGGGCTCGCGGATGTCGGACTCGGGGGCGACCCAGATGCCCGACGGCGTCACGGAGTAGGCGTGGCCCCACATGCGGCCGGCCTGGCCGTGGGCGGCCATGTTGACGGCCCAGTGGCACGCGGAGCTGATCTCGCAGGCTCGGCCCTCGGTCATGCCCTCAAACGCGCCCCGCTTCACCTCGACGGGCGCCTGGTCGGTGCTGGAGACGCTGGGCTGCGCCGAGCGTTGCCCGCCTCGCAGAAACTCGTAGTCCAGCCCCTCGTCGGTAAAGTACCCCTTCTCCTCGGCCACCCACTCCTGCAGGCGGCTGTGGGGCATGATCCTGAATTTCGCCATGACGATACCTCCCTTGATTTGTCTGCGTGAATACTGGTTATTTCGCAGTATCACCCCCTCACATGGTTGTGTCAAGGCATGGAATCAGGTAACTTCTATTCCAATCGGGAATGAATGGAGACACATGGACTTTCGTGAACTCCGCACGTTTTGCGCTGTCGCGAAGCTGGGCAGCATCTCCGCCGCGGCCCGCGCCCTGGACCTCGGCCAGCCCGCGGCGACCAAGCACCTGAAGAAGCTGGAAGAGGAGGTGGGCGTGTCCCTGCTCCAGCGCGGGAAGCGCCCCATCCAGCTCACGACGGCGGGCACCGTCCTGCTGGAGATGGCCGGCCCGCTTGTCGAGGGCATCGCGGCGCTGGAGTCCTTCCGCTTCGACGTCGACCGCAGCAGCACGGTGACCATCGCCAGCACGGCCGTCCTCATCGCCCAGGTGCTGCCGGCGCCCGTGCGCAGCTTCCGCCAGAAGCACCTGGGCAACCTGCTGCGCCTCTGGCCCCGCGGCGAGGCCGACATCCTGGCGATGGTCGCGACCGGCGAGGCCGACCTGGGCGTCGTGCCGACGGCCGACGTGCCCGTGGGCTTCGACTTCGCGCCGCTGTTCACCATCGGGCGAACGCTGGTCGCGCCGAAAGGCCACCCGGTCAGCGACCTGCCGGAGGTGACCTTCAGCACGCTTGCGCGGTGGCCGCTGGTCATGCTGGGCGTCCGCTCCCGGACCCGCCGGCTGCTGGACGAGGCCTTCCAGCGACGGGGCATCAGCTACGAGCTCGCCGTCGAGACGGACAGCCTGGAGGCGATCAAGCAGTACGTGGCCGGCGGCGAGGGCATCTCCATTCTGCCGGATATCTCCGTCTCCCCCGCCGACGCGGCCGAACTGGAGGTCCTGCCGCTGCCCAACCTGCTGCCGGAGGACGTCGTCGGCGTCGTCACGCTGCGCGGTCGCCCGCTCTCGCAAGCCGCGCAGGCCTTCATCGAGGAGCTCGGGAGCCTGCGCGGGACGCTGGCGCGGGCGGGGTAGGCTGGCGACGTTGGTTAACGGCCGCCGGAGCTGTCCTCAGCCTCTTGAAATCGAACCGAAAGGTGCGATACACTAACCATGAACGGTCGAGAGTTTGTTCGCCGGGCGCGACGGTATGCTCGCAAGACCGATCAGTATTTCTTCTTTGACCCGACACAGGGCAAGGGTAGCCACGGGCGAGTGTACGTCGGTGAGTATTCCACTATAGTCAAGTATGGTGAAATCCCCCCCAATCTGTTTGCCGACATGCTGAAGCAGCTGGACATCAACCGAAGGGAGTTCTAGCGGTGCGCTACGCCTACCCATGTACGATTAAGGGCAACGAGGTTGGCGGGTATGTCACGCACTTCCCGGACGTGCCAGGGGCGTTGACCGGGGCGTATGACCGGACGGAGACACTCGCGCTGGCAGAGGACGCCCTGTCAGTTATGCTGAGCGGCTACGTCAAGATGGGCTGGGAAATCCCCACCCCCAGTGAGCCGCAACCCGGCCAGGTGATGATCGCTGTCTACCCCATCGTCGCCGCCAAGCTGGCGCTGTACACCCTCATGCGGGAGCGGCGCATCACGAAGGTGGCGCTGGGCGAGATGCTGGGCATCAGCGAGGCCGCGGTCCGCAAGCTGGTGAACCCGGACCACCGTTCGCACATCAGCCAGGTGGAGCGGGCCCTGAAGCTGCTGGGCTATTCGCTGGCGCTGTCGGTGGCGCCCGTCGGCGGGGAGGCTGCTCCGGCATCTCCCTCGTCGAAGCAGCGCACCGGCAAAGGCGCTCCTACTCCGGCATGACGCGGCGGCGCTTCTGCGGCACGCCGAGGAGCGTCAGGAACATCACGCTCTTGCCCGCCGCGTGCGGCGAGAAGAACTGCGTCACCTCGTCGTCGAAGAACGTCAGCCCCGTCGCGCCGAGGCCCATCGCGTACGCCGAGAGATACAGTCGTCCCGCGCGGACGCTCGCGTCGAGCTGCGCCGCCCGGTAGCCGCGGGCGCCCATCGCGGCCGTCGCCGCGCCGAGGTCCGTCAGGAAGTAGCAGTTGGCCGCCGCGTCGTGGGCCAGCGCCTGGTTCAGCCCAAGATGCCCGGCGATGAACCGCTGGTCGCCGTCCATCAGCAGCTCCAGCTCGCTGTCCTCCGGGTGGTACACGTACCCGCCCGGCTGCAGCCCGTCGACGGCGTTCACGATGAGGTACAGCGTGTTCACCGGCGCGCCGTCCAGCGAGGGCCAGTCGCCCGGCAGCGGGCGCATCGCCGCCGCCAGCGTCGTCCGCAGCGCGTCCTCGCCGATGGGCGCGAGCTGGAACTGCCGCGTGGAGCCGCGCCGCAGGATCACGCGCTCAACGGACTCGGCTGTCTCGCCATCCACCCGTTCGCCCTGAGGGAAATCGAAGGGTGAAGCCGCGCCCTGGGCGCGCCATGCCACGACGCCCTCCTCGTCCAGCGACGTCGCCGCGTGGGCCTCCCGGATGAGCGGGTAGTCGATCTCCTTGGGCGAATAGGGCAACGTCTCGAGGTTCAGCCGCGCGGGCGCCGCCTCGGGCTGCACGGCGCCGGCCCCGGCGCCGACGGGCACGACGGCGACGGACGCCTCCTTGACGCCGTCGACGTCGACGAGCCGGTTCACGGAGTCGTCGACGAAGCCGGTGACCACCCGCGCCCGCAGGCCTCGGGACCCGGCGACGGCCAGGGTGTTGGCGAGGACGGTGCCGCAGTCCCAGTACGTGTGGCGGTAGGCGCGGCTCTGGTACTTCCACGCGTTCCGCCAGAACACGCTGGTGTACACGATGGATGCGGGCGCCGCGGCCACCGCCTCGTCGCCGCCCGTCGCGGCCACGAGCGCCCCGCGATGGTCGCCGGCGCGGACGATGCGGAGCGCGTTGTCGTGCGCGCCGTACTGGTACACGCCGGCGGGCAGCCCCGGCAGGTCACCGCACACCAGGTACAGCTCGATGTGGTAGAGCGCGCCCGTGCACGACGCCGCCCGGAACGCCATGCGCCCGTTGGGCACCTTCAGCCACTTGGTGATCCCCGCCGAGAGCTTGAGCAGCGCCGTAACGTCGTCGAGCGAGGGCGCGCCGTCCGTCGCGGCCGCCTCCCCCGCGATAGCCGCCAGCGCGGGCACGGTCGAGGGCGCGCCGTCGTCAGGCAGCGCAGCGTCCTCGGGCAGGGCGACCGTCTGGGCGCGGCGGTACAGCTTGTACAGGCGAGGCAGGATGGAAAAGTCGAGGGCAAAGTTGCCCTCCCGCACACTGCGCACGGAGTGGTTGGTCTTCTCGTGGTAGCTCAGAATGGCCTGCACGGCCTCGTCACTGTTCATGCCGTATCCTCGGGGTCAGGATACCACTCTGAGACGCCCTTGCAGTTGACATTGAGACTAACCACTAGCTACCATCGCCCAACATTCGCCGCAGCGCATGCTGCGCATCGGAAGGAGTAGGCCATGGCCGACGAGGCAACCGTCAAGGAATTAGTTCGCGGCGCGTACGACATGCACATCCACAGCGAGCCCGACGTGCTCCCGCGCAAGTTCAACGACATCGTGCTGGCCGAGCACGCCATCGAGGCCGGCATGGCCGGCGTGGTGCTGAAGTCGCACTACATCTGCACGGCAGACCGCGCCAGCCTCATCAACCAGATGTTCCCGCAAATCCGGGCCTTCGGCGGCCTGGTGCTCAACAATTCCATGGGCGGCATGAACCCCCTCGCCGTCGACGTCGCGGGGCGGCTCGGCAACAAGGTGGTCTGGTTCCCCACCGTCGACGCCGAGAACGAGGTCAAGAACATCACCGGCGAGAACAACGACGGCAAGCCGCAGCCCTACTGGATGACCATCGCCCGGGCGATGCGCGAGAAGGGCATCGCCGGCGACCCGGTCAGGGTCATCGTCGACGGCAAGGTCACCCACGAGGCGATCCAGTGCATGGAGGTCATCGCCGAGTACGACATGATCCTCGCGACGGGCCACATCGCGCCCGAGGAGATGCTGCCCGTGGTCAAGGCCGCCCGCGAGTCGAAGGTCAACCGCGTCATCATCACCCACCCGGAGTTCCCGGCCACGTACCTGGACCAGGACCAGCAGCGCGCCCTCGGCAAGTACGACGTGATGTTCGAGCGGTGCTTCACGCAGCCGTACACCAAGAAGGTCGAGTGGGAGACGGTCTACGACAACATCCGCAAGATCGGCCCCAACTCCACCATCCTCTCCACGGACTTGGGCCAGAGCACGGCGCCCTGGGTCGAGGAGGGGCTCGGCATGTTCATCGGCAACCTGCTGGACAACGGATTCACGCCCTCCGAGATCGAAACGATGTCCCACTCCAACGCCGGCCAGATCCTCGGCCAGCTGGAGCCCGCCACGGCGTAGCCCTTCGACCGTCCGAGACACGACGAGAGGGGCCTCCGCTTGGGAGGCCCCTCTTCTTGTCGGCGCAAATGCCCCCTCACCCCTCCTGCCGTAGCCCGTACCAGTTGCCGTCCTCGTCGATGAAGATGGCGAACCATCCCCAGGGCATCTGCCTCGGCTCCTGCGTGAACTCCACGCCCCGGCCCGCCATTGCCTCGTGGGTCGCCTGGATGTCGTCGCACGCGAACACGATGGACGGCTTGCGCTCCGCCCAGTCCTGCATCATGGTCTTGGGATAGATGACCAGGTGCGACTCGCCGCCGGGCGGGCCGACCTCGATCCACTTGGCGTTCGGCCCCATGTCCGCCTCGAAGCGCACCTCGAACCCGACCTGCTCCGTCCAGAACCGCAGTCCCGCCGCCTGGTCCTCCACGTACACCGCCTGGGTCGCTATCTTCGTGATCATCGGTGTCTTGCCCTCCGTCGAGTTTGATGACCGCGTAGTGTACCATCCTCGTTCGCGAGGTCTTGGCCGGGAAGGCGCGCGCCTATTGAACACCCCGGCGAGATTCGGTATCCTTTTCCAGCTACACGATTCTCCGGGAGGCAACGTATGACCTCGAGCACCCGCACCCTGCTGCACACCGTCGACGGCCCCAACGGCAGCGCCGCCTTGTACGAGGTGGTCAGCCCCGGCCAGGCCCAGCCGTCGTACGAGGTGGAATTCGGCGGAACGACGACCAAGTTCCTGAGCATGGGCGAGGCCTACATCGAGGCCGGCCAGATGTCGGGGACGCCCACCTAGCACGCCGAGACGCGGGGGCGCGGCGGCCCTAGAGCGGCCGCCGCCCCCCGACCCCGCCCGCCGACCTCCCGGGCACCTGCTACCGTCGCGCGTCTTACCCTGCACGC
>JAPPNT010000169.1:465-5834 GCA_028873745.1 Chloroflexota bacterium | reverse complement strand
CCGCTCGACCGTCGTTCCTGCGCAGGCAGGAACCCCCACAAACCCAACCCCTGCCATCCCCCCGCCTGCCCTGAGGGATCCGAAGGGAGTGAACGGAGGGCCGCAGGCCCCGCGAGGCGCCAACCTTCCTCGCACTCTTGCATCCCTCCGCAATATAGTCCACCATAGTCCATGGGACATCACCTCTCGGAGGTGCGCCGTGGCAACAACCCAGTCCGGTCGGGTGTGGACCGTCTCAGAGGCCAAGGCCAAGCTCTCGGAAATCCTCCGCCTTGCTGAAACCGAAGGCCCGCAGCGCATTGGCGCGCGCAAGACCTTTGTGGTGGTGCAAGCCGTCGAGTGGGAAGACAAAGTCGCACCGCGCATACCCTTGGGTCAATGGCTCGTGGAGAACCTCCCCTCCGGTGTCGATCTCGAGCTGCCAAGCCGCGACTCAACCCGTCCTGCTCCCTTTGCGGACGAGGCGGACGGCGCGTGAGCGGGTATCTCCTCGACACCAACGTCGTATCCGAACTGGTCCGCGAGACGCCCACGTCAAGGGTCGTCGACTTCTTCTTGGCGCATCAAGACCTCTGGTTGTCGACAATCGTCGTTCATGAACTGGAGTTTGGCCTGCGGCGTCTGCCGGAAGGTCAACGCAAGCGAGCCTTGGAAGCGAAAATCGACGCGCTCTTCACGAACTATGCGGACAGCATTCTGCCCCTGGAGCGCCCGGACGCGGAATGGGCTGCCCGTTTTCGCGCGCAGGAGCAGCGCTCCGGCCGCGTCTTGGAGTTAGGCGACGCCCTCATCGCAGGCACAGCGAGAGCCCATGATCTTGTACTCGTGACCCGCAACGTGACGGACTTTCTATGGCTGTAAATTCACGTGCTGGATCCCTGGCACACCTAACCCCCCCCCCTTGTTTCACCGGCGAAAGCCGGTGCCCAGTACCTCCGCGCCCAACCGTCGTTCCTGCGCAGGCAGGAACCCCCACAAACCCAACCCCCGCCACCTCAGTACGACCCCCGTTCGCCCTGACCCCGTCCTGAGCTTGACGAAGGAGCTTGTCGAAGCCTGTCCTGAGCTCTGTCGAAGGAGGCCACACTATTCGCACAGCCAATGCTAACCCACCCAAAGTATTTCCTTGACACAGGGTAGGCCCTCAGCTACCATGGCACCAACAATTCCATACCGGCGCACTGCTCTTATCCAGAGTGGCTGAGGGAACGGCCCGAGGACGCCCGGCAACCGGCCCACATGGGATACGGTGCCAACGCCGTCAAGCTGCAGCGCGGCTTGAATCGATGAGAGTGTTCTTCCGTCAAGAGCTTCTCTCGCCGGGAAGCTCTTTTTGTTGCCCGTCATGGTGGGGGAGACCATTACGACGACTGCCAATAAAGCAAGGGTGAAGCCCCTCGAGTGGACCGGCGGCCGCCTGCGGCTGCTGGACCAGCGGCTGTTGCCCGCCCGCGTCGAGCACGTCGAGCTCGACCGCTGGCAGGACGTCGTCGCCGCCATCCAGTCGATGCAGGTCCGAGGCGCGCCCGCCATCGGCGTAGCCGGCGCCTACGGCCTCGCCCTCGCAGCGAGCTCCCTCGCCCACCTTGACGCCGAGCCCTTCCAACGCGACCTCGCCGCCGCGCGCCCCACTGCCATCAACCTGCCTTGGGCCGTCGCCCGCACGCTCCGTGCCGCCGAGGCAGCTTCCACGCCCGCCGAAGCCGCCGAACTAGCCCTCGCGGAAGCCGAGGTCATTGAGGCCGAGGACCTCCGCGCCAACATGGCCATCGGCGCCCACGGCGCGGCCCTCCTGCCGCCGAACGCCCGCGTCCTGACCCACTGCAACACCGGCGCCCTCGCCACGGCCGGCTACGGCACCGCCCTCGGCGTCGTCCGCGCCGCGTGGGAGCGAGGCGCCCTCGCCGGCGTCGTCGCCACCGAGACCCGTCCCCTCCTGCAGGGCTCGCGCCTCACTGCGTGGGAGCTCGCGCAGGAGGGCATACCCGTGACCCTCATCGTCGATGGCGCGGCCGCCTCCGTCCTCCGCGACGGTGGCATCGATGCCGTCATCGTCGGCGCCGACCGCATCGCCGCCAACGGCGACGTCGCCAACAAGATCGGCACCTACGCCCTCGCCCTCCTCGCGAGGGCTCACGGCGTCCCCTTCTACGTCGCCGCGCCCTCCACCACCGTCGACCTCGACACCCCCACCGGCGACGCCATCACCGTCGAGCAGCGCGACCCGGACGAGGTCGCCGCCCCCCTCGGCGTGCAGGCCGCGCCCGAGGGCATCGCCGTCTCCAACCCCGCCTTTGACGTGACCCCCGCCGAGCTCGTGACCGCCATCGTCACCGAGCGCGGCGTCCACACACCCCCCTACGCCGAGAGTCTGCGCGCGGAGGCGGACTAATGCCTGGCGCGAGCATCGGCGTAATCGGCGGCACTGGCCTGAGCGAGCTGCCCGGCCTCACGGACGTCCGTGAGGTTGAGGTCAACACGCCCTTCGGTGCGCCCAGCGCTCCCGTCGTTATCGGCAGCTATCACGGCGTCGAGATCGCCTTTCTGTCGCGCCACGGTAAGGGCCACAGCCTCACCCCGACTGAGCTCCCCGTCCGTGCCAACATCTACGCCCTCAAGCTCCTCGGCGTCGAGCGCGTCATCTCCGTCAGCGCCGTCGGCAGCCTCAGGGAGGAGATGGCCCCGCAGGACATGGTGGTCCCGGACCAGCTCATTGACAGGACACGCCAGCGCGTGTCCTCGTTTTTTGGCGACGGCATCGTCGCCCACGTAGACTTCGCCGAGCCCTTCTGCGCCGAAATGCGCAGCCTCCTCGTCGAGGCTTGCCGCGACGCTAGAGCCAACGTCCACGACGGCGGCACCTACGTCGTCATGGAGGGCCCCGCCTTCTCCACCATCGCCGAGTCGAACCTGTACCGCTCGTGGGGCGCCAGCATCATCGGCATGACCGCGCTCCCCGAGGCCAAGCTCGCCCGAGAGGCCGAGCTCTGCTACGGCACCCTCGCCTGCGTGACCGACTATGATGTATGGCACCCGGAGCACGACAATGTCTCCGTGGAGGTCGTTCTGCGCAACCTCCACCACAACGTCGCCGTCGCGCAGCAGGTGCTCCAGCGCATCGTGCCCCGCCTCAATGGCGAGCGCGATTGCGCCTGCGCCCACGCGCTCGATCTGGCCGTCGTGACCGCGCCCGATGTGCGGCCCGCCGGCGCGACGCAGCGCCTGAAGCTGCTCCTCGGCGACAGGGCATAGCTGAGACAACAAGCACGAAAGGACGATCCAGAGGGAGGACGGCAATGGCAAGGAAGAACCCCGGCGAGCCCTTCTACCGCATCAACGCGGAGGAAGCCAAGGAGATGGTCGACAGCGACCCCAACGTCGCCGTCGTCGACGTGCGCAATCCCGACGAGTACGCCGCCGGCCACGTGACGAACGCGATCTTCATGCCTGTCGACACGGTCCTCACCCGCGTCGACGAGCTCCCCAGGGACAAGAAGCTCCTCTTCATCTGCGCCATGGGCCAGCGCAGCGCCCTCGCCTGCGAGATGTCCGCTGCAATGGGCATTGACCCGGAGAACCTCTACAACATTGAGGACGGCACCCCCGGCTGGGTCAACCGCGACTACCCCACCAGCTACGGCGACGAGCCGTAGACCACAAAGCGAAAGGAACACAATGTACAAGAAGCGCAGGATCACCACACTCAAGCACCGCGCCACACGAAAGAAGCAGCGCGACCGCCGTGGCCTCGCCCGACGGCTCATCAAGGGCGACATCACCCTCGACCAGCTCGATCGGCTGGCCGGCTCCGCCAGCAGCGGCGTCCTCCGCACCGTCAACTACCTCAGCGAGACCGAGGGAGCGACCCTCTCGCCGACGTTGGCTCAAGCCGTCGCTGCCGCTGCGGCACCCGTGTCCAGCGGCACGAGCATCGTCCAGCGCCGGGCGGCCCCCGCCGCGGCGCCCCGCCGTGCCCCGGCCCGCCCCGCTGCCGAGGCGGCCCCGGCGGAGGCTCCGGAGCCCGAGCCCGCAGTAGCGGCCGAGGAAGCAGTGCCGGCAGAGGCGGCTGCGCCGAGTGAAGAGCCCACCGCGGAGGCCGCACCCGCTGCGGAAGCAGAGACTGTCGCGGACGCCCCGCCCGCCGAGGAAGCGGCCCCGGCTGCGGAAACAGAGGCCGCTGCGGAAGCAGCGACTGTTGCGGAAGCCCCCGCTGCCGAGGAACCGGCCCCTGCGGAAGCTGCGCCCGCACCGACGCGGCGCAGGTCCACCCGCGCAGCAGCAGTTGCCGACGCCCCTGAGGCAGAGGCGGCGCCTGCGCCCACCCGCCGTCGCTCCACCCGGGCAGCAGCCGCGCCATCCGAGGAAGCCGCGCCCAGCGAGGGAGGCGAGGCCGAGAAGCCCGCCCCCGCTCCCCGAAGGCGTTCCCGTCCGGCTGCGGAGAGCTAGCCGGCAGACAAATTCCATTGCGAACCAAACAGGAGGCAAGAAGAGAGCATGACTACCCAGGGCAACACTTTCGCAATGTCCCCCAGCTACCTCTACACCTCGGAGTCCGTCACGGAGGGCCACCCGGACAAGGTCTGTGACCAGGTCAGCGACAGCATCCTGGACGCCATCTACGCCCAGGACCCGCTGGCCCGCGTCGCCTGTGAGACCGCCACCGGCACCAACTTCGTCGCCGTCATCGGCGAGATCACCACCACCGCGCAGGTCGACTACGAGCAGGTCGTCCGCGACACCCTCCAGCGCATCGGCTACGACGACCAGGATGTGGGCATCGATTACAAGACGTGCGAAGTCGTCATTCGAGTGCATGAGCAGTCGCCGGACATCAAGGCGGGCGTCGACACCGCGCTGGAGTCGCGCGGCGGAAATGCGTCGGACGACGAGCTGAACTTGGGCGCCGGCGATCAGGGCATGATGGTCGGCTTCGCCTGCGATGAGACGCCGGAGCTGATGCCGCTCACCCTGTCGCTGGCGCACCACCTGACCCGTCGCCTCGCCGTCGCTCGCCGTGAGGGCATCCTCCCCTGGCTGAAGCCGGACGGCAAATCGCAGGTGACGGTGGAGTACGAGTACGGCAAGCCGAAGCGCGTGGCGGCCCTCGTCGTGAGCACGCAGCACAGCCCCGATGTCTCGAACGAACAGATTGAGCAGGAGGTCCGCGAGCACATCATCGGCTCTGTCGTTCCCTCTCATCTGATTGACGCGCTGACGCGGATCTACGTGAACCCGTCAGGACGGTTTGTTGTCGGCGGCCCTCATGGCGACTCCGGCCTGACCGGGCGGAAGATCATCGTCGACACCTACGGCGGAATCGCGCGCCACGGCGGCGGAGCCTTCTCCGGCAAAGACCCCACGAAGGTCGA
>JAPPNT010000169.1:0-455 GCA_028873745.1 Chloroflexota bacterium | reverse complement strand
ATCCGCTGCCTACGCTGCCCGCTGGGTCGCCAAGAACATCGTCGCGGCCGGCCTCGCGGAGCGCTGCGAGGTGCAGATTTCCTATGCGATTGGTGTTGCTGAACCCACCAGTCTTGCAGTGGAGACATTCAACACCAACAAGGTGAGCACGGATCTCATCGCGGAGCTGGTCAGGAAGCACTTTGACCTGCGCCCGCGCGCCATTATCAGCCAGCTCGGTCTCCGCTCCCCCATCTACGCCCAGACCGCCGCCTACGGCCACTTCGGCCGCGACGACGTCGATCTCCCCTGGGAGCGCACCGACAAGGCAGAGGAACTCCGAGCGGACGCCGGCATCTAACCCACCCCAAGCGAAGCGCAAGAGGGCCCAATCCGCTCGTAAGATCGGACTGGGCCCTCTCTTTCACCCCATGCCCCCCCCCCCCCCCCGCGTTAACCCCCCCGCGGGGACCCCC
>JAPPNT010000153.1:3317-5913 GCA_028873745.1 Chloroflexota bacterium | reverse complement strand
GCATGCGACTCGCGCGGAGAGCTTTGAGGAGCTCTTTGACGAGGACGGCAACCCCGTCGACCTTGCCGGCCTCGCCGGCAACGCCGCCTACATCACCCGCGACGGCGCGGACGAGCTTGAAGTGCCCGTCGGCGGCACGCTCAACGTGTTCTTCGGCCCCGGAGCTCTCACCCCCATAACGATCGGCGGCATAGTGGAAGACTCCTATTTCAGCGGCACGGGCACGGACGTCGTGCTGATGATGCCCCTCGGCGTCGTGCAGGGACTCCTGGACCGGCCCGGCGAGCTCTCCTCGCTGCTTATTTCCAACACCGGCGACGCCATCGAGGGCGTGGAGCTGTCCCTGGACGTGGTGGACCGCTACGAGTCCCATCCGGAGGTTGAGGGCCAGGGCCTGGAGATCATTCCCATCAAGCAAGACGTGCTGGACACTGCAAACGAGGTGGGAAGCCTCTTCGTCTCCTTCTTCACCACCTTCGGCCTCTTCTCCATCGGCGTTGGGCTGCTGCTGATCTTCCTGATCTTCTCCATGCTGGCCGCCGAGCGAAAGACCGAAATGGGCATGTCCCGGGCCATCGGCATGCAGCGTCACCACCTGGTCCGGATGTTCACCGTCGAGGGCTCCATCTACGGAGTCGGCTCGGCGCTCGTCGGCGCCGCCATTGGCATCGGGCTGGGCATGCTCCTCGTCGAAGGCGTCGCCTCAATATTCGAGCAGGGAGCACCGGGGGACTTTAGCCTCACGCCCCACGCGCAGCCCGTCAGCTTCATTGTGTCCTTCCTGGTCGGGTCCGTGCTCACGTTCGTCACGGTCTACATGTCCTCACGGCGCATCAGCCGCCTCAACATCGTGCAGGCCATTCGAGACCTGCCCGAAGCCGCCGTGACCCGGTCCCGCATTCGAGCGTTGATTCAGGCCGTTGCCGTTGCGGTCATCGGCTTGTTGCTCCTTACGGCGGGATGGAACGGCAACCACCTGACGAGCTTCGGCCTCGGGGTCTCCTTCACCATTCTCGGCGCCGGCATGGTGGCGCGGTCCCTCGGCGCATCACAACGCTGGACGTTCACGGTGGTGGGCGCGCTGTTGGTGGCCTACTGGCTCATTCCCCACGGCACGATGAACGCGATCAGGGGCGGCGAGTGGAATGAGGACTTTAGTTCCTTCTTCGCCTCCGGCGTCATGCTCGTCACCGGCGCGGTGCTGGTGACAATCAACAACTCGCCCCTCGTGCTGGGCCTGATGACCAACACCTTCGGGCGGATCAGGCGGTTCTCGCCCGTGGTCAAGTCCGCCGTGTCCTATCCCCTCCGCTTCGGCTACCGCACCGGCCTGTCGCTGGCCATGTTCGCCATCGTCATCTTCTCCGTCACGCTCATGGCGACGCTCCTGGACGCCTTCGACAACCTCTTCGAGAACCAGGAGCGCCTCGGCGGCGGCTACGAGGTCATCGGCTACGCTCGCAGCGACCTGAACCCGGTCGCCGATGTCGGGGCGGTCGTCGAGGCCAACCCGGACCTGGACATCGTCGAGCGGTTCGACGGAAGGCCCTCCGTGGGCACCTTCCACGCCGTCTTCCAGGCCGACGCCCGCCTGACGTCCGACACGGACGGCGACTACGCGGATACCGTGATCGTCGGCGCTGACGACGCCTTCCTGGCGACCAACCGATTCACCATCGCCCTGACCACCCCTGAGTACACCGTCGACGGGGAAGCGGACGCGGGTGCGGTGTGGGAAGCGCTGCGGGCGAACCCCGGACTCGCCGTCGTCAACTCGAACCTCGTGCCGACCCACAACACCTTCGCCTTCCAGCAGGAGTTCGAGCGTTTCACACTGGACGGTGTGCCCGATTTCTACGTGGAAGACGAGGTCATGGAGCCGGTGGAGGTGACGGTCAGGGACCTTGAGGTAGGAGAGTCGGTGGACCTGACCGTGATCGCGGTGCTGGACACCTTCGCCTCCAGCGGGCCCGTTCCCGTCGGTTTCTACACGTCAGAGGAGACTCTTGGCCGCGAGGTCGACGCCACGCAGTTCTTCTTCAACGTGCACGACGACGCCGAGAACGGCGCCAACGTCATCGAGTCGGCCTTCTTCCAGCATGGCATCGAGACCATAGACGTGATCGAGACGATTGAGGACGTGCAGGACTCGCAGCGCGCGCTCTTCAACCTGCTCATCGGCTTCATGTCGCTCGGCCTCGTGGTGGGCATCGCCGCGCTGGGCGTCATCAGCGCCCGCGCCGTCGTCGAGCGCCGCCACGAGATCGGCGTGCTCCGCGCGATAGGCTTCTCCCGCGGCATGGTGAACCTGAGCTTCCTCGCGGAGTCGTCCTTCATCGCCCTGCTGGGCATCGGAGTGGGCCTGGGGCTTGGGCTGGTCGCATCGGTCAACCTCATCTTCGAGCTGCGAGAGGATGAGCCGAACCTGCGGTTCTCATTGCCGATGGCCAAGATTCTCCTGATCGCCGCCGGCGCCTACGTCTTCTCCCTGCTGACGACGTTCCTCCCCGCCCGCCAGGCCGCCGAGGTCAACCCCCCCGCAGCCCCCCCCCACCAGAAAACCCCCCCGCCCCCCCACTAAACCCCCCAAGACCGG
>JAPPNT010000153.1:441-3307 GCA_028873745.1 Chloroflexota bacterium | reverse complement strand
CCCCGGGGAAGCCCTCGGCTACTAGTCGCCCCCGCCTCCCCTCGTTTCACCGGCAGAAGCCGGTGTCCAGGGGCCTCGCCCCCAACACCCCCGCCGTTCGCCCTCAGCCTGACCGCCTCCGTTCGCCCTGAGCTTGTCGAAGGGCCATACCCCCACCGTCATTCCCGCGAAGGCGGGAATCCAGGGGCAGGTGCGGCCCCGTTCGCCCTGAGCCCCAACCCGCCCCGTTCGCCCTGAGCCTGTCGAAGGGCGGCCCCAACCCCCGCTCCAGCAGCTCGATGCGGATGTTCCCCGGCGCCTTCACGAAGGCGATCTTCACCCCCGGCCGGAGCTGGAACGGCTCCGTCGAAAACTCCGCCCCCTTCGCCTTCAGCTCCTCCGACGCGGCAAAGATGTCGTCCACCCGCAGCCCGAAGTGGTCGAGGCCCGTGTACGGCTCACTCGGGCCCTCCGGCACGTTCTCGCCGGCCCGCGCGATGAAGATGGTCAGCCCGTTCAGGTCCAGGTCTACCCGAGGCTGCCCGTCGCTCTGAACGGACTCGATGACCTTCGCCTCGAACATCGTCTCGAAGTAGCGCGCCGTCGCCATCGGGTCCCGGCTGCGCAGGTGCATGTGGTCGTACGTATACACAGTCATGGCGTCCCTCCTCGCGGCGAGGCTAGCACGCACCCTGCGGTCGAGCAAGCGTCGCCGCACCCGTCCCGAACCCCGCGCCCCTGCCGCGCCGTCCTTGACGCGCCCTCTCTCCCTTCCTAGACTGCTACCAATACGCCTCTAGGGAGGATCGAATGCTCTCACAGCACGACAACGAAACCCTCACTCGCGTCGGCCCCGGCACCCCGATGGGCGACCTGTTGCGCGAGTACTGGATCCCCGCGCTGCTCTCCACCGAGCTTCCGGGGCCGGACAGCGACCCGGTCCGGCTGCGCCTGCTGGGCGAGGACCTCATCGCCTTCCGCGACACCAACGGCGAGCTCGGCCTCGTCGACAACTACTGCCCGCACCGCCGCGCGAGCCTCTTCTTCGGCCGAAACGAAGAGTGCGGCATTCGCTGTGTCTACCACGGCTGGAAGTTCGACGTGAACGGCGACTGCGTCGACATGCCCTCGGAGCCCGCCGAGTCCAACTTCAAGGACAAGGTCAAGATCAAGGCCTACAGGATGGCCGAGCGCAACGGCATGATCTGGGCCTACATGGGCCCGCGAGAGGTCCCGCCGCCCCTGCCGGACATCGAGCCCAACATGATGGAGGAAAGCGTCGACTCCAACAGCGCCGGCCTGCGCGAGTGCAACTGGGTGCAGGCGATGGAAGGCGACATCGACACGGCCCACCTGACCTTCCTGCACCTCGGCAAGCTGTCGGTGGACGACGTGCGGCCCGGCACCTTCGACTACTACAACCAGCGGGAAAAGGCCCCCCACTACAAGATCGTGGAGACGGACTACGGCACCATGTACGGCGCCTGGCGCCCCGCGGAGGACGACACCTACTACTGGCGCATCGCCCAGTTCATGATGCCCTTCTACACCATCCCGCCGGAGGGCCGCCTCGGCGAGAAGATCGGCGTGCGCTGCTGGGTGCCCGTCGACGACGACCACACCATGTTCATGAGCATGTCCATCCGCAACACCAACAGCCAGATGGCGCGCAAGGACGCCGGCGGCAACCCCGTCGTCGGCCTCGGCGGCGCGCGCGGCAAGCTGCCCAACGGCACCGGCTGGCTGGAGCGCCACCGCTTCGAGTCCAACAAGGCGAACGACTACTACATCGACCGCGAGGCCCAGCGCGACAAGAGCTTCACCGGCATCGCGGGCATCCACATGCAGGACCAGGCCATCACCGAGAGCATGGACCCCATCGTCGACCGCACCCGCGAGCGGCTCGGCACCAGCGACGGCATGATCATCAAGACGCGCCAGCGGCTCATCAACGCCGCCCGCTCCCTGCAGGAGGGCGTCCCCGCTCCCGCCGTCGACAACCCCGAGCTCTACCAGGTCCGTTCCGGCGGCGTCATCCTCCCCCGCGGCGCCGACTGGCTGGAGGCCACGGAGGAGCTGCGCAAGGCCTTCGTCGTCCACCCCGGCATCGAGAACACGACATCGTAGCGCAGGCGGACGCGGCCGAGGCGGGCTAAACTTGCTTGCCCAGCGGGAGGCGGATAGTCACGGTCGCGCCTTGGCCGGGGCCCTCGCTCGCCACGGCAATCGTGCCCTGGTGCGCTTCCACGATGGCCCGGGTGATGGCCAGCCCCAGGCCCGTGCCGCTCGTCTCGCGTCTGCGCGACTGGTCGGTGCGATAGAAGCGGTCGAAGACGTGAGGAAGGTTCGCGGCGTCAATGCCGATCCCGTCATCGGTGATGGAAATGGCCAACGTTCCGTCGTCTTCCAGCCCCGCCCTGATCACAATGCTCCCACCCGCGTCGGTGCAGCGAAGGGCATTACCGATGACATTTCCCAGCGCTTGGCTGATGCGCATCCGGTCGAGGTCCATGTCGGGGAGATCGTCCGCCATCTGCAGGGACAGGCTGACCTGCCGGGCTTGGGACTGCGGCCCCCACCGCCCCGCCTCCGCCGTCAGCAGGTCGCGGACAGGGCTCATTTCCAGCGTAAGCCGCAGCTCTCCGTGGTCCGTCTCCGCCAGCCAGTCCAGATCGGTCACGAGCCCCCGCAGCCTATCGACCTCCTGGATGATGTGGTTGGATGCGCTTTCAGGCGCTTGAAGGCCGTCGCGCAGCCCTCTCGCTTCCAGCAGTATGACGCTCAGGGGCGTGTTCAGTTCATGGGAAACGTCGTTGATGAGCCGCCTGCGGAGCTCGCGCTGGGTCTCCAGCGAGGAGGTCATCCGGTTGAAGGCCGCGCTCATCCG
>JAPPNT010000153.1:0-431 GCA_028873745.1 Chloroflexota bacterium | reverse complement strand
CCCAGCTCGTCAGAGGAGGCGACCGGCAGCCGGGCCGTATCCCCCTGGGCGATGGCCTGGGTTGCCTCCGTCAATGCCGTCACCGGGGCCGTGATCCGCTTGGACAGCCAGGCGGCCAGCAGTGCGGCGACGCCGGCCGTCAGCGTTCCGCCAATCAGGGTGATGAGCAGGAGCGTATTGAGAAACCCGTGTGACTCGGTCGATAGGAGTTCCTGGTTCACGTCCACGTAGACGTGGCCTACAGGCCGGTTCGCAGCTAGATCGAACACCGTCTCTCGGTGCCCTTCCATATCGGGTACGGTGGCCCCGGGAGGCAGGTCGGATAGGTTGTCTCTCACCACTCGTCCGTCGATTCCGGCAACGACGACCCGCACTTCGTCTCTGTGAAAGAGCGCGGAGGACTCCCCCTCACCCTCCGCACGGCGCTCCTC
>JAPPNT010000212.1 GCA_028873745.1 Chloroflexota bacterium | reverse complement strand
GCGCGGCGTCATGAGCCCCTACGCGCCGAGGATGATCAAGATCTCCATCCCCGTCGACAAGATCGGCGCGGTCATTGGCCCAGGCGGCAAGACCATCCGCGCCATCATCGCCGAGACCAAGGCCACCATCGACGTGCAGGACGACGGCACCGTCTTCATCGGCTCCCCCAACGAGGAGTCGCTGGAGCTCGCCCGCAGCAAGGTCGAGGGCCTCACGAAGGAGGCCGAGGTCGGCTCCATCTTCAACGGCAAGGTCGTCCGCAGCACCAACTTCGGCGCCTTTGTCGAGATTCTGCCCGGCAAGGACGGCCTCGTGCGCCTCGGCGAGCTCGCTGAGGAGCCCGTGGGCCGCGTCGAGGACGCCGTGCAGATCGGCGACGAGGTCCGCGTCATGGTCATCGAGGTCGACCGGCTCGGCCGCATCAACCTCTCCCGGCGCGCCGTCCTGCAGGGACTGACGCCGGAGATGGCCCTCGCCACCGCGCCCGCGCAGCCCAACGGCGGCGGCCCGCGAGGAGGCGGTGACCGTGACCGAGGCGGCAGGCCCGACTTCCGCCGGGGCGGACCGCCGCGCGGCGGCAACGGCGGCGGCAGAGACCGCTTCAGGTAGGAAGCCATGACCACTGCTCCGTTCGCCCTGAGGGAAATCGAAGGGCGAACGGAGCAGTGGAACCAACTAGCGGAGAGCAGCGATGGCCGCCAACGGCAGCCCCATCCGGGTGCTCATTCACGGCATCTCCGGCCGCATGGGCGGCGAGGTCCTCGCCGCCGTCAGCGCCGCCCCCGACATGGAGACCGTCGGCGGCGTCGACTTGCGCGCGCCCTCCGGCCCGGCCGCCGACGTCCCGTTCTACTCCGACGTACCCTCGGCTATCGAGGCGTGCGGCCCTGACGTCATGGTGGACTTCACCATCGCCGCCGCGTCCCCAGCCGCGCTGAAAGCCGCGGCCGAGCGCGGGGTCCACGCCGTCGCCGGCACCACCGGCATCCCCCAGGCCGAGCTTGACGCCATCGACGCCCTCGCCCGCGAGAACGGCGTGGGCGTCGTCATCGCCCCCAACTTCGCCATCGGCGCCGTGCTGCTCGTGCAGATCGCGAAGCAGCTCGGCCGCTTTTTCGAGGTCGCCGAGGTCGTCGAGCAGCACCACGACGCCAAGATCGACGCCCCCTCCGGTACGGCCCTCGCCATCGCCCGCGCCCTCGTCGAGGGCCGGGGTGAGCCCTTCGCGCGCCAGATGCCGGAGCGCGAGCCCGCTCCCGGCAGCCGCGGGGCGGAGCTCGATGGCGTCTCCATTCACGCGCAGCGCATGCCCGGCCGCCTCGCGCACCACGAGATCGTCCTCGGCACCCTGGGGCAGACGCTGTCCCTCCGCCACGATACCGTGGGCCGCGACTGCTACATGCCGGGCGTTCTCACCGCCGTTCGGCAGGTGATACAATTCAAGGGACTCGTCATAGGGCTGGAGAACCTGCTGGACCTGTAGTTTCCCCGCCCGCCCCGCCCTGTGCCGGCAACTCTCGGAAGGATCTCGTACATGTCTGGAGCAAACATTGCAGTCGTTGGGGCCACCGGCGCTGTCGGGCGCGTGGTCCTGAGCATCCTCGAGGAGCGCGGCTTCCCCGTCGAGCGCGCCCGGCTGCTGGCCAGCAGCCGCTCCGCCGGCACGAAGCTGCCCTTCATGGGCGACGAGGTCGTCGTCGAGGAGGCCACTCCGGACGCCTTCGAGGGCGCGGACATCGTTTTCTTCTCCGCCGGCGGCGGCACGAGCAAGTCCCTCGCGCCCGAGGCCGCCAAGCGCGGCGCAGTCGTCGTCGACAAGTCCTCCGCGTGGCGGATGGACCCGGCGGTGCCCCTCGTCATCCCGGAGGTCAACGCCGGCGACATCGACGAGCACAGCGGCATCATCTCCAGCCCCAACTGCTCGACCATCGTGATGCTGATGGCGCTCGCGCCCCTGCACCGCGCCAACCCCATCCGTCGCGTCATCGTCGACACGTACCAGTCGGCCTCCGGCGCCGGCGCAAAAGGCGTCGACGAGCTCTACCGGCAGACCCACGCGATGCTCGACGACCGGGCCGCTGAGGCCTCGACGTTCCCCTACCCGCTCGCCTTCAACGTGCTTCCCCACGTCGAGGAGTTCACGGACGACGGTTACACCACGGAAGAGACCAAGATGGAGAACGAGACCCGGAAGATCATGCACCTTCCGGACCTCCCCGTCTCCGCCACCTGCGTCCGCGTGCCCGTGCCCGTCTCCCACAGCGAGGCCGTCCACATCGAGTTTGAACACGTTATGTCGCCCGAAGAGGCCCGCGACGTCCTCTCCGAGTTCCCCGGCGTCCGGGTGATTGACGACGTTGCGGCGAAGGGCTACCCTCTCGCCGGTTTTGCGGCGGGCAAGGACGACGTCTTCGTCGGCCGCATCCGGACTGACCGGGCGTTGACCAACGGCCTCTCCCTGTGGACGGTCGGCGACAACCTGCGGAAGGGCGCCGCCCTGAACGCCGTGCAGATAGCGGAAGAACTGCTGGAACGGAGGCTCGCCGGCAACGGCAACGGGAGGTAGCGTATGGCTGAGGGTATCGGCAGGCTCCTGACCGCCATGGTGACCCCCTTCGACTCCGACGGCCGCGTCGACTACGCGCAGGCCCGCAGGCTCGCCGAGGCTCTTGTCGCGTCCGGCAGCGACGGCGTCGTCGTTGCCGGGACCACCGGCGAGTCCCCCACGCTCACCCACGACGAGGAGGAGCGCCTCTTCGCCGAGATCAAGGAAGCCCTCGACGGCAAGGGCGACGTGGTCGCCGGCACCGGCAGCAACAACACGGCTGAGGCGATCAAGTACACGGCCACCGCCACCCGCATCGGCGCCGACGCCGTACTCTCGGTGGTCCCCTACTACAACAAGCCGCCGCAGGAGGGCCTCTACCGCCATTTCAAGGCCATCGCGGACAGCACGGACTTGCCCGTCATCCTCTACAACGTGACCAGCCGCACCGCCGTCAACATGTCGGTCGAGACCGTCGTCTGTCTCAGCGAGGTTGCCAACATCGTCGGCATCAAGGAGGCCGGCGGCGACCTGAACCAGGCGGCCGAGATCATCCGCGACGCCGCGCCCGGCTTCCTCGTCTGGTCGGGCAACGACGACCAGACGTACCCCATCATGGCGATGGGCGGCTACGGCATCATCAGCGTCGCGTCGCACCTTGTCGGCGCCCAGATCAAGCGCATGATGGGCCTCACGCTGGAGGGCGACCTGGAGGGCGCTGCCGCCGAGCACCGCCGGTTACTGCCGCTGTTCCGGGGCCTCTTTGTATTGGCGAACCCCATCCCGGTGAAGTACGCTGTAAACAAGGCGGGTTTCAACGTCGGCGAGCCGCGCCTGCCGCTCGTCACTCCCGACCCCGCCACCGCGGCAGGGCTCGACAAGCTGATGGCCAACTACGAGGTCGACCTGCCGATACCCGACGGCCCCTAGCCGTCCGCTCCCGGGCCACCGTAGCTCAGAGGCAGAGCAGTTGTTTCGTAAACAACAGGTCGTCGGTTCGATTCCGACCGGTGGCTCCACCAACCCACAATCGTCATACCGGCGAAAGCCGGTATCCAGCCCCCCGTTCGACCTGATCGCGTCCTGAGACTCTCGAAGGAGCTTGTTGAAGGGCATCGCCTCCACCCGTCGTTCCCGCGCAGGCGGGAACCCAGAGGAGTGGGGGAGCAACACTGGACCCCGGATTTCTGAATCCTGAAGGTGCCGCTTTGACCATTGACCGGGAACACGCAGCTCGTATCGTTGCCTCGACGCTCGCCGCCGAAGCCTGCTGTTCTCCTGACCTGTTTGCCCGTGCAGGCGTGCACCTGTCTGAAGTAACGCCCGGCGAGACCGGCGACCCGCTGAAACGGCGATTCCCGCAACCCGAGCAGAGCCTTGCGATCACCGCGATAGGCGTGGGCGTTGTCGTGTCGGCGACGCCGAAATGGATGCCCTGGGTTTCGGAGCTGTTTCGAGGTGTCGAGCCGGGTGATGCGTTCAACCTCGAGCTCCTGGGCGAAACGTCTATGCGGGTGGCCCATGACTCCTGCCGCCTCTATGGACCCTACCTCTACAGCATTACGTCAAGTCTGGACTTGAGGGCGCGCCAAACGCCGGACGGATACTCCGTCGAGCTTGGCGACGCAGCCCTGGTCCGGTCCCTCGACCCGCACCACTGGCCGAATGCGCTCCCGCCGAGGGCGTTGAGGCAGGACTTGAACGGCACGATCACGGCCGTCGCGGTTCACCGGCAGGCAATAGTGGGGGTTGCAACAGCGCCCGAAGACTCGGACCTGCTCTGGCAGATTGGCCTCGACGTGCATGCCGATCACAGGGGCAGGGGCCTGGGCGCGGCCCTGACCTCCCGGGTAGCGGCCGAGGTGTTGCGTCAAGGTGTGGTGCCGTACTACGGGACGACTGTTGAAAACGTCATATCCCGTCGCACTGCCCAATCGGCAGGCTTCTATCCGTACTGGACCGCGGCATTCACGAAGGCGAGGGCAGAATAGACGAATGAAGTCTGCATTTCCCTACACACTTGGATGCTCGAAGAGGCGCATCGGAAGGTGCTCTTATCCCCTTTCCCCTTGACAAACCCCACTGGCTAGCGCAATAATCTAGCTAGAACATCTAGACAGGAAGGAAACCATGACTCAGTGGGCCTTGCAGGACGCAAAGAACCGCTTCAGCGCGGTCGTGGATGCCGCCCTCGGCGGTGAGCCTCAGACGGTCACCCGGCGCGGCATTCCCGCCGTTGTGGTGCTGGCTGTGGACGACTATCAGTCGCTGCGTCGTGCTGAGACGGCCAGTGCGCCCACATTCGTCGAGCACCTATTGGCCATCCCCAAGGACGGGCCGGACGAGGTATTCGAACGGTCTTCTGTTGAACTCCGCGACGTCGAATGGTGATGTTCCTCCTCGACACCAATGTGCTCTCGGCCCTTCGTCGCCCGGACCGAAACCCGGGCCCTGCTGCTTGGCTCCAGGCGCAACGGGATTCCGACATCTTCCTTAGCGTGGTGACAATCGCGGAGGTGGAGCGGGGGATTGCCCTGCAGCGTCCCAGCAACCCGGACTTTGCCCGTGACTTGGCCCTGTGGGCGGAGAGAATACTGAGCTGGTTTGCCGACCGCGTCCTGCCGGTGGACGCTGCCACGGCGCGTCGTTGGGGCAATCTCTCCGCGTCACTCGGCAATCAGGGCCTCGACTTACTCATAGCTGCTACTGCCCTGGAACGCGGGCTCACTGTAGTCACCCGCAATGTCCGTCACTTCGAGCCAACTGGAGTGTCCATCTTGGACCCCTATGTTAGTCCGGGTGAGGCTCCTAGTTCTCCCTAGCGCCCCCGCCCCCCCCCCCCGCCGGGGCCAACCCCCCCCAGGGCGAGCCTCGCGAACGCCGCGCACCAAGCCAAGGGGCCCACATGGACATCAGCCAGATGGTCGAGGGACAGAACGGCCTTACGTGGGACCTCTGGAGCAACATCCTGCGCAGGTCTGAGGAGGCCGGGTTGAACGGCGTCTACCGTTCCGACCACTTCTTCATCGGCACGCAGCAGGATTCCCTGGAGCCCTACCTCTCCTTCACCATGGCCGCGCTCCAGACCGAGCGCATCCGGTTTGGGCCCCTGGTGTCGCCGGTCACTTTCCGCCCGCCCGTCAACGTCGGCCGCATGGCCGCCCAGCTCGACCAGCTCAGCGGCGGCCGCTTCGTCATGGGCCTCGGCGGAGGGTGGAACGAGTCGGAGCACACGGCCTACGGCGTCCCCTTCCCGCCCGTCGGCGAGCGCCTCAGCCGCCTGGAGGAGTCCATCCACGTCATGCGCGCGCTGTGGGGCCCCGGCCCCGCCAGCTACGAGGGCCGTTACTACACCTTGCACGACGCCGACTGCCTCCCAAAGCCGCCCGAGGGCCGGCCCTCGCTGCTCATCGGCGGCGGCGGCGAGCGGCGCACCATGCGCATCGCCGCGCAGTACGCCGACGAGTGGAACTGCATCAGCAAGACGCCGGAGGCA
>JAPPNT010000103.1 GCA_028873745.1 Chloroflexota bacterium | reverse complement strand
GGGGGAGGCGGCCGATGATGTCGGCGGCGATGCGGATGGCGGAGAGGCCCTTCTCGGGCTCGACGCCGGCGTGGGCGGCGCGGCCGGTGACGTGGACGTCGAAACCGACGTAGCTGGGGCTGGACGTGATGACGGTGTTGACGGGGCCGTTGCCGTCGAAGACGACGGCCTGGCGGGCCTGCACCATGGAGAAGTCGAGGTTCCACGCGCCCACGAGGCCGATCTCCTCGCCGCGGGTGAAGACGAGCTGCACGGGAATGCGCCGGGCGCCGTCCTCCTTGATGGACTCCAACGCCTCGAGGATGGCGGCGATGCCGGCCTTGCAGTCGCCGCCGAGGATGGTGGTGCCGTCGGTGTGGACCTCGTCGCCGACGATGCGGGGCTTGATGCCGCGGCCGGGCTCGACGGTGTCCATGTGTGCCGAGAGCATGAGGGGGTCGGAGCCCTCCTCGGAGGCGAGCAGGTTGCCGTGGGCGTCGCGATCGATGGTGAAGCCGAGGGCCGAGAGGCGGCGGGCGAGGTCCTGGGCGACCTCCTCCTCCTCGCCGGAGGGAGAGTCGATACGCACGATGTCGCAGAAGTTGGTGACGAGCCGGTCCCTGTCGAGCATGGCGGCCTCCGTGGTCGAGGGGTTGGGGGCAGGTTGGGGGTATTGTACAGCAGGGGGCGGGGAAGCAAGCAGAAAGGCGGGGGCAACCGAGCCGTCACCAGATCAGGCAGGCAGCCGCATCCTTGCTACGAGCAAGGGCGGAATGTCGGGTAGGTGAGACCAGGAGAGCGTCTTGTAGTCCTCGTCAATCTTGCCGAACGTGGGCTCGAGGATGCCGTCCATCACGAAGCCGACGCGAAAGCACGCATTCAGCAGGGCGCTCAAAGGCCGGTGAAAATACCAGTGTGGCTCCGGCTGCCCGAGCATGGCGATTCCCTTTGCGGCGTATGGCTGTGCATACCGGGCCACCTTGATGGACCTCTCAATCATGGCGTTCCCGCCGCGTTCGTGCCTCTCCATGATCATCATGATTTCAGGTGAATTGAAGCAGGGGTGCATGACCGAAAAGACGAAGCGCCCGCCGGGCTTCAAAAGCGCGGGCAGGGCAGTGACGAGCGGGGCAATGTCCGACATATCCATGAAGGCCATCGAGCAAACGGCTGCGTGAAATCGCCCTTCACCCAATCCAAGCAAGGAATTGGAGTCAGCGGCGTCGATGACGCGGTAGTCAACGGAGAGGTCCGACCCCGTTCGAGCTTGCGCGATATCGATCATGGGAGCCGAGAAGTCAAAGGCGGTAACCGTGGCTCCCGACTCGGCCATACGGCGGGCGAACTGACCGTTGCCGCAGGCAGCGTCAAGAACCTGCTGCCCTATCTCCAGCTCCAGCAGCGCCAACGTTGCCGGTTCCACCAGCGTTTTGTGGAACTCGTTTCCCTCGCCCATGCGCTGGTCCCAGAAGGCGGCGTTGGTGTCCCAGGCTGTCCTGGACTGGCTATGCAGGGCTTCGAAGTCTTCTTCGCTCATGCCTCTTCCCTTCATACGTGACGGCTGCATCGTCGAAAACTGATGTCGCAACTCTGCAAGCGCCAAGGCCTATGAAACACGTAGAGCTCGATTTTTCCCGTTCGGAGGGGGATCTCCATCTGAGAACGGGCATTTCAGGCAGACCGGACGCCCCTACCCTGCAGTCTCACCGACCTGCTCCTCTGCGGCGCGGCGATCCGTTTCTTGCCAGAAGCGCTGGAGGGAGGCGTCGGCGCGGGAGTAGTCGTAGGTGTGGTAGCGGCCCTGGCGGAGGCGGACGACGTCGCCGTTGAAGTAGCGCTCGTAGAGGATCTGGCGCGAGCCGAACTGGGTGCCGATGAAGTCCCAGACGAGCCGGAAGAGCCGGACGCGGTCGAAGGCGCTGGCGTTGGCGCCCTGGAAGTACTTGTCGATGAGGGGGCGCATGGCGCCGTCGAGGTCGGCCTCGGTGGGGGTGAGCATGAGACCGGCGGCGGCGAGTTGCTGGAGGATGTCGGTGACGCGCTGGTAGGCGTCGGGGGCCCAGTGACGCATGGCGTGGCAGGGCTCGGGGGAGAGCCAGACGCCTTCGCCCTGCCAGGGGCCGGCGTCGGCCTCCATGGCGCGGAGGTAGGCGCGGACGGTCTCGGTGGTGTCGATGATCTCGGCCATCTTCTCCTGAACGTGGCTGTGGACGCCGATGCCGATGGTGTCGCACAGCGCGTGGGCCATGCCGATGGCGAACTCCAGCTTGGCGATGTTCTTGACGGCGACGTGCTGCATGTACTGCCGCCACATGATGCCGAGGGCGACCAGGTGGTTGTGGAGCTGCCAGTCGCCGTAGCAGAAGACGCGCTCCCAGGGGACGAGGACGTCGTCGAAGACGGCGAGGGCATCCATCTCGTCGAAACGGCTGGAGAGGGGTTGGTCGTAGAGGGAGCGGCCCTTGTCGAAGCTCTCGCGGCAGATGAAGCTGAGGCCCTTCGTCGCCGTGGGGATGGCGAAGCCGAGGGCGTACATCTCCTCCTCCTCGCCGCGCAGGGGGCGGTAGGGCGGGACGAAGAGCTCGTCCGAGAAGGGGGCCAGGGTAGCGAGGAGCTTGGCGCCGCGGAGGATGATGCCCTCGGAGGTAGTGTCGACGACGCCGACGGGGACGTAGGGGTCCGGCTGCTGGCCGATGGCGACGCCGCGGTTGACCTGCGGGTGGCCGAAGCAGTGGGTGAGGGAGAGGTCGTTGTCGCGGATGTAGGCGTGGTAATCGACGAGGTTCTGCGCGAAGGACCTTTCCTTGCGCCCGTGCTCCTCCGCCATTTGCCGCGTGGCGGTGACCTGGATGTTCACGTAGTCGGGCGTGCGGCCGAGGATGCCGTGGTGGGCGTCTGAGACGATCTCGAGGGCGCGCCGGCGCCGGAGCAGGTCCTCCCGGCTGTGCGGGATGATGAACGAGAGGCCAACGGGGTCGCCGGTGGCCGGCGAGGTGAAGGTCATGTCGTCGTGCAGGGCCGGGTCGTGCTGCAGGTCGAAGAGGTCGGCCAACGTGCGCGCCATGCGCCCGAGCTTGGGGTGCGTGGTCACGTCGCGGATGAGTTCGCCCTCGAGCCAGATCTCGCGGGAGTCCCGGAGCCCCTCCAGGAACTGTTGGCCCGTGCGAATGCCCATGACACGTCCCCCTGGTGCGCAGCGTTGCTCAGATTCTAGCAGGGCGGGCAGCCCCTTCCAACGCGAGCGCAATCGCCAGGCGTGCCCGCGCCGGGCCGGGTTGACCGCGCGCCGCCGCCGTCGCAGAGTTACGGTCGAGAGGCGCCCGGGTCTATCTCGGAGCGCGGGAGGTCGGCATGGAGAGCAAGCAGAGAGTCAAGACGTTCTCCTTCCACTGGGGGAGCGGGTACATCGCGGAAGAGGCGCAGGTGGAGGGCGAGTACCACGTGCCGACCCTTCAGCTCATGCGCTACACGGACGGTCACGCCGCAGGGAGCGTGAGCGTCCGGTTCTGCCAGTACAACCACAGGGGCGGCTTCCGCCGCTCGCCGCTGATGATGGGCGAGGAGGAGGTCGAGATGATGCGGGAGGCCCTGCGGGCCACGCCGGAGCTTCGGGAACTGCTTCGACGCATGGTGGAGGACTAGTGGACTCTGCGGCAAAAATTGAGCCGCGACTCAAATGTGCCGAGCTTGCACTGGCGTTCGTCAACGTGACGGCGTACACTAGACGGCGCAACCGGCATGTGCTTGAATAGCGGTGTGGCACGGATAGAGCGGCGTCCGGGTGTGTCCCGTGATTGACGCGAAACCGCCACCTAAACATGCTGACTTTGGCATGGCGATGGGGTAGCATCCACAACAGCGCGGACCGCAGGCCACTATGTCCGCTGTGCCTTGAGAGAAGAGTCACGCGCCCGCGTGTTGGCCGCAGGCAACCGAATCGGGGGAGGAACTGCACCGCGGGCCGGCCACCAAACAGCACGAGTGAGGAAGGGAGATAATGAAAGCCTACGGAATCAACCTACGCTGGCTCGCAGCGCTCGCTGTGCTCGTGATGGTCGTCGCGTTCGTCGCATGCGAGGGAGAACGAACGCAGGTTCCAAGCCCGACGCCCGTCGTGGCGCCGACGGCAGTCCCGTTGCCGACGGCCACGCCGCGGCCGGCCCCAACGCCGGCGCCAACCCCCGACGTTCCTTCTCAGACGTACTCGTACGCGGCGGCGTGCTCCAACATTACCTCAAAGTTCAACTTCACGCTGACCTCGTTTGTCGGCGGGATGACTTGGGGCGCGCTGGTGGAGCTGACGGACGCCAACATTGGCGGCTACAGCCTGCTCAACCCGCCAGCGGAGCTTGAGGCGTTCAACCAGGCCCAGATCGACCTGCTCACGGCCCTGCGCGACCGCGCGCTGCTGGAGCGCAGCGACAAGGTCGTGATCCAGGACATCATGGCGGCGCTGGGCGGCCAGCTCCCGCCGGGCGCGGCCACGGGCGCGGCGCTGCCGCAGGAGCTGCAGGCCCAGATGGCCCAGTTCTTCGGCGGCCAGTTCGTGCAGGCTTTCGTGGCCCAGCAAGCGGCGATCGCAGCGCTGCCGGGCGACCTGCAGGCGCTGATGCAGGAAGCCAACTGCTCGGTGCAGGTGGGCTAATCGGCTTGACCGCCGGCCCGGCCCAGCGCCGGCGCCAGACCAGTGCTCATGAGGGGCGCGGGGCCAAGGCCTTGGCGCCCCTCCTCTTTGTCCCGGACCAGGGTCTATCGACCAGCCCCGGCAACGCTTCTTCCCAAACGGCGGCCACCGCCTCTCTATCGCCGCCAGGCACGTGCCGCTGCGGTCGTGCTGGTTGCCCTTGATCGGCGGCAGCTGGCGAGCCTAGTAGCGGGATAAGGTGACACCGCGTCCCCTTGTTCAGCCGGGCGGCCCTCGTATCATCCCGGCATGCCCGACCGCAGCACCCAAGTCAGAGAAGCGTTTCGTGCGAGTGTGCTCCAGCTCGTAGACGTCGTCGATCGAATACCCGCCGACTGCTGGGATAAACACGGGCTTGGCGAGTGGAACGTGCTGGAACTAGTCGCCCACGTCATGCGGGCCGTGGAGGGCCCGGTCGTGCACTCCCGGCAGGCGAAGCCCGTCGACATGGAGGACGCGGCCACGTACTACCTCCGGGCCATGGCGGCGCCCGACATCCATGCGCAGGTCGCTAAGCGCGCGCGGCGGAGCACAGCGAAGCTGGGCGACGATCCGGCAGCTGCCGCGCGGGCCATTGCGGAAAGAGCGCTGGCGGCAATCGAGCAGCTGGAGGACGACGCGCCCATGTCAACTCCCATTGGCACGGTGCGGCTCATAGACTACCTGCCTACGCGCGTTCTTGAGGTGGTGGTCCACACGATGGATGTCGCCAACGCTGTGGGGGTCGAGGTAGAGCCGCCAGCGGCTGCCCAGCACGTATCCTTGGCGCTGTTGGGGGAGATTGCGGTTGTGCAGGGCGAGGGGACAATGCTGACGATGGCGTTGTACGGCAGACACCCGTTACCTGATGGCTACAACGTCTTGGCCTAGAGAGCATCCCTCTGAGTGTCATGCCCCACTCCTTTGAAACTGCCCCTTGTGCTTCTCAGGGCTGCCTTTCAAGGTAGTGACGACACGCCTTGACCGATAATGTAAACTAGTTTATATAACAAACTATACATCTGTTACAAAACGGCGGAACAAGGAGGTTGGGCATGCAGAGTTCAGACGTAGAAGGACAGGTGCCCACGCCGCAGGAGAGTTGGGCGGCAATAAGCGACACTCTGGAGCGTACGAGAAGCTCGCTGTATGTGGCGGGGTCCGCCACCATCCTCATGGCGAGTGGGGCGATTGCATCGGTGGGCCTCCTCGCGGAGTTCGCCATCGCCACGTGGGGCTCCGATCTGAGGGAGAGCTACCCGTGGATATCGGCGCCGCTGTGGTTGGGCCTGGTGCTGTTGATGATAGTCGTCAATTCGGTCATCGGGAACCGCGCGGGCCAGAACGCGTCGCCGGGCGAGGGAGCGAGGCAGGCGGGGCTGCGGGTGTTCCTCTTCTGGGTT
>JAPPNT010000172.1 GCA_028873745.1 Chloroflexota bacterium | reverse complement strand
CCTCGGCGAGACAAGCGGCGAGAGGCTCGTGCAGGGACACCTGCTCGCCTCCGACATCCGCCGCCACTTCAACGCCCCAATCACCGAGGTCAACCCGAAGGCGCTGCTATGGCTCCTCGACCCGGAGACAAAGCGCGACCAGGACCTGGCGGAAGAAACGCCGAACGCGGTCGTGGCGGCCTTCGCGGCATATTGCATGCACACGGAAGCGGCGGGGTGGAAAGACATCTACCTGCAGGAGCCGAACCCGGTCTTGCCCCTCGGCACGCCGGTCAGCTACTGGATACCGGTTCCCTGAAGCTGGCCCGCTCCCCCAGCGATCGCCGGCAGGTAGTGGACCTCGTCGTCCTCGCCCACGGGCTCGTACAGCGCGTAACCCACGGAGACCCCGTTGACGACGACGGTAATACCCGCCCGGATGCGGTCCCGTTCGTCGTCGACCAGCCGTTCCCAGAAGCCCGGGTAGGCGCTGTCGAGGTTGCGCGTGACCTGCCGCACCGTGGCCCCCGGGACGACGACGGTTGACGCGCCGCCCGCAAGCTCACGATACGGAGTCGGAATCCAAACTGTTGCCACGTGCCTAGCCCGCTCCGTTGCTCTCCGCTTCCTTGTCCCAGAGAGCCTTGACGATCTTGTACGGCGCCATGGGCAGCTCCTGCATCCGAACGCCCACGGCCGCCTTGATGGCGTTCGCGAGGGCGCCCAGCGGCGGCACGATGCTGATCTCCGCAACGCCCCGCACGCCGAAGGGGTGGTCCGGGTTCGGCACCTGCACCAGGATCGCGTCGATTTCCGGCAGGTCGAGGCTCGTCGGCATCCGGTAGTCGAGATAGCTGGAGTTCATCATCCGGCCGCTGTCGTCGTAGAAGTACTCCTCGTTGAGCGCCCAGCCAATGCCCTGCACCGCGCCGCCCTGCACCTGCCCCTCGACGTAGTCGGGGTGGATGGCGACGCCCACGTCCTGCGCGGCCGTATACCGGAGGATGTCGACCTTGCCCGTCTCCGGGTCGACCTCGACGTCAACCATGTGCGTGCTGAAGGACGGGCCCGCGCCGCGAGGCGCCACCGATGCCGCCGTCGAGATGGGGCCGCCGGTCTCCATGAGCTTGCCCGCCAGCTCCTTGAACGTCAGCTTGAGCTCGCTCTCGGCCTTGGAGAAGAACACGCCGTCGGCAAAGTCGACGTTGTCCACCTCGGTCTCCCACAGCCGGGCCGCGCGCGCCTTCATCAGGTCGATGGCCTGCTTGGCCACCTGCGCGATGGCGACGCCGTTGCGCAGCGTGGTGCTGCTGCCCGCCGTCAGCCCGTTGTAGCCGATGGAGTCCGTATCCTTGATGATGGGGATCACGTCCTCGGCCGGGATGCCGAAGGCCTCGGCCGTCATCATCGCCAGCGACACCCGCGACCCGCCGATGTCGGGCGAGCCCTCGGCGAGGCTGACCGTGCCGTCAGGGTTGACGCTGACGGCGCAGCTTGCCGGCATGCCCGCGTTGCCCCAGTACCCCGAGGCGATGCCCCGGCCGCGGTTCGGGCCGCCGAGATCAGACTTGTAGTGGTTCGACTCCTTCAGTTGGACCATGCACTCAAGGTTGCCCATGACGGGGTGGGCCACGCCGTCCGCCCGGCGGTCGCCCTCCTTGGCCGCGTTCATGATGCGGAACTCCAGCGGGTCGATACCCACCTTCTCCGCCAGCTCGTCGACGACGCTCTCCGCCGCGAAGCACGTCTGCGGCGTGCCCGGCGAGCGGTAGGCCGCGGACTTGGGCTTGTTGACGACCACGTCGTACGCGTGGATGAGGATGTTCTCGATGTTGTAGGTGGTGAACATGCCCTGCGCGCCCGCGCCCACGGCGGAACCGGGGAACGCGCCGGCCTCGAAGACCAGCTCGGCGTACGCGGCCACGATCTTGCCGTCCTTGGTCGCGCCCATCTTGCACACCGTCTCAGACCCGGACGCGGGACCCGTCCCCTCGAAGACCTCGGCACGGCTCATCATCATCTTGACCGGCCGGCCGGACTTCTTCGACAGCACCGCCGCCGGGACCTCCAGGTACACCGGGATCTTCCCGCCAAAGCCGCCGCCGATCTCCTGCGGCGTGATGCGGATCTTGGACACCGGGTGCTTCAGGATCTCGGCCATGAGCTGCCGCTGGTTGAACGTGCCCTGGCTGCTGTTCCACACCTGGATGCTGTCGTCGTTGTTCCAGAGCACCGTGGCGTTCTGCGCCTCGATGTAGCCCTGGTGCACCCAGTTGGTGTTGAACACCCGCTCGACGATGACGTCCGCCTGTTTGAACCCCTCGTCGATGTCGCCGAGGCGCATCTCCGTGCGACCCGCGATGTTGCTCTTCTCGCCCGTGTCCGTGCCCGGGTCGAAGCGGAAGGCCATTGACTTGGTCGTCTGCTCGGGGTGGACCAGCGGCGCGTCGGCCTTCATCGCCTCGCGTCCGTTGAGCACGGGCGGCAGCACCTCGTACTCCACCTCGATGAGGTTGACCGCATCCTCCGCAATGTGCTGGTTGTCCGCGGCGACAGCCGCGACGGCGTGGCCGCGGTAGAGCGCCTTCCGGTGCGCCATCACGTTGTTGGAGAGGTGCATGGTGTTGATGGACGTCTCGCCGTCATCGACTTCCATGTCCGCGGCGACGGGCAGGTCGCGGCCCGTGATGACCGCGCGCACGCCCGGCAGCGCCTCTGCCTTGCTGGTGTCGATCTTGACGATATTGGCGTGGGCGTGTGGGCTGCGAAGGATCTTGCCCCAGAGCTCGCCCGTCATGTGGTAGTCGATGCCGTAGATTGCTCGGCCCGTGACCTTGTCGGCGCCGTCGTGGCGGATGGGCCGCGTGCCGATGACCTTGTAGTTGCGGTCTTCTACCGTTGTCATTAGCTCTTCCCCCCCATGTGCCCTGCTGCGTCGACGACGGCCCTGACGATCTTGTCATACCCAGTGCACCGGCAGAGGTTGCCGGCCAGCCAGTGGCGTATGCGGTGTTCGGACGGGTTGGGCTCCCGCTCCAGCAGCGCCTTTGACGCCACGATGAAGCCCGGCGTGCAGATGCCGCACTGGAGCGCAGCGTTCTCGAGGAACGCCTGCTGAATGGGGTGCAGCCCCTCGGGTGTGGCGACCCCCTCGATGGTCTCGATGGTCGCGCCCTGCGCCTCGACGCCGAGGACAAGGCAGGAGTCGACGATGCGCCCGTCGAGGTTGACGGTGCAGGCGCCGCAGTTGCCGTCGTTGCAACCCTCCTTGGTGCCGGTCATGTACAGCACGTCGCGGAGCACCTCCAGCAGGCTCTGGTTCGCCTCGCACAGGAAATCGGTCGCCTCGCCGTTGACGGTGGTCCGGACGTGGATCTTCTCCGATGGCATCTTCTTAGGCCTCCTTCGCGCGCTGGATGGCGTTGCGCAACGCCCGGGTGGTCAGTACGCCCACCAGGTGCGTGCGGTATTCTGCGGTGCCCCGCATGTCGGAAATCGGCTTGGCAGCGGCCCGGGCCGCCTCGGCGGCCTGCGCCAGCGCGTCGTCCGTCGGCTCCTTGCCGACGAGCGCCGCCCCGGCCTCCTCGGCCAGCACTGGCGTCGGCGCAACCGACGCCAGCGCCACGCGGCACGCGGTCACGGTGTTGCCGTCCATGACGACGGACGCGCCCGCGCCCGCGACGGCGATGTCCATCTCGTTCCTCGGGATGAAGCGGAGGTAGCTGGCGCCGAAACTCGCCGGCGGTGTGGGCATCCGCAAGGCGACGAGAAACTCGCCCGGCCCAAGGACCGTTCGGCCCGGCGCGGTGCAGAAGTCCTCCACCGGCACGTCGCGCTTCCCACCGGGCCCCGCCACCTCGGCGACGGCGTTGTGCGCGATGAGCGCCGGGATGCTGTCGCCGCTGGGCGCCGCGTTGCAGAGGTTCCCTCCCAGAGACGCCCGTCCCTGGATCTGGATGCCGCCGATGAGGGTGGCCACGTCCATCAGGCCGGGATACACGGCAGCGATCGCCTCGTCCTCGTAGATGCGGTGGCACGGCACCGCCGCGCCGACGCGCAGGCCTGCCTGCGCGTCATAGGAGAGCTCGTTCAGCTCCGGGATCCTCTTGACGTCCACAATGCGGTCAACCGCCCTCCGGCCGCCGCGCAGCTGGACCAGGATGTCCGTGCCTCCCGCCAGAGGTCGAGCGGCGTCGCCCTTCTCCGCAAGGGCCGCCACCGCCTCATCGACGGTTGTCGGGGCTACGTATTCAATGGGGCGCAATCGTCTCCTCCCTCGTTTGCTGGAGTTCGCCGAGCAGCCGTGAAGTGAACGGCAGTCGCATAGGTGCTGGGCACAAAAACTCTTGGCGCATGGTACTCAGGCCAGATTGCCAATGTCAACCAACGTGAAGGGCTGGCTGCGTGCCGATGATTAACAATTTCGTAACACTCGTGAAATGCCGCTGAAACACCTTCGCGCGATGATGATTGGCGACCTAAATCTGGCCGGGACACGCCGGCCGCAACTGGAGGGGTTCATGGATAGCGGGAACACTGCATGGATGCTGATGGCGTGCGCCCTGGTGTTGTTTATGACGCCTGGGCTTGCCTTCTTCTACGGAGGGCTTGTACGAAACCGCAACGTCCTCAGCACCATCATGCTCAGCTTCATGGCCATGGCCGTGGTGAGTATCGTCTGGGTCCTGTGGGGCTACAGCCTCGCATTCGGCGACGGCAACGAGCTCATCGGTGACTTCTCCGTGCTCGGGCTGGAGGGGCTCGCCGGCGACGACCTGCTCTTCGCCACCTTCCAGATGATGTTCGCCATCATCACCCCGGCCCTGATCACGGGCGCCATAGTCGAGCGGTTCAAGTTCACCACGTACCTCATCTTCCTGGTGCTCTGGATCACCCTCGTGTACGCCCCCATCTGCCACTGGGTCTGGGCCGGCAACGGCTGGATCTTCGACATGGGCGCGCTGGACTTCGCGGGCGGCACCGTGGTGCACATCAACGCCGGCGTGGCGGCCATCGCGGCGGCGCAGCTCGTGGGCAAGCGGCGCAACCCGGCGCCTGAGCCCCACGACGTCCTCGGCGCTGCCATCCTGTGGTTCGGCTGGTTCGGGTTCAACGCGGGCTCCGGTCTCGCGGCGAACGAGCAGGCGGTGAGCGCCTTCATCGTGACCAACATCGCGGCCGCGACCGCCGCCTTGACGTGGGGACTGCTCTCCCACATCCAGACGGGCAGGATGAGCGCCATCGGCGTCGCGACGGGCGCGGTTGCCGGCCTCGTCGCCATCACGCCGGCCTCCGGTTTCGTTGGGGTCATGGGCGCGCTGGGCGTCGGCTTCGGCGCGGGCATCCTCTGCTACTTCGCGGTGCTGCTGCGCGCGAAGACCAACCTTGACGACGCGCTGGACGTGGCCGCGGTGCACGGCATGGGCGGTCTCTGGGGCGCCCTGGCCACCGGCATCTTCGCCGTCGAGGCCATCGGCGGCACGGCGGGCCTTATCGAGGGCAATGCCGAGATCATGGGCACGCAGGCCATTGCGGTGCTGGCGACCATCGGCTACTCACTTGTTGTCACGGCGATTATCCTGAAGGTGCTTGACCTCATTCCGGGGCTGGGCCTGCGGGCAGCCGAGACCTCCGAGGACCAGGGCCTCGACCTGGCAATGCACGGTGAGCGCGGGTACGTCAGCGACGGCGCTGACTAGGCGAGTGGGCTGTCGAATCAAGCTCAAAACCAGCAAAGAGGGAAAGAAGAGATGATTAGTATTGAGGCATTGGTCAGGCCGGAGCGGATTGGACAGGTCACCCACGCGCTGGAGGAGGCCGGAGTCCCCGGGTTCTACTACTACAACGTGACCGGCCAGGGCCGGCAGCGCGGCGTGGAAGTCTTCGTCGGCAGGGCGGGGCAGATCGCGACCCGGTCCGCCGTCCAGAAGACGTGCATTCGCACCGTCGTCAGCGACGACATGAAGGAAGCCGTCATCACCGCCATCACGGAAGCGGCCAAGAGCCCCGGCGAGGGTGAGATCGGCGACGGCAAGATTTTCGTGACGCAAGTCGTCGACCTCGCGCGGG
>JAPPNT010000086.1 GCA_028873745.1 Chloroflexota bacterium | reverse complement strand
CTCCGGTTTCGAGGGGTTTACCGCCATCTACTACGCGCGCATCTCCTACACGCTGACCGCCCCAGAGCTTCCTCCCGCAACCGGCGACGCGGCCCTCCCTCGGTGGGCGATGGCCTACGCGGTGGCAATCGGCGCGGTCGTGACCGCAATCGGCGTGGTCCTGTTGCTGCGAAACCGGCGTAGGCGGGCATAGCGCCTGTGTGTTTCCGGCTCGCCCGGCCCATTGTCCCGCGCACGCCGGTTCGCTAGCATGGCCGCATCCGGGGGCCGTCGATTGCGGCGCCCAGCCAGTCTTCGAGGACACGCCGATGGTCAGCATCATGCGCATGACGGAAAGGCAGCTTGGCGGCTGGTCGCTGCTCGCCGGGACCGCGACGGTGGCGGTGGGCTTTATCCTCTCGCCGGGACGCGGCGCGGTCGACAACGTGGCCTTCGTCAACCTCAACGACATCACGCTGGCCATGGGCCGCAACGAAACGCTGGCCTACGCCACGAACATCGTGATCATCCTCGGCGCCCTGCTGATGCTGCACGGTCTCCTGACCCTGCGGCGGTATGCGGCCCCCGTGCCCCGGCTCGGCCTGCTGGCGATGTCCCTCGCCCTCGTGCTGCAACTGGTCATGCGCGGCCTCGACTACATGATCGCCGGCATGGGAGGGGCCGCGCTGGAGAGCGACGCCGCGAAGTCGCAGGAGTGGCTCGATGCGGCGCTGGCGACGCAGCGCGTGTGGTTCGGACTGCACCTGGCATCCGGCGTGGCGGGTTTCACCGGAACGGCGGTCCTGGCGCTCGGCCTCGCCTACCGCCCCGAGCCCGTGCGGCTGCCGAGGGCGCTGAACGCCATTGTCGCGGCGCTCGCTGTTGCCTCGTTGGTGGTGTTCATCGCCACGTGGCACTCGAACGACCTGGAGCTGGCCTTCGCCCCCGTGTTCGCGGCCATGTCGGTATCCGGGCTCGTGTACATGGTCCTTCTGGGGCGAGGGTTGGCGTCCTCTAAGGACGACGAGCCGGGCCAGCCGGAAGCCCCGTAACCTCGGCGACGCCTACTCCGTCGCGCCGCCCTGCTCCAGCTCCCGCAGGTACGCCCGGTCTTCTTCCGAGAGCTCCGCGCTCGCCAGCAGGTCCAGCCGCCGCTGCCACGTGCGCAGCAGCGCCTGCCGTCGCCGCCACCGCGCGACGGCCCCGTGGTCGCCTGAGAGCAGCACTTCCGGCGCCGCCATGCCCCGGTACTCGGCCGGCCGCGTGTACGACGGCCCCTCCAGCAACCCGTCCGAGAACGAGTCGTCCTGTGCCGAGGCGTCGTCGCCCAGCGCGCCCGGCAGCAGCCGCACCACCGCGTCGACGATGGCCATTGCCGGGATCTCGCCGCCGGTGAGCACGTAGTCGCCGATGGAGATGGCGTCGGTGGCCAGCGCCTCTTCCGCGCGCGCGTCGATACCCTCGTACCGCCCGCAGATGAAGACGAGCGCTTCGTGCGCGGCCAGCTCCCTCGCGACGGCCTGCGTGAACGGCCGTCCCTGCGGCGAGAGGAGGATGACCGGCGCGGACCCGGCCACGTCAGCCCCGGCCCGCTCCGCCAGCTCCGCTCGCACGGCCTCGACAGCGCGGAAGAGGGGCTCGGGCTTCATCACCATCCCCGGCCCGCCGCCGAAGGGCGCGTCGTCGACCACATGGTGCCGGTCCTCGGCGTAGTCGCGGATGTTGTGCAGCGAGACGCGCACCAGCCCGCGCTCCTGCACGCGGCCCAGGATGCTCTGGTCCAGCGGCCCGGCGAACATGCCGGGGAAGAGAGTGAGGATGGAGATGTCCATAACGCCCTGTTTTTGGCCCTTCTGAGATCGGGGTTTTCGTCCTTGATCCGGCCCGCAGCCCACCCGGGCCCGGAAAACGAGCGCTTTCGGCGTGTTCAGCTACGAGCCTGCGCGACAGTAATCCACATAACGCTCGGCTGCAGCTACAACGACTCCGTCGGGTGCTGCGGCGTCGGCCCCTCCATGGTCTGCAGCGCGTGCGGCAGCAGCGGCAGCAGGATGTCCAGGCACTGACGCACGCCGCGCGGGCTGCCGGGCAGGTTGACGATGAGGCACCCGCCCCGCGTGCCCGAGACGCCCCGGCTGAGGTACGACAGCGTCGTGAACTCCGACGTCTTCGACCGCATGTACTCCGAGATCCCCGGCGCAAGCCGGTCGACGACAGCCCGCGTCGCCTCCGGCGTCACGTCCCGCGGTCCGAAGCCTGTCCCGCCCGTGGTCAGGATGACGTTGACCTGCTGCGACCACCGCGTCAGCCGGTCCACGATCATGTCGTAGTCGTCCGGAATCACCTCGCGGATCGCGACCTCGAACCCGGCGGCGGACGCCATCTCGACGACTGCCTGCCCGCTTGTGTCGTCACGCTCACCTTGGGAACCGGCGTCGCTGCTGGTCAGGACGGCTACGGTGTACACGGATGCACCTCTGTGGGATTGCGGCTGCCATCATCTTACCATAGGGGGCCGGCTCGCCCTCCCGATTCGACGCTTGGACGTGTTCGTCACAACCGATTGTGACAATCGATTTCGGGACAGGTATTGCGCTCGAAGGGGAAGACGGTTAAGCTCTGGCAAATGCCGCGGGGCGGCCGGTGCAGATATGGAAGCAAGAGGCAGTCTTATCTGCAGGACGTTACAAAGTGGTTGTGACGAGTTGTCGGTGAATTCTAAGACTAGTTTCAAAAAGGTATTGACAAACCGACTCGGAAGCTATCTAATGACGCTACTGTCACCAAATGGGCATTGCCCATTGGGGTTCGTTACCAAGTGACGCCACACGTTGCCGGGCCCGAGCCGGTGCACCGGTCCGTCCTTGTCACAGAGGCGGTCGAGGCGCTGGCGGTGGACTCGGCGGGCGCGTATATCGATTGCACGGTGGGCGAGGGCGGCCACGCGGAGGCCATCCTCAGCGCCGCGCCGGGCTGTGTCGTCCTCGGCCTCGACAGAGACCCGGCGGCGCTGGCCACGGCGAGGGCGCGGCTGGAGCCCTTCGGCGAGCGGGTCCGGCTGGTCAACGCGTCGTACACGACGCTGGCCGGGCAGGCGGAGTACCTGGCGGGGCGGCCCCTCATGGGGGTGCTCCTCGATCTCGGGATCTCAAGCCTGCAGGTAGAGGACGGCGAGCGCGGCTTCAGCTTCCTCCGCGACGGGCCCCTCGACATGCGCTTCGGCCCCGACGACGCCCTCACCGCTGCCGACGTGGTCAACCGCTACCCGGAACGCGATCTCGCCTGGGTCCTCCACCAGTACGGTGAGGAACCGCGAGCGCGAAGGGTCGCGAGGGCCATCGTCCGGCGGAGGCCCATCCGGAGCACCGTTCACCTGGCGGAGGTTGTCCAGGAAACGCTGGGACGGCGGGGCCGGACACACCCGGCCACCCGAACGTTTCAGGGCATCCGCATGGAGGTGAACGGCGAGGTCGACGCCATCCGAACGGCCCTCGCGGCTGCGGCGGCTTCGCTGCATCCCGGCGGCCGGTTGGTGGTCATCAGCTACCACTCCATAGAGGACCGGCTGGTGAAGACCACACTCAGGGAGTCCACCGTGCTGAGAGTTCTCACGAAGAAGCCAATAACCCCCTCCCGTGAGGAGGTCGCGTCAAACACGCGAAGCAGGTCCGCTCGCTTGCGGGCGGGCCAACGGTTGGAAGGAGGCGATGCCTCCAGGTAGATGCAGTCAGTGACACAGGGGCAGGGGCCACCTCCCTTCAGGCGCCCCTCTCAAGCAAGCCTGGCCACGCGGACGGCGATGCCTGCCATGACCAAACCGTCCTCCCCTCGGCCACTGCCCCTGTGTACCTGGCGACGTTCATCGGGAGAACTGAATGAAACTCCCCAGCCGCCCGGGAAGGGCAGGACTGGGACACTGGAGCCGCCGGTCCCGCAACGCGCCGCGGGACCGGAGAAAGGGACGCGATATGTCCAGGGACGTCACGTTTGCAGTCATAGATGTGGGCACAACCAAGGTGCTCACCCTCATCGGCCGCTCTGACGGGTACGGCGGGGCAGAGGTGCTCGGTGCGGGCATCGCTCCCGCCGCCGGCATCCGCAAGGGGGTCGTCGTCGACGCCGGCGAGGCCCGCGAGAGCATCCGCGAATCCGTCGAAGACGCCCGCTTTGCCGCCGGAGTCCCTGCAACTTCCGCCTTCGTCACCGTATCCGGCAGCCACCTCGATGCCCAGGTCTCCTGGGGCGCCCTCCACTCCGTCAGCGAGGAAGCCGCCGTCACCCAAACCGAGCTGGAACTCGCCACGGAGGCCGCCCACCCGGAGGGCCTCTCGACTCGCAGGACCCTCATCCACAAGCTGCCCCGTTCATGCTCCATTGACGGCCTGCGGAACGTGCGAAACCCCATCGGCATGCACGCCCTCAAGATTGAGATGGAGACCGTGTGCGTCACCGGTGAGGCTTCCTCCATCAACGCCCTGGTCGGCACCGTCGAGAGCGCCCGCGTCAAGGTCGAGGGCATCGTCGCCGCCCCCGTCGCGGCCGCCGAGGCGGTCCTGACGGCGGAGGAGATGGAGCGCGGCGTCGTGCTCATGGACATCGGCGGCGGCGTGACCACCGTCGCCGTCTACCGCCACGGCGCCCTCTGGAACACCGGCGTCCTGCCCCTCGGCGGAAGCCAGTTCACCACGGACCTCTCCCTCGCCCTGAACGTGGCCCCGGAGACGGCCGAGGAGATCAAGGTCCGCTACGGCCAGGCCGCGCTCGACATCATGGGCGACGAGTCCCTCGAGATCGAGTCCCCCGCCGACGGCCGCGTCGTGCGTTTCGAGCGCCGCGCCATCGCCCGCTACCTCCACGAGCGCGCCGCCGAGCTCTTTCGCTTCGCCGACGCCAAGCTGGAGAGCTTCGGATTCCCCACCCTGCCTCCGGCCGGCCTCGTGCTGACCGGCGGCGGCTCCGCTCTGCGTGGCATCGAGCGCGTGGCGCGGCAGCAGCTCGGCCCCCCTGTGCGCTTCGGCGTGCCGGAGGACCTGGGTCTCCCCTACGACCTGCGGGACGCTGCGTTCGCCGCCGGCACGGGCGCCCTGCACTGGGCCTCCCGGCAGCCGCGGTCCGCGGAGTCCCTGCGGGAGCAGGAGCGGAGACGGAAGTTCAACGAAAGCTACGCTCAGGCCAATGCCGGCCCCCTGAGCTGGCTCAAGGATCGCATGAGCAAGGCTGCCAGCTAGGCTGCCGCCGGCAAAGCGCAGGAGGAAGGAGATCCCCATGGCAGAGTTCCAGAACCAACCCGGCAACTTCGGCAACAACCAGGCGCCGCTGATCAAGGTGATCGGCGCCGGCGGCGGCGGCTCCAATGCCGTCAACCGCATGTTCCGCACGCCCATCCCCGGCGTTGACTACGTCGTCGTCAACACCGACTCCCAAGCCCTCCAGCGCTGCGACGTGCCCATGCGCGTCCAGGTTGGCGAGCGCCTCACCCGCGGCCTTGGCGTCGGCGGCGACCCCGAGGTCGGCCGTCTCGCCGCCGAGGAGAGCCGCGAGCACCTCACCGACCTCGTCAAGGGCGCCGACATGGTCTTCGTCGCCGCCGGCATGGGCGGCGGCACCGGCACCGGCTCCGCGCCCGTCGTCGCTGAGATCGCCCGCGAGACCGGCGCCCTCACCGTCGCGGTCGTCACCAAGCCCTTCTCCTTCGAGGGCGCCCACCGCCGCCGCCACGCCGACGACGGCATCCAGCGGCTGCGCGACAAGGTCGACTCCCTCATCGTCATCCCCAACGACCGCCTGAGCGCCATCAGCGGCGAGGAGGTCACGATCTCCAACGCCTTCTCCATGGCCGACGACGTCCTCCTGCAGGCCGTCCAGTCCATCGCCGAGCTCGTCACCGTTCCCGGCGAAATCAACCTCGACTTCGCCGACGTGAAGTCCGTCATGTCCCACGCCGGACCCTCCTGGCTCGGCATCGGCACCGGCGCCGGCGAGCGCCGCGCCATCATCGCCGCCCGCGCCGCCGTGTCCTGCCCGCTCCTCGAGGTCTCCATTGAGGGCGCGAAGGGTGTTCTGTTCAACATCACCGGCG
>JAPPNT010000073.1:4608-6090 GCA_028873745.1 Chloroflexota bacterium | reverse complement strand
ACCATAGGGGACTCTCCCCAATCCCCTGACAAGTGGGGACTAATGCACTCGTCTCTATCCCTTGACATTCTTGCGTGCGGGTATTAGCATCCGCCAAACTGCCCCCAGTGTCTCAAAGAGAGAAGGAGGAGAAAGGTCATGCTCACGAGGGAAGACAACGAGCTGCTTACCAACATCGATCGGGGCACTCCAATGGGCGAGGTGTTCCGCCGCTTCTGGATTCCCGCCCTGCTCGCTGAGGAGCTGCCGGGTCCGGACAGTGACCCGATTGAGGTCCGGCTCATGGGCGAGGACCTGGTCGCGTTCCGCGACACCGACGGCCGCCCCGGCCTGATGGACAAGTACTGCCCGCACCGCGGCGCATCACTGTTCTTCGGCCGGAATGAGGAGTGCGGCATCCGCTGCGTGTACCACGGCTGGAAGTTTGACGTGGACGGCAACTGCACGGATATGCCGAACGCGCCTGAGGGCGAGACGTTCAAGGACAAGATCAAGATCCGCGCATACCCGTGCGTGGAGGCCGGCCACATCATCTGGACCTACATGGGCCCGGCTGAGAACAAGCCGCCCTTCCCGGAGTTCGAGTGGACGAAGATGCCGAAGAGCCACGTCTACGTCCGCAAGTTCCTCATGCGCTGCAACTACCTGCAGGCCATGGAAGGCGACTACGACCCCGGCCACGGTCCGTTCCTGCACACCGTGCTGGACGGCGGGCCGCAGGTGCCGCAGTTCAACGTCAACCTGAACCTCAGTCGCCTTCGCCCGACGCCTGAGAACGAGCCCTTCCCGAACGCGGTCGGCCCGCGGCGGCAGACGGAGCAGGACAAGGAGAACTGGGGCTACGTCGAGAACTCCGACTCCGGCCTGCTCTTCGTCCGGTCCGGCGAGCGGCCTGACGGCAAGAAGTTCGCCAGCGTGTCGCCGTGGATGGCGCCCATCTTCCCGACCGCGGGAACGACTGCCGGCCCCGACACGTTCTCGTCCAACATCCGCATCCCGATCGACAACGAGAACCTCTACTTCTACCGGGTGCGCTGGGCCTACGACCCGATCCCCGAGGCCGAGCTTGAGCACTACAAGAACGACGGCTGGTACTTCCCTGATCTGATTCCGGGCACCTTTGAGCCCGTCAAGAACGTCAGGAACCACTACCAGATCGACCGCAACATGCAGCGGTACTTCAACTACTCCGGCCTGAGCTGCTTCCCGCTTCAGGACATCGCAATGATGGAAGACCAGTGGGGAGCGGTGGCCGACCGCACGCAGGAGCACCTGACCAGCTCCGACTTCATGATCATCGCCGTGCGGAGGCGCCTGCTGAAGATGGCGCGGAACATGATGGAGGGCGAGGAGCCGACGGAGCCCTGGAAGCCCACGGCTTACTCCTACCACCGCGCCGCCGTGTTGCGGGAAGGCGGGACCATTGAGGACGCCCTGAACGAGGCGAAGGCAATCGCCACGTCGCAGCACCTCACGGAGAAG
>JAPPNT010000073.1:0-4598 GCA_028873745.1 Chloroflexota bacterium | reverse complement strand
CCCCTTATAGTTTCGCAAACCGCCCATACCCCGGTAAAATCCGCGACGCCCAGCCCAATTGGGGTGGGCGTCAGCACGGGAGAGATAACCATGGCAGTCGAAGAAGAACAGATCGTCCAGTGGGAGGGACCCAAGGGCACGGCCGAGATCATTGAGATCTGGGACGGTGGACGCCTGATCGGATTTGAAGTCCGCAGCGGTGACAACGCGGTGAAGTGCTCCAACATCGGCGAGGCGTACATCGAGTTGGGCGAACAGACGGGCCTGGAGGTCCAGGGGCAGGGCCGCAGATACGCGTAGCCCCGTCGCCGCCACAGCAACCAAGTATCCAAAGGAGAGGCGCCCGCAGTGAGTGCGGGCGCCTCTCTATCAGTTTGCTCCCCCTCCCCTACGACGTAGGTCGCAATGCCAGAGAGCCGCAGGATGAAGAATACCTCTCCGCAACATTCAGGCCCGGCGCCCATCGAGAAAGTCGTCGCGTACGTCACCAGAGGTGACCGTCTACTCGTGTTCCGGCATGTCGATGTGGACGCGGGGATTCAAGTGCCCGCCGGCACGCTGGAGCCCGGCGAGTCTCCATCTGAAGGTGTGCTGAGAGAAGCACGGGAGGAGACGGGCATCCACAGCCTGCAAATCGTCAGGTTCCTCGGCGCCCGTGACTACGACATGTCGGACCACGGGAATGATGAGATACACAGACGGTACCACTACCACCTGAAGTGCGTTGAAGACACCCCCGAAGTCTGGCGCCATTTCGAGTCCGACCCCACTGGTAGACCACAAGAGCGGATTGAGTTTGAACTGTACTGGGTGCAACTCCCTGATGAGGTGCCTGACCTTGCCGCACCACAAGGTGATTTCTTGCCTGAGCTATTGGAATCCCTGCTCTCATCTGATTGATCATAGGGGGACCCTTAGCTCTCGCGGACCCCGGCGTCGGACGCGGCGGGGCGCGATGGCGCCGCACGCCGGGGCGGGCGGAGGAAGACCATGAGAATACCGGACGCGGCGGCGGAGACGGCGAAGCTCATGAAGGCGATGGTATAGCTCTCCGTGACGTCGTAGACGATGCCGGCATAGATGGGGCCGAGGACGAGGCCGAACATCTGCACAAAGTCCATGGTGCCGGAGATGGTGCCGAAGGCCCTCCGCCCGAAGTACGCGCCCCGCGTCGCGTTCATCGTGACGGCGCCGCCGCCCCAGCCGACGGCGTAGACGGCGATGTAGAGCACCAGCAGCGTCCACCCCGCGCCGACGTTGGTCAGGATGAGTGCTCCCACCCCCACCATGACCATGCTGACGGCCATGATGTACCTTGGCGGGAATCTGTCGGCAAGCCAGCCAAAGCCGAGCCGGCCGACGACGCTGGCGGTGGTCGTGGCCGCGAGAATGGTCGACGCCACCTCGAGGCTGCGTCCGGTGTCGACGAGGAAGGGTACGACATGGAGGGATATCGCGCCCACGGCGAACTGCCGGAGCCCGAACGCCACGGCCAGAAACCAGAACACTGGCAGTCGCAGCGCCCCGCGCAGCGTGTAGTCGCCCTCCAAGTGGTCCGGCGCGGCGGCAGGTGAAGCCGTGGCGTGCCCGGCGCCGGTGGTTGCCGGCGTGGGGCGCTCGCGCGGAGGGTCGCCGTCTGGCAGCATGCCGTGGTCCTCGGGACGCGTGCGGAGGATGATGGCGAGCGGGATGCCAAGCGCCCACACCGTGAGGCCGGCCACGATCGCCGTGTCGCGCCAGCCAATGGTCGCAATGAGAATTCCCAGCACGGGAATGAACAGGCCGCCGAAGCCGCTGCCGGTCAGGGAGATGCCAATGGCCAACCCCCGCTTCCGCACGAACCAGTTGGCGGGGGCGACCAGCGCGGGCACTCGCACGCCCACGGACATGCCGACGGAGATGACGCCCAGGAAGACGACGTAGAACATGACCAGGGAGTTGACCGTGCTCAGGAGAATGAAGCCGGCCCCCATCGTCACGACGCCAATGGTCATCATGCGCCGCGGACCGAAGCGGTCGACAAGGTAGCCGCCGACGGGCCCATCCATGCCGCCCTCGAGCTGCGAGTGGGCGATGGCGCCGGAGATGGCGGCGCGGTTGGTGTCAAACTCCTCCTGCAGCGAGAGGAAAAAGACGCCGAACCCCTGCCAGTAGAAGGCGCTGCCGATGACGAGGGCGCACATGGAGGCGATGACGATCCACCAGCCGTAGAAGATGCCGGATGATCGGCCGGTTGTTGTCTCCTTGTTGCTCATGCAACTCCACTATGCCGGAATTGGCGGAGGGGTCGGGCCCTCGCCGAAAACTACGTGATTCCGAGGGCCAGCAGGACGGCCCCGAGGCCCGACAGGGCGATTCCGGTGAGAACTCGCAGGCTGAAGCTCTCAAGATTCCGGTTAAAGACGAAGCTCAGGGTCGGGACGAAGACGACGCCGAGACGCGCCAACGGGGTGACCAGCGATACCGGGGCGATGGCCAGCGCGGCGAAGCGGAAGAGCTGGGCTAGGAAGACGGCGACCGCGCTAGCGGCAAACATCGGGACCACCTTCAAGCTGAAGCCTCGGAGATCCTGCACGCGCCCTGGGATTGCCAACGCGAGGATGAGCACACCTGCCGCGGCGACGTAGGCCACGAGACCACCCGCGATGCCGAGGCCCGTGTCCTCCAGCGCATATCTGATCATTATGGGGCTGGTGCCGTACGCCGCGGCGGAGAGCAGCCCAAACGTGTACCCCTCAACGTAGCTGGGATCGGTGGCCGCGTTGCGGCGGGGCCGTGCAGCGTCCGGCGACGACGCGCCGGAGGGCTGCGGCGGGGCTGCGGGCTGAGATGAAGCCCGGGCGGCTGCCGGTTCGGGCTGTTGCTGTCGGCGGCGCTCGACCATGATCATGGGGCCGACCACAAGGAGGGCGATGCCGACCCCCATTAACAGCGTCACTTCCTCATTCAGCACTATCACCGCTATGACGACGGAGTAGATGGTGTTGGTTGTTTGGAGGGGCTGGGAGCGGTTTGAGCCGATGGCATCGATGCAGCGGTAGTTGCAGTAGCGGCCTATCAGGAAATGCAGCACGCCAGCGCCTGCCAGCATCCCCAAGGCTTCCGACGAGAGGTCAAGGGTGTCGAAGAGCTGGCCCGTGGCAAGGGCCGCAATGGTGAACAGTGGGACGCCGAGAATGACTGTTATGTAGAGCCCGAAAGACGCGGAACTGCCTATCACCCCTCGCCTGGCGGTGATGGTGCTGAAGGCAAAGGAAAGGGCTGAGAGGACGGCAAAAAGGGCGCCCAGCATGGCAGTTCCTATGGCAAGACTTTTGCGGCGACACCCCCTCGCAACGCACTTGAGGGGGGAGATATACGGGACTATTATAGCGGCACGTCTCAATGCTTGCCGTGACGGGGCACTCTTCCTGTCGACGGCGGGAAAATACATGCGGGAGGGGAGCGGGCAATGGGCTGGTCCGAACACCATCCACGGGGGCTCCTGCACCACGACGCATCCAAGGCCTTTCAGGGCTACACGCTGATCGCCATGTCCGGCGGGAACACCGCGTACCTGATCGACATGGAAGGGCGCGTGTGCCATCGCTGGCGCCGTGACGAGGGCCTGGCATACGGGTTCCTTCTGCCGAACGGCAACCTGCTGTGCCGTTCGCGGGGTGCAGGCGGCACGGGGGCAGCCGGCGAGCCGGTCTCGGGCATCATGGAACTGGACTGGGACAGCAACATCGTATGGGAGTATTGGGACGAGCGAGCCCACCACGACTTTGAGCGCCTAGCCAACGGGCACACGCTCGTCGTGCGCTCCGACCCGATGCCACAGGAGGTCTCGCGCCGAGTGCGCGGCGGACGCGGCGCCATCGACGCGCCGATGGCGGGCGAGATGGTGCGCGAGGTCGACGTCGAGGGCTCCACTGTGCGGGACTACAGCATGTGGCAGGCGCTGGACCCGGAGACGGACGTCATGTGCCCGTGGGAATCGCGGGCCAACTGGCTGCACCAGAACGCGCTGACCGTGACACCCGACGCTGACCTCCTGGTCAGCTTCCGGCAGATCGACCTGGTGGGCATCGTCAACAAGGACAGCGGGCAGTTCACGTGGAAGTGGGGGCCGGGCGAGATCTCCCACCAGCACCACCCGACGTACCTGGACAACGGAAACGTCCTGATCTTCGACAACGGGCCCCACCGCGGGGGCCTCACCCACTCGCGGGTGGTAGAGGTGAACCCGCAGACCGACAAAATCGAGTGGGAGTACGTGGGCGACCCGCCAATCTCGTTCTACAGCTTCCACATCAGCGGGTGCGAGCGGCAGCCCAACGGGAATACGCTCATCACCGAGGGCGCGCCGGGCCGCATCTTTGAGGTGACGAACGACAAGGAGATCGTCTGGGAGTTCGTGAACCCGCACCGGATCCCGGAGGGCGCTCAGTTCGGGTCCGGCTCGCCGAACTCGGTGTTCCGGGCGCATCGTTACACGGCGGCCCACCCGGCGCTGGCGGGCCGCGACCTTACGCCGGAGGCCGGTGCGTAGCCAAAGACGCACTATGAGGCGATTCCCTTAGCAACAGCCTGCAGGAGAACGCATGGCACAGACC